>JBBQQX010000093.1:0-13755 GCA_038215405.1 Burkholderiales bacterium
TTGGATCCAAACTTGGAAGCGGCTTCCATCACCATGTCGGCACGCTTGGTGCTTTCTTTGATTGTGCGTATACCCTGGTCGGTAAAAGTGCAGAGTGAAATGAACGTAACCATGATGTATCCCTTGGTGAATGCATAAGGGGTCTTTCATTAAAGAGCATTTGACGCTGACCCCCATAGCGTCAAAAAAGGAAGAAGGGAAACGGATCGTCAGAGCCCCGAGCAGCGCTTACGGAGCCAAGCGACAAGACTATTGCAGCTGTCCTGCAAGCAGACAAATGTTTCATAAATCTCACCGTCGAAAGGAATGTGCCAATCGGGAAAACTGCATCCTCTGCCCATTTCAAGTGAAGAATTTGGCTCCAATCCGTCAGAATGGCAAGCCCCATAAAAGTTGGTTGACATTGCGATAGGGCCAATATTGCAGGACCCGATCTCTGCGCAAGAGCCGCAGGGATGGGCCAAACACGCAGTTTCTATTCTCAAACTGCTGATGGAGCGGTTGCGCCAGAAGTGACACAAGGTGCATATTGCTTTTGGGGTGATTCAGGTTTTGGTCAGTGCATCCTGAACGACTGCTCCTGGAGAATTCGGTTGACGGGTGGCTGTTGTGGGGTGGCCCATCCCAACGACCGGACCTGGTCGATTGTGTGAGTTCGCCCTGTCAAACTGTGCACCCGCTTTCGCAGCACGCCGGCCGTTGACGGCTGTGCTGTGAAGGGCAGGAACGGGCGCCAAGGAGTCGGTGAAATTGCTCCGTCAACGGCACGACGGACGGGTTCCCCAAAATTGCCTTGTATTTTTTTCTTGATTTGATCAGCAACTTTGAGGGAAACAGGATCAACTTTAACAATGGTCGCTTTTAACTTCTTGATTTCAAATACCCATCACGGTTTTGAACAAAAATTGATCAAGTTACGCGATGGGCCAGCAGCCAAGCATCACCGAACGTGATTACGCTAAAAAATAATGGGCTTGCGACGCCGTCCATTACGTAACTTGATCGCCAAAGCCGAAAAATCATCGCAATCAGTGAACACACTCACATGGGTTGCTCGGGGAAGAAAAAGCCTGCTGGAACGTGGGCTCCGCGGATTCGTCCAACACTGCGAAATGATGAACCAAGAAGTGGGGCGCAGGCGCCGCACGGTCTGTGAATAGCAGGCGAAACGGGCAGTGATCCAAAGCAAGGGCAGATACCGGCCCGTCAGGGGTATCTGTCTGAAATTCGGTGGTGCCCGCCGCATCAGTCCTTGCGTTTCGGGTGGACGCCAGTGGCACCCAGCGCGGCCCGGTAAGGGTGCGACCCCCAACCATGGCGCAACGTCGTCACGCGCTCAGGGTGCCTTCTTGACTGGCATGTTGCCGTGCATGGAATGATCCATCGGCGCCTCTTTGCCACGCGCCATGCCAGAGGGGGCAAGTGCCGCCACCGGCACCGTCAACTCGACTTTGCTTTCCACCCCCTTGGCATCCTTGAACACCAGGGTCAAGGGCACGTTGGTGCCATTTATCAAAGTGGATTTCAGGTCCATCAGCATCAGGTGGTAGCCGCCGGATTTGAGCGCCACAGCCTTGCCAGCGGGCAGCTCCAGCCCCCCTTTGATCTCGCCCATTTTCATGATGCCGGCGTCCATCGTCATCTCATGCACCTGGCTGACACCCGCGACAGGGGACGACACGCCGACCAGTCGGGCGTCCTCCTTGGCGGTGAGCGTCATGAAGGCGCCGGTGGCTTGCTGGCCCTTCACCGTAGGGCGTACCCAGGCGTTGTCGACCTCAATAGCGACAGCATGGGCGGCGCCGGCGAAGGCAGCCGCAGCGAGGGCGACCGAGCTCATTAGTGTGTTGAATTTCATGGTTTTTTCTCTGTCAGATTTTAGAAAAGGGCAAGAGCTTCATGCCCGCGCTCGCCGCTGTGATCGACAAGGCAAACCACACCAGCACAAAGCGGGCAAGAAGTTTGGCGCAGCGCAGGCGGCTGATGGCGCGCATTGTAGGGGAGCAATTCTTTGGGTCGGCGCCGTTTGACTTCCCCACTTGTGCTTATCAATCGTTGAGGTCGACTACTGGCGGGAGGTCCGGCGGATTGACCGAAGCTCAACTGCGCTTGTAAAGAAAAGTATCAACCGTCAACGCAAGCGGATACCCCACGTTGTAGATTCAAGCTGGAACGAAATTCTGGCTCGCTTATGATAGTCGGAGCTCATACGACTGTTGCTTTATGAGTGAGTATTAATTATGTTGAACGTCAAAACCCTGATCGCCACGGCCCTTCTTTCTGGTGTTGCTGCTGTGTCATTTGCGCAAACTCCTGCTGCGCCAGTCGTTAAGCCTGCTACCCCAGCGGTCGTAAAAGCAGAAGCAAAGGCTGACCAAGCCAATGCAAAAGCCGTCGCAGCAGAAACCAAATTGGGCGTCAAGGCCGACGCCAAAGTTGAAGAGTCCAAAGTGAGCGCCACCAAATCCAAATCCAAAGCCCACGCCAAGGCAATCAAAGCCAAAACGAAAGCCCATGCAAAGGTGCTGGAAGCCAATGCACAGGACAAGGCAGCAGCTGAAACGAATGCCCAAAAAGTCGATGTGAAGGCCGATGCCAAAGCTGACATGGCTGTCGTGAAAGCCAATGCCAAGACCGACAAAGTCAAGGTGGACGCAAAAGCAGACAAAGCCAACGCCAAGACCGAAACCACAGCGGTCAAGGCGGAAGGCAAAGCTGATGTGAAAGCTGCAACCAGCAAGTAATTACTGATTTTTTTCCTTCAAAAGACAGGCTTTGCCTGTCTTTTTTTTGTGCACCTATTCAGGCGCGCGCTGTCGTCGTGCAAGTCTCGTCCCCAGTTGATGACAGCGACATAAAGCGTAAATAAACGCGAGCAGCAAAGCAGGAGACAGGCAAGCAGGTTGCGTCAAATGCGAGCCGGCGAACAATCGCCAGCTAGAAGTCAGGGTTGTTGACGCTGGGGCTCAGTTGAGCGGGGGCATATGGTTGACAACCAGTATGATTGATTCTTTGACGCAATGGGGACGCTGCCATTCGACCTCCCATGTTGCCCATCAAACAATACTCTAAGGAGTCTGATGTTAGGTTTTGATATCCGGACAGCCAAAGTCGTGTGGACCGTCTTCCTTGTCTCGTTC
The DNA here is from genome assembly GCA_038215405.1 of Burkholderiales bacterium. GTDB lineage: Bacteria > Pseudomonadota > Gammaproteobacteria > Burkholderiales > Burkholderiaceae_C > Rhodoferax. Next base: position 3,141 of record JBBQQX010000093.1, read on the forward strand.
CTGCTGTTTTTTGTTTATTCGATCCGGCAGACCCTTCTTGTCGTCACCTTCGCGATATTCTTCAGCTATATGGTGTACCCCTTGATCGCCTTGGCTGAGCGCCACCTGCCGCCCCCCATGCCGCGCATGGTACCGATTGGCGCAGTCTTCACACTGGTATTCGTCATCATTGTCGTTGCCAGCAGCGTTTTGGGATCACAACTAGCGGATGAGGCCAGCAAGCTGAGTCAGCAACTGCCCAGTTGGCTGAGTGCCAAAAATATTTCTGACCGGATTCCCTTGCCGGGTTTCCTGGAACCGCTACGCGTACGGCTGGTCGCATTCCTGAGCGAACAAATGCAAAGCCATGCCGGGCAGGCCGTTCCGTTTGCCCAGGAACTGGGCTTAGGAGCCCTGCATGCTGCGTCGAACCTGATCTATCTGGTACTCGTTCCCGTCCTCAGCTTTTTGCTGATTAAGGAAGCGCCTGCCTTGAAAAGAGAAATGTTTGCATGGTTAGGCCGGTCCAACAGTCTGCTGTGGGGTGGCGTCATCAAGGACCTGGACGTTCTGATGGCTGGGTACGTGCGGGCGCTGCTGATTTTGTCGATCGCCACATGGGCTGTGTACAGCACAGTATTTTCTTTTATGGGTATCGCCTATGCGCTGCTGCTTGGCGTGATGGCCGGGTTGCTGGAGGTAATTCCGTTCGTTGGTCCGCTGATGGCGGCGCTTGTCATCCTGGCAGTTTGCGTCTTTAGCGGGTATGCGCACCTGGCTTGGCTGTTGATCTTCATCGTCAGCTACAGACTTTTCCAGGATTATGTTTTGAACCCCTATTTGATGAGCGCAGGAATAGAGGTGCCACCTCTTCTTGTCATTCTTGGGCTGCTTGCCGGCGAGCAAGTCGCAGGCGTTGCCGGAATTTTTTTGGCGGTCCCGGTTCTTGCAGCATTAAGAATTATTTATTTGCAGCTCACCGTGAATGCGAGGACGACAGGAACAGCAAGGTGCTGAACCGATGGCGCACAGTTCGGGCTGGCGTGAATGACCGTTGAGCGCACGACACTATCTTGCGACTGAACCTTCAGAAGACTGCCGCTGGCCGATACCCGCAGTCGCTGCTGACCCACCCGCGGCCACCCCGGCTTGCTTCGTTCACGCCGGGCGTTGCCCGGCGGCGACCGCCGTTTGACAAGCATCAACGCTGGCCGGGGTCGGTCGGCGCATGATGAACCCTTTGTCGCCTCGGAGCTTTTTTCATGACTCAAGAACACAACGCGGTTTTTAAAGGGCAGTTGCTGGCGCAACGTTCCAGCATGCTGGCGCAGCTCCGCGACCTGCGCGGTGGCACGGTTGGGCGAGCCGAGGCGTCAGCCGAGCATTTTGCCGAAAGGGAGGACTCCACGGCGCAACTCAATACCGCGCGTGAGCTTGAATTCGCGCTCGATGCGCGTGACAGCGAAGAGCTTGACCGGGTGGATGCGGCGCTGCGCCGGATCGAGGACGGCAGCTATGGTTTGTGCGTGGGCTGCGGCGTGGCCATTGCGCCTGCGCGGCTCCACGCGGCGCCGGATGCGCTGCGCTGCATCGCGTGCCAGGAGAAGCTTGAAAAGCGCCAAGCCCAACGGGCCCCATAAGCCCAACACGCCCCAACCGGCCTGCTATCCTGCGGGGGCCATGAATTACACCTTTGCCTCAGCCACTATCCTGCTGATCCTGATCACCGACCCGATCGGCAACATTCCGATTTTTGCCAATGCGCTCAAGCATGTGGCGCCAGAGCGGCGGCCCTGGGTCATCTTGCGCGAGGTGTTGATTGCCTTCGTGCTGCTGCTGAGCTTCATGTTCGTCGGCAGCGGCTTCTTGCGGGTGATGAACTTGAGCGAGTTGTCGCTGCAAATTGGCGGCGGTGTGATATTGTTTCTGATCGCGCTGCGCATGATTTTCCCTCCGCCCAAATTGGATACGCCCGAGGAGTTGCATGAGCCGCTGATCGTGCCGCTGGCGATTCCGGCGATTGCCGGCCCCTCGGCGCTGGCCACGGTGCTGCTGCTGGTATCGCAAGCCCCCGAACGGCGCATGGAATGGATTGCCGCGCTGTGCGTCACCATGGCCGTGAGCGCCGTGGTGCTGGTGCTGGCCGAGCGCATTCAGCGCGTGGCGGGTGACCGCTTTGTGGTGGCGCTGGAGCGCCTGATGGGCTTGGTGCTGGTGGCCGTGTCGATCGAAATGATGCTGCGCGGCGTCAAGACCTTTGCCGGGCAGTTGACCGGCGCCTGAGATGGCGCGCCGACCGGCGCCCCTTCAAGGCACGGCAGTGGCTGGCTCCATCGGCACGATTTCCTGCTCAATCGCGCCAAACACGCTTTGGCCATCGCGGCCCTTCATCTCGATGCGGATGGTGTCGCCAAATTTCATGAACTCGGTCAAGGGCTGCCCATCCAGCAGCATCTCCAACGCGCGTTTGTCGGCGATGCAACTGTAGCCGTGACTGGCGTCCTGGTTTCCGACCGCGCCCGAGCCGATGATGGCGCCGGCGCGCAATCGGCGCGTCTTGCACAGGTGCGCGATCAGCTGGCCGAAATGAAAACGCATCTCGGGCCCAGCCTCACACAACCCCACTTTTCGCCCATTCCAGCTGCTTTGCAGTGTCAGGTCCAAACGACCCTGGCCCCAGGCCGGGCCCACCTCGTCGGGCGTCACTGCCACTGGGCTGAAGGCGGTGTTTGGGCGACTGTGCAGCGGCCCGAAGCCCTGCGCCAGCTCGGCCGGCATCAACTCGCGCAGACTCACCGCATTGGCCAGCAGCAGCAACCGGATGCCATCGAGCGCCTGCGCCGGGGTGGCGCCGCGGCGCACGTCGCCGGTGATGACCGCCACCTCGGCTTCGAAATCGATACCATCGGCCTCGCTGGCACACCGCACCTCGTCGCATGGACCCAGAAAATCGTCGCTGGCGCCCTGGTACAGCACCGGATCGGTGGCTGTGCCGGCAGCGCCTTGCCGTGCTTGCGGGTTGCGGTACGCCGACCCATTCACCCACTGGCAGGCACGCGGCAGCGGCGCCATGCACTGGCGCGGATCAAACGGGAACGCGTGGCGCGCCGGGCTGGCGCTACCACTGCTGTCACGCGAACGGTTGAGCGCGTCGTAGAGGTCCTGCAACTGGGGCGAGAGGAAGTTCCAATCTTCGAGCACCTGCTGCAACCGGTGCGCGATACCCGTCGCATAATGGGCGACGCTCAGATCGCGCGCCACGACGACCAACTGGCCATCGCGTGAACCGTCTTTGTAGGTTGCAAGTTTCATGGGGAATACGGGCCAATGGCAAGTGTAAATTCTGTATTTTCGTTCAAGGTGCTGAGCGCCATCACGGCGGCGGTCCTGGCGCTGCATCTGGCCGCCTTGCAGGCCGGCCCAACGCTGCTGCGCCCACATCAGGGCGAAGCAGTCCTTCACACCTTCATCACCCGCTCGATTGAACCGGCGCCAGCCCCATGGGCGTCGCCGGTGGTCGACGGCGCTGCGGCGCCCCAGCCGCCAGAGCAGCCCACCCACCCCAGCCCAGCCCGATCGGCACGGCCACCCGCTGTGCACGCGGCACCTCAGCACCCGCTGCGCGCCACAGCACAGCCGCGGGCGGCGCAGGACGCGCTCGAAAGCCCCTCGCCAGACGCCACAACGTCGGAGCAGCCCGGGATGAATCCGGAGCAACTGGCGCTGGCGCCGGGCAGACCCGCCGCGCCAAGTGAAGCGGCTCTGGCGCTCGTTGCCGACAAGCTGGCGCGGCCGGTGCGTCTGAAATACCAGGTGCTGACCAACAAATTCCCCTATCGGCTTGGCGCCGAGCTGCTGTGGCAACCGACCGGTGAACAGTACGAGGCGCGGCTCGAAATCAGCGCCTTCGGCCAGGCGCGCGTGCAAACCAGTCGCGGCCAGATCACGCCGCAAGGCCTGGCACCCTTGCGCTTCTCTGACAAGTTCCGCAGCGAGGTCGCCGCCCACTTCAATCGCGCCCAAGGCAAGGTCACGTTCAGCGCCAACACGCCGGACGTGGCGCTGCGCCCCGGCGCCCAGGACCGCCTGAGCGTGCTGGTGCAGCTGGCCGCCATGCTGTCCAGCGCGCCCCAGAGCTACCCGCCCGCCAGCACCATCACGATTCAGACCATCGGTCCGCGCGCTGCCGACAATTGGCAATTTACCGTGGGCAACGCTGAAACGCTCAACCTGCCCGGGGGCCAGCAAGCCACCCTTAAATTGCTGCGCAACCCGCGCGAGGCCTTTGACCAAAAGGTTGAGGTCTGGCTGGCGCCCGAGTTAGGTTATTTGCCGGCGCGCATCCGCATCACCGAAGCCAACGGCGACTATGTTGACCAGCTGTGGCTGGCCACCGAGCCGCTCATCTGAGCCTGCACCCTTGAAATTGACGGCTTCCCTGCCATCTGCAGGGTATACACGTTTAAGGGATAATTCTGACCATGCACACGCTCTACGACTCTGACACCTACTCTGTGACGCACATGCTGGCCAATGCCGTGGCCACCGATGCGTCGCCAGAGGTGAGCCGTGATCGCACCGAACCCGTGCGCATCGCGCCCACGCTGGCGCGCCATGGCTTTGAGATTGTGGACAAACGCGCCAACAAAGAGGTCTACCTGGACGGGTCCTGGGCGGAGTTGTTCCAGCAGCACATCTCGGCCTGGCAGCAAAACACCCCGACCCAGGAAGAAGTGGAAGACACGCTGGAGCAATATGCCGAGCTGGCACAAAACCCGGTGCTGGTGCACTAAGGGCCCAAGAGCCACGCCGCACGCGCTGCCAGGCGGTCTCAAAAAAGAGGTTGCATCCATGGCCGGCAAGGGTGTGCTGGCCGCTTTGGCCGTGACGGCGTTGCTGGGCTGCACCGGCCCCGCCCACGACGCCGCTTCCCCTGTGCTTGATCCCGTCGTCCAACTGCAACAGTTGCTGCCCGCTGACGCCCTTTTTCTGGGCGAACAGCATGACGTGCCGGACCATCAACGCATCGAGCGCGTCGTCGTCGAACAAATGGCCCGCCAGCAGACACTGGCGGCCCTGGCGCTGGAGATGGCCAGCCAGGGCCAGTCAACGCTGGCACTTGGACCTCAGGCCAGCGAAGAACAGGTGCGCACGGCCCTGCAATGGGACAACGCCGGCTGGCCGTGGGCTGCCTACGGCCCGGCGGTCATGGCTGCGGTGCGCGCAGGCGTGCCGGTGCTTGGCGCCAACCTGCCCAAAACGCGCCTGGCACCGGCCATGAAGGACGAGGGATTGGACGCACGCCTTTCCAGCGCGGTGCTGCTGACGCAACAGGACAGGGTGCGTGCAGGTCATTGCCATCTGTTGCCCGAAAGCCAGATCGCGCCCATGACACGCATCCAGATTGCGCGCGATGTCGCCATGGCGCAAACCGTTGCACAGGCAGTGCGGCCCGGAAAGACCGTGTTGCTGCTGGCCGGCGGCGGCCACGTGGCGCGCGACTTGGGGGTGCCACAGCATCTGCCACGGCACTTGACTCTCAATACGGTGCTGCTGCAAGCCGGCGCGAGCGCCCAAGACGCCCAAGGCGCCCAAGACGCCCAAGACGTTGAAGCCGCTGACAGATTCGACCAGACCTGGCCCACGCAAGCAGCACCGGTCAAGGACTATTGCGCTGACTTCATCAAACAGCGCGACGCGGCAGCCGCTGCATCCAAGTCGCAAAAGGCGCCCTGAGCCCTGCGACAATCGAGCCCATGAATCCTGTTTACATATTGACTTTGTCCTGCCCGGACCGGCTGGGGCTGGTGCACGCGGTGTCCGGCTTCTTGCTCGAACACGCGGGCAATATTGAAGAAGCCGCCCAATACAACGACGAAGGCACTGGTCTGTTCTTCATGCGGGTGCAGTTTGCCTGTGCGCAGGCGACGCAGGAGGAACTCAACGGCCATTTGAGCGTGTTTGCCCAGCCCTTTGAGATGCAATGGCGCCTGCACGCGCGCGCGCAACCCGTGCGCACCGTCATCCTGGTCAGCAAGGAAGGCCATTGCCTCAACGACCTGCTGTTTCGCTGGAAAAGCGGCCTGCTGCCGATCGACATTCGCGCCATCATCTCGAATCACCGCGAGTTCTACCAGTTGGCCGCCAGCTACAACGTGCCGTTTCACCACCTGCCGATCATCGCCGCCACCAAGGCGCAGGTCGAGGCCCGGCAGTATGAAATCATCCAGACGGAAGCGGCCGATCTGGTGGTGCTGGCGCGCTACATGCAGGTCTTGAGTGACGACCTGTGCCGCAAGCTATCGGGCGCGGCCATCAACATCCACCATTCGTTCCTGCCCAGCTTCAAGGGGGCCAAACCCTATTACCAGGCGCATGACCGCGGCGTGAAGCTGATCGGTGCCACCGCCCACTACGTGACCGCCAACCTGGACGAAGGCCCGATCATCGAGCAGGACGTCGCGCGCGTGGACCACAGCAAGACGGTGGAAGACCTGACGGCATTGGGGCGCGACACCGAAAGCCAGGTGCTGGCGCGGGCCGTCAAGTGGCACAGCGAACACCGCGTGCTGATCAACGGCCACAAGACCGTCATCTTCAAGTAGGTTCAGTCGGGCCAGCCTGCGGCGCGCTGCGTGTACTGAGCCGGGCGCTTTTGTAAAAAAGCCGCGATGCCTTCCTGCGCGTCAGGTGTCATGGCGGCGGTCGCCATCAACTCGCACGCCAAGGCGTAGGCCCGGTCCTGCGGCAAGCCGACCTGCTGGTAGAAGCCCTGCTTGCCCATCGCCTTGGACAGCGCACTGCCGCGGGTGGCGCGGCTGATCAGATCGAGCGTGGCGGCGTCGAGCTGATCGGCCGGCACAGCGCGGTTGATCAGGCCCCACGCTGCGGCGGTAGCGGCATCGATCACGTCACCGGTCAGCGCCATCTCCAGCGCGCGTTTGCGACCGATATTGCGGGCCAGCGCCACCAGTGGCGTATGACAAAACAAACCGCCCTTGCCGCCCGGAATGGCAAAGCCGGCGGTGTCGGCGGCAATCGCCAGGTCGCAACTGGCGACCAACTGGCAACCGGCTGCGGTGGCGAGCGCGTGCACCTTGGCAATCACCGGTTGCGGCATCGCCTGGATGGCGTCCATCATCTCAGTGCAGACGGCAAAGAGTTCGCGCGCTTGCGCCAGCGTGGCACCCGCCATGTCGCCAAAGTTGTGGCCAGCGCTGAACACCGGGCCGTTGGCCGCCAGAATCACGCCCAGGGCGTCGCTCTGCGCCACGGCGCGCAAGGCCTGCGTCAACTCCAGCATGACGGGCAGGGCCAGCGCGTTGCGCTTCTCAGGCCGGTTCAGCGTGAGGGTGGTGACAGGGCCGCTGCAGGAGACAGTTAAGTGTTGGTAGTTCATGGCGGCATTGTGGCCGCCTCGCCAGGACTGCGCAAGCAGTAGCCGCTACAGCAAAGCCTGGCTGGCCATGGCTTGACCCAGGCGGATAGACGTGCCGGGCGACCACGCCGGATTGAACTGGAGTGGGCCTTGGGGGAACAGCATCACGACGGTGGAGCCGAGCAGGAAGCGGCCCATCTCCTCACCCTGCTTCAATTGAATCGGCAGGTCGTCATAGCGCCACTCGCGCACCGCGCCACCGCGCGGCGGATTCACCACGCCGTGCCACACGGTGGCCATGCTGCCGACAATGGTGGCGCCCACCAGCACCAGCACAAACGGGCCGCGCGCGGACTCAAAGACGCACACCACGCGCTCGTTGCGGGCAAACAGCCCGGGCACACCGCGGGCGGTGCTTGGGTTGACCGAAAACAACGCGCCCGGCACGTAGATCATGCGGTGCAAGACGCCGTCGCACGGCATGTGAATGCGGTGGTAATCGCGCGGGCTCAAGTACAGCGTGGCGAAGTGGCCGTCGTCAAACTGCGCGGCCAAGGCCGCATCGCCGCCCACCAATGCGGTGCTGCTGTAGTGATGGCCCTTGGCCTGAAAAATCTGGTCCCCCACGATGGCGCCAAACTGGCTGATGGCGCCATCTACTGGGCAGATCAGGTCGGCGCTGGCAAGCGGGCGCGCGCCAGGCTGGAGCGCGCGCGTGAAAAAGTCGTTGAAGCTGGCGTAGCTGGCTACATCCGGGCTGGCGGCCTCCTGCATGTTGACGTCGTAGCGCTTGACGAACCAGTCAATCAAGCCGGTGGTGAACTTGCCGCCATGGGCACCGGCCACACGCCCGGCCAACATGGTGATCGCCTGTTTGGGGAGTAGATACTGCACCAGCACGGCAAGACGGTCGAACATAGGGGGTTTACCGGTGGTTGGAATGGGCGGAATTGTACCCAGCGCCTCAAAACGCCCACAGTGTGACAATGTGCGCTTGATAAGGCTCCGATCAGCGCCCGCAACGCTGCGGCTATTGACGGCAAATTCATAAGAAATTCGCCTCTAGCCCTCGTATTTATTGCGTAAGCAGCTATGTATTTAATAGTATTTGTTACGGTAAGTTGAGGCTATTTTTTACAACACCCAAGCCGGCCTCACCCGACAGTTGAGCCCTTTGTTGATTTGACGCGTGGAACCCAGCATGAATGCATCCAACTCTCCCGAAGCACCCACTGTGCTACAAAGAACAGAGCGCCAGGCACAAGTCGTACGGGCGCTGGAGTCGGTCTTGCCGCGCCACGCGCTGCTCTGGAACGCGGAAGACACGACGCCCTACGAATGCGACGGCCTGAGCGCTTACCGCCAGCGTCCGTTGCTGGTGGCCCTGCCGGAAACCCAGGCCCAGGTGCAGGCGGTGCTGCGCGCCTGCCACGCCTTGGACGTGCCGGTCGTGGCGCGTGGTGCCGGCACTGGTTTGTCGGGCGGCGCCATGCCACACGCGCTGGGCGTCACGCTCTCGCTGGCCCGGTTCAACCAGATCATCCAGATCGACCCGATCAGCCGCACCGCGATCGTGCAGTGTGGTGTGCGCAACCTGGCCATCAGCGACGCGGCCGCCGCGCATGATTTGTACTACGCACCCGATCCCTCAAGCCAGATCGCCTGCACCATTGGCGGCAATGTGGCGGAAAACTCGGGCGGCGTGCACTGCCTGAAGTACGGACTCACCTTGCACAACATCGTCAAGATCCGCGGTTTCACGATGGCGGGTGAGGCGCTTGAATTCGGCTCGGACGCGCTCGATGCACCCGGCTATGACCTCATGAGCATCGTGATCGGCTCCGAAGGCATGCTCGCCGTCACCACCGAAGTGACGGTCAAGCTGATTCCGAAGCCGCTTTTGGCGCGCTGCATCATGGCCAGCTTTGACGACATCCGCAAGGCCGGCGACGCCGTCGCGGCCATCATCGCAGCCGGCATCATCCCGGCCGGACTGGAGATGATGGACAGGCCGATGACGGCGGCGGTGGAAGACTACGTGCACGCCGGCTACGACCTCAGTGCCGAGGCTATTTTGCTGTGCGAAAGCGATGGCACGCCCGAAGAAGTCGAAGAGGAAATCAACCGCATGAGCGATGTGCTGCGCCGCCACGGCGCTACCGCAATCGCGGTGAGCCAGAACGAGGCCGAGCGCCTGAAGTTCTGGAGCGGCCGCAAGAACGCCTTTCCGGCCAGCGGCCGCATCAGCCCGGACTACATGTGCATGGACTCGACCATTCCGCGCAAGCGCCTGGCCGACATCCTGTTGGCGATCGCCGGGATGGAAAAGAAGTACGGCTTGCGCTGCGCCAACGTGTTCCACGCCGGCGACGGCAACCTGCACCCGTTGATCCTGTTCGACGCGAACGACGCCGACCAGCTGCACCGCTGCGAACTCTTCGGCGCCGACATCCTGGAGACCAGCGTTGCTCTGGGCGGCACCGTCACCGGCGAGCATGGCGTCGGCATCGAGAAGTTGAATTCGATGTGCGTGCAGTTCAGCAGCGAAGAACGCGCGCAGATGCTGGCCTTGAAGGCTGCCTTTGACCCGCAAGGCACCTTGAACCCGGGCAAAGTCATTCCGACTTTGCAGCGCTGCGCGGAATACGGGCGCATGCATGTCAAGAAGGGCGTGCTGCCCTTCCCGGAACTGGAGCGCTTCTGATGAAGCCGTCCCCAGCGCGTTGCGCGATGGGCCACTAGGATGGCCTCTGCATTGCAAGATCTTGTCGAGCGCGTGTGGGTGGCACGCGCCGAGCGCAAGCCACTCGAGATTCGGGGCGGCGGCACCAAGCTGTTCTATGGCGGGGTGCCAACTGGGCAACGCTTGTCGACCGCTGCGCTGACGGGCGTCGTCAGTTACGAGCCGAGCGAACTGGTGGTGACGGTGGCCGCGGGCACGCCATTGGCTGAACTGGAGGCGCTGTTGCACGAGCACGGCCAGTGCTTGCCCTTTGAGCCGCCGCGCTTCGGCGTGCCGCAGGACGGCGGGGGCACGGTGGGCGGCATGGTAGCTGCGGGGCTCTCAGGCCCGGCGCGCGCGGCCGTGGGTGGGCTGCGCGACTATGTGCTGGGTGCCACCTTGCTGAATGGCCGGGCCGAGGTGCTGAGCTTTGGCGGCACGGTGATGAAGAACGTGGCCGGCTACGACGTGTCGCGCCTGCTGGTCGCGTCCCGCGTAGCTGCTGCGTCTCGCGGCAGGCCGTGATCCCGGCGTCC
>JBBQQX010000094.1:0-13720 GCA_038215405.1 Burkholderiales bacterium
AGCGCAAGCCTTGCTGGCACTCGCGGCGCAGGGCCGCGAGCCGCAACGACTCGCCGCCCGCCTGATGCTGCTGCGCGCCGAAGTCAAGTTGATGTTCGCCGACCTGCCCGCCGCGCAGCAACTGGGCCAAGCCGCCATGACCGCATTTGCGGGCGTGCAGGACCCGCTGGGCCAGGGTGATGTGAGCTGGTTGCAGGCCTCGATTGCGACGGATCGGGGCGATGGCGATCAAATCACGGCGTGTTTGAATCAAGCGCTCATCCACTACCGGGCCGGTGGCGACCTGCTGCGCACGGATGCAGCCCTGGCGCGCAGCCTGATCTATGCGGCATTTCGCGATCCGGCGGTCACCGCCGTGCGCCTGCAACAGCTGTTTCCGACGAACCTGATGCGTGCGGCTGGCGTCACACCCTGGGTCGAGACGGCCCAAGCCAACGTCGCGGGCCTAACCAGCGACCCAGGCCGCTCCATCCAGCATGATCTGGCGGCCTACCACGGCGCGCTTGACATCGGCCAGATCCGCGCCGCGCTGGTATCGGTCAATAACGCCGTCGAAACCTTCACCCTCCTGGGCGACTTGGACGGCGCGCTGGAATGGATGGAAAGCGCCCTGACCCTGGCGCGCAGCACCGGCTGGCCGGCCAGCATTGGGGTCTGCCTAATGCAAATGGGCGACGTGATGCGCCTGATGACCCGCCATGATGAGGCCAAGCGTTATCTCCAGGAAGCCTTGCTGGTGATGGCACCCGTGGCGGGATCACGCAACTATGAACAGGTGCTGGGTAACCTGGGGCAACTGGCGTTGGACATGGGTGATTTCGCCGCCGCACTCGCCTGGTTTTCCCAGTTTGAGGAACACGTTCAAACTCATCAGGAGCCTGATCTGCTGATCAAGGCCTGGCGCGGCCAGGCCAGTGCCCTGTTTCACCTGGGCCGCCCGGATGAGGCCAGCGTCAAAGCCCAAGCAGCATTGGCGCTGGCGCGCGAGCACGGCAATGCCGAGGGGCAAATTCAGGCGCTGCGCATCCTGGCCAAGGTAAGCACGAGCGACAGCACCGCTGGGCTGAACTACCTGAATCAGGCGTTGGCGGTGGCTGCCACGATGGACGGCTACAGCGCCGCCCCAGAACTGCTGTACCAGGTGGCTGCAGCCGATGCGGCCAGCGGCAACTTTCGCGCCGCCTACGACAACGCGCTGGCCGCCAACGCAGCACGCAACAGGATGCACAGTGAGGAAGCGCAAAAACGGGTGCTGGCGATGCAGATCCGTCAACAACTTGAGCGCGCCCGCTCTGAAACAGAGACCCATCGGCAACTCGCAGCCACCCTGAAAGAAACCGCCGCCACGCTCGAAACGCTGGGCGTCATCGGGCGTGAAATTACCGCCAGTCTGGACGCACAGGCGGTGTTTGAGGCGCTGCACGCCCACGTCAACCGATTGCTCGACGCCACCTTTTTTGCCGTTTATCTGCTCGCCCCTGATCACAAGTCGCTGGGAACGGCCTTCGGCATTGAGGCCGGTGCGCCCTTGCCGGTCAGCACAGTGGCACTGGATCATCCGACCTCGATGTTTGCCCGTTGCGCCCGTGAGCGCCAGGAGGTCATGATCGAGCGGGAGCCGGGCGTGGCCGACCCGAACCTCATTCCAGGCACGCTGCCCTGCCTGAGTCAGCTTTGCTTTCCGCTGATCGCCGGAGAACGGCTGCTGGGGGCGATGTCGGTTCAGTCGCCGCGCGCGCAGGCCTATGGTGAGCGTGAGCATGCCATTTTTCGCACCCTGTGCGCCTACAGTGCGATTGCGCTGGACAACGCCAGCGCTTATGACGTGGCGCATGCCGCCCAGAAGCGGGCCTATCAGGCGCTGGTCGAGTTGCGGCAAACCCAGACCCAGCTGCTGGCACAAAACCGGCAGCTCGAACGACTCTCGGTCACCGATCAACTGACCGGCCTGTACAACCGCTTGCAGCTTGATCGAACGCTGGAAGAAGAGCGTTTGCGCCATCTGCGCTGTGCCAGCAACGTGTGCGTGCTGCTGCTCGACATTGACCGCTTCAAGTCGATCAACGACAGGTTCGGACATTTGGTCGGCGATCAGGTCTTGATCGGCATCGGCCACATCTTGCAAACCAATGTGCGCGAAGTGGATGTGGTGGGGCGTTGGGGTGGCGAAGAGTTCCTGGTGATTTGCCGTGAAACGGCGATGGAAGGCGCGCTGCTGTTGGCCGAGAAACTGCGCACGGCCATTGAGGCGCATGAATTTGAGCAAGTCGGCACCCAATCAGTCAGTTTGGGGGTTGCCATGCTGCGCCAGGGCGACACGGTGGCGCAAACCATCGCCCGCGCCGACGCTGCCCTGTACCGGGCCAAAGACGCTGGCCGTAATCGGGTCGAAGGTGGCGAACACACGCTGGCGTGAGTCGCACGCCCGGCGGTCAGGCAAACAGGCCATGCAAATACCAGTGCGCATCGGCATCAGCGCCCTGCCCCACCCCTGCAGCCACGCCCGCCCCGGCGCTGCCTTGCCCGCTCAGGCGCTCACGGTAAATCCAGAGCAAGCCCAGGCGTTCGCTGCGGGCCAGAAAATAGTCGCGCAAGGCGCAGTCGCTGGCCTCCCACCAACCGGCCTCCAGCCGCTGTGGACCGGCCACCAGCGTCAGGGGTCCGTGGTGCTGGGGCCGCTGCTGGTGCAGCGCGAGTGGGCGCGGCGTAGCCAGCAGCCAGCTTGGATAGAGCACCGAACTATTTACATCATTTAGGGCTCTAGCCCCCGTACTACCTGCGTAAGAAGCTATCAATTGTGCAGCACTCACCGCCGGTTGCCAGACCTGCATTTTTTCGGGCCGGTGCTCAGAACACGGCCGCATCTGCAACACCTGCTGCGCGCCCAGGCGGGCACTGAGCCGCTCCAGCAACTGCTGCAGACCATCGCCCGGGCGGCGCGCATCGGGCAACAAACTGGCCGTTTCACCTGCCAGTTTTTGCGTCTCCAGCGTGCGCAGGCACAAGGTATGCACCGGCGCGGGCAAGGTGACTTGTGCTAGCTGTTCGCCCGCCAGGCGCAACAGATGGGCGGTATCGCCGCTCGGCTCAAAGCTGCGCAGCACCAGCTGGCCCTGGGTCGCGGTGTTGCGCCGCTCATCCATGTGCCAGCGCAACTCAAGCGCCAGTACGCCGCGCTGGCGCAGTTGCAGCCAGCGCTGCAACTGCGCCAGCAAACGGCGCGTGCCAAACAGCAGCGCCGGTGCTGTTTCAACCTGGTCGCCCAGTTCCAGCGTGGCTTCAAACACCTCGGGCAGCGCCAGCCAGGGGTAGACGTCGGGCGCCAAGCCATAGGCCTGGTCCAGCGCCGCCAGCACGGGCGCGCCAAAGCGCCGTGCCACGCCGCCGCGCGGCAGCGCGCGCAAATGGCCCCAGTGGCTGCACCCGAGCCGCTCCAAGGTGCCCAGGTGCGGCCGCGCTGCCACCAAAGTGTGCAGCGGCAGATCCGCAGGCAGCGTGCGCGCCAGGGCGGGGGCCTGAAGCCGCGCATAAGCTACTAAAGATGTAGCGCCTTGTGCATACTGAACGGGGGCTAGCGGCTTATTTGATGTATGAATTTGACGCAGCAGCGTCCGCTTGCCACCCCAGAGGCGCTCACTGGCAGACACCTCCAGCAACAAGGCATCTTGGAGCCGCGCCACCTTGGGCGTGTACTGCAGCGCCCACTCGGCCAAGGCGAGCAGCGCATCGGGCACCTCACCGGCCACGCTGGCGGCGGCGCTGGTCCAGACGGCATCAGGCCTGGGTTGCAAGGCAATCCAGTGCATGAGCGCTCTCCTTTCTGGCGCCGAGTGGCTGAGCAGTCTTTGCAAGCGTCGGCTGCCAATCAACCGCAGCCGGTCCGGCCTGCGGGCACTCAGCCCGCAAAGCCAGCAACACCGCCAGGCTGGCAGGGCGGGCCGGGAGCACCAGGGTGCGCGCCAGCGGCGCGCCGCGGCGTTTGAGAATCTGCACTTGCAGGGCGTCGTTCGTCACATCGCCCGCCGCAAACGCAGTCATCAGATCGGCACGACTTGCGTCGACTGCCGCTGCGATGGTGGGCGCACCGCCCAGCAGCAGGCGCAGCACGGCGGGCGAGGACTCGCTTTGCGCCCCAGACGGTCGAAGCACGAACAGGAGCTTGCTGTGGGTCTGGGCGGCAAGCTGCAAACGTCGCAGTTGCTCGGCCCGCACCTGCGGCAACCAGGCCAGCACCGCCGTCACTTCGCCGCAGCGCAGCGCCTGCTCGGCGGCCCACAGGCGCTGCGCCGGCAAGGCCGCACCCACCCACAGCAAGCGCCGGGCATCCAGGCCCTGCGCCGCCAGCCCGGGGCCAAACGGCATATGCGGCGGGCCCACCAGCACCAGCGGGCCGGGGCTGCGCGCCAATGCCGGCAGCAACAGGCGCCACTCCTGGCAGACACCGGGCGGCTGCAGGATTTCACAGAGGGCGCCGACCGGCCAACCGCCGCCAGGCAACTCGGCGTCGAGCGCGCCGTGACCACTGGCGAGCGTGGCCCCGCAAGCGCCGGCCAACGCATCGGCGCGCCAGACGGCGGCGCCAAAGTCAAGAGAGGCAACGAGCAGGGAACGCGGCAACATGGCAAATTTCTGAAAATCAGGGGGCGAATAACTGTATGGATGAACAGTATAGTGAATTGCCCGACTGGTGTCTTTTCAATTTGAGCGCAGGCCGGGCTCGTTATCATCCAGCCATGCCGACCCGCTCTTACGCCTCCCTTGACAGCGCCGCCTGGGGCCGAGCCTTGCTGAACGGTGCGGCCAGTTGGTGGCACATGATTCACCTGGGCGCCATCGTGCTGGTGCTGGCCTTGTCACCCTCGACCTACAACCGCGCCAACCGCGCCATGACCTCGCGCCATATCTATGCCAGCACCTGGCAGGTACTGCCGTGGTTCACGGCCATGGCCGCCCTGTTCAGCCTGGTGCTGATCCGCATCGTGGTGGTGACGGCGCTGAGCTACGGTCTGTCGCAGTACGCCCTGCAGATGGTGGTGCGGGTGCTGGTGCTGGAACTCATTCCGCTGTCGGCGGCGCTGTTTGTGGCGCTGCGCGCAGGCATGACGTTCAACGCCCTGGTCAACGCTCGGCAAACCAATGACTATTTCACCGCTCGCCCTGAGCTTGGCCCGTCCAGAGCGGGGCAATCTACCGAGGGGCTTGGAGCCGTTCAGCCCGAACGAAAATTGAAACTTCGTCAGGTCGAGTTTATCGGTCTCAAGCGCCTGCGCGCGGAGGTGGTGCCGCGCGTGATGGCGAGCGCTTTTTCGGTACTGACGCTGGCCATGATCAACAGTGTGATTGTGCTGGTGCTGGCCTACCTCACGGTCTACGGCTTCTCACCCTGGGGCTTGCCGGGCTACACGCGCACCGTCGGTCAGGTGTTCGACCTGTCCGTCACGCTCGGCTTTGCCCTCAAAACCCTCTTCTTCAGCCTGGCCGTGGCGGTGGTGCCGATGGCCGCCAGTCTGGAAGCCGCGCGGGAACACGCCAACGCCAACGGCGTGCAGCCCGGTGCCGTGCGCCTGTTTTTGGTCCTGTTATTGATCGAAGCCGCCTCGTTGGCGCTCAAGTACATCTAATCTCACATCGTATGGAACGTATGGAACCTCAATCCCCGCCCACACCGCCCCCGGCCGAGCCGCCTGTGCCAGCAGTCGCCCACGTCGAGTTCAAGGCGATCATGTTGCTGGTGCTGGTCACCACCGTGATCTGCGGTTTTTTGCTGTACGTGATGGTGGCGCGTGGCGTGTTTGAGAAGACCCAGAAACTGGTGCTGATCGCCGACGACTCCGAGGGCGTCATCGTCGGCATGGACCTCACTTTTTCGGGCTTTCCGATCGGGCGCGTGCGGCGCATCGAACTGGCCACTGACGGCAAGGCACGCATGGTGATCGACGTGCCGCTCAAGGACGCGCCCTGGTTGCGCACATCGAGCATCTTCACCATGGAACGCAGCATGGTGGGCGAAACCCGCCTGCGCGCCTTCAGCGGCATCTTGAGCGACCCGCCCTTGCCCGCCGATGCCGAGCGCACGGTGCTGCGCGGCGACACCAACGCCGAGATCCCGCGCATCGTGGCCTCTACCCGCGCGCTGTTGGAAAACCTGGAGAACATGACCGGGGCCGAGTCCAACATCAACACCAGCCTGCTGAACCTCAAAACCGTCAGCGAACGCCTGACCGGCCGCTTTGGGCTGCTCAGCGGCGTCATGGGCAGCGAAGAAAACGCCAAGAAGATCATCGCCACGCTGGACCACACCAACGCTCTGCTGGCCAAAGCCGATCAGCGTATTTTTGGTGCCAAGGGCGTGATGGACAGCACCCAGGCCGCGGTCGATGGCTCGCAGGTGGCCATCAAGGAATTGACTGCCGTCTTGACCGACGCCCGCGCCAGCCTGAAGAAAGTCGATGCGGTGCTGGCCGAGGCGCAGGCTGTGGGCGCCAATGCGCGCGTCGCCAGCGCCGACCTGGGTGCGCTGCGCGCCGAGGTCGAGATCAGCTTGCGCAAGGTGACGCAACTGGTGGACGAGGTGAACCGCAAATGGCCGTTTGCGCGGGAGATAGAGATCAAGTTGCCATGAAGGGGGGCCTTGTTGTCTGATTTTTTATTGTTCATGTTTTTTTGATATCTGCATTCCCCCCCTATCCCCCCCGCCCCTTTCCACCCCCGCCGGGGCGGAAAGGGGAGCTAACCGCCACATTTGGCCAACTCTATGATGGCGGGAAATTTGTTTCTTGAGGGTGCGCTGGCCTGAAAGTGGCGACAGGGCATCGACCGGTCGGTCACCCATGCTGGGATGGACTGGCTTTCAGGTTCAAATGACTGGATCGACTGGTTCATGAGTTACCGTCACTTTGAGGCCAACGCGCAATCGAGCGTTTGTTTCTCACCGTAAAAGACGCGGCCAAATGGGGCTGTTAGCTCCCTCTTCCGCCCGGCGGGGCGGGAGAGGGCGGGGGGAGTGAGTGGGGGAAAAGAAGGTTAAAAATTCAAGCTCAGCAAAGACCGCAGCCGATGTAATCGACGGGAGTCAAAAGATGAAATTAGCGAATCCAGATCAATCAGGCAAAAAAATGACTTCAAGCAGACGACCACATCCAAGCCAGCACCGCACCAGCGCCAATCACTGGATCACCCTGCTGAGTACCATGCTGGCAAGTGCCCTGCTCAGCGCCTGCGCCAGCAAGCCGGTGCCCCCCGACTGGCAGACCAATGCCTTTGCCGCGCTCAAGGGGTTTTCATCGGCCTACCTGAAAGGAAACACGCGGCTGGCTGACTTTGAGTTTGTGCGGGCCAAGACCGAGATTGCCAGCACCGGCCGCGCCGACCTCATGGCCCGCGCCGAGCTGACGCGCTGCGCGCTGCGCCTGGCCAGTCTCGAGTTGGATCAATGCGCTGCTTATCAAACGCGGGCCGCAGAGGCCGGCCCCGAGGAGCAGGCGTATGCGGCATTTTTGACGGGACAATGGCGTGGCCTGGATGGGGCGATGCTGCCGGCACCGTACCGCAGCGTCGTCTTGGCGGCAACGGCCAACTCGTCCTCCAGCCCTCAATTCAGTGCGCTGACCGCCATAGAAGACCCCTTGTCTCGCCTGATTGCCGCCGGCGCCCTGATGCAAAACCGTCCGTTGGGTGAGCAAGACATTGCCAGTGCGGTTGACACTGCCTCCAGCCAGGGCTGGCGGCGCCCGCTGCTGGCTTGGTTGGGTGTGCAACTCAAACGCGCGGGTGATAGACAGGACGCGCCGTCAGCCGAGCGGATTCAGCGGCGCATTGACCTGGTCTTGCAGGACGCGCCCAAGAAGCCTTGAACCGGCCCCTAAGCTTTGATCAGTCTTGGTCAGCGGGCGTGGCACGCTGCGGATTCCAGCTGAACAGCGGGCGCAGCCACTCACTGACCGCGACCAGGCCGGACAGCACAGCCGCCCCGGCACGGTGCTCAACGCGCCGGATTTCCTCAGCCCGGAGTTCGCCTGCGTAGTGCTCTATTTCAACTCTTTCGATCGAAGCCATGATTTTTTCCTTTTCATGTTGCGAAACAACATCTCATGCATCAAATTTTAATTACCGTCCAAATAAATGACAATAAGCGTTCATGGACAAACATTAATGAATATTCGTCCATAATCAAAGCATGGATCGCGCCGCTGAGATGACCGCTTTTGTTCGCGCCGTGGAGGCCGGTGGCTTTAGCGCTGCCGCGCGCGAGATCGGACTCACGCCCTCGGCCTTGTCCAAACTGGTCACCCGGCTTGAAGACCGGCTTGGCGCGCGTCTGCTGCAACGCACCACCCGTCGCCTGCAACTGACCACCGAAGGCGACGCGTTCTACGCCCGGGCCCGCCCGATTTTGGCCGCCATCGATGAAGCCGAGGCCGAGGTCACCCAAGCCGGATCAAGCGTGCGCGGGTTGCTGCGCCTGCACTGCGGCTCGGCCTTCGGCATGCACCAGCTCACCCGCGCCATCCCCAAATTCCAGAGGCTTTACCCCGACGTGCAGTTGGACATCACCGTCAGCGATCGCCCGCCGGCTGAGATGAAGGAAGGCATCGACCTGACGATCCGAACCGGACCGTTTGAGGATTCGTCGATGGTCGCGCGGCGTATCTGCACGCTCGAGCGTGTGATATGCGCCGCGCCTAGCTATCTGGCGCTGCACGGCACGCCGCGCACACCGGACGAACTGCAGCAGCACAACTGCCTGTGGATATCGAATCTGCCGGCGCTGCGACGCTGGCCTTTTGACACCGATGAAGGGATTCGCATCGTGCACATCGGCGGCAGTGTGGTGGCCAACAATGCCGAGACCGTGCTGCAGCTGGCGGTAGCCGGCGTCGGCATCACGCGCCTGACCAACGTCATCGTCAGCGAGGCCATTCGCAACGGGAAACTCGTGCCGATCCTGACCGACTGGCACCATGTGGAGCCCGTGCCGCTGCTCGCCACCTATCCGAGCAGCCGCCATCTGGCGCCCAAGGTCCGCGCGATGGTGAATTTTTTAGTGGAATTTTTCAAAGATTCTGACCAGCTGTTCGAACCTCTCGTCCCCAGCCGGTAAGCCGGCTCAATGCGCCGGGTGCTCCACCGTTTGGCCAATCTGCGGCCAACGGCTGTGCAGGTAGACCCAGGCCAACAACCCCAGGCACATCATGCTCAGCGAAGCCGCTGCCAGTGACACGGCTGAATGCATCACCAGCGGCGCAATCACGCCGGCGACCAGGCCGTTGGCCGACGCGCCAATAAAAGCCTGCAAGCTCGACGCCATGCCACGGCGCTCTGGATGCAGATCGAGCACCAGCAAGGTGATCACCGGCACCATCATGGCCCAGCCGAAGGCAAAGATGGCAATCGGAAACAGCGCCCACGCCGCATGCGCCTTGAACAGCCAGTTAGCCCCCAGGTTGACCAGAGCGATCAGCAGCATGATCAAAAATCCGTACTTGATCTGTTGCTTGGGCGCCAGTTTGCCGGCCATGCGGCCGCTGACCCAGGCGCCGCCCATGATGCCGCTGATGGTGAGTACAAAAAACCAGAAGAACTGCGTCGGCGCCAAACTTAGAATACCGCCCAAAAAAGCCGGCGCCGACAGCACGTACAAGAACATGCCGTTGAACGGCACGCCACTGGCCAGCGCCAGCAGCAGAAAGCGCGGGTCCAGTCCGAGCTTCCAGTAACCTTGCAGCAGATTGCTGACCTTGAGCGGCTGGCGCTGCGCCAGGTGCAGGGTTTCGGGCAGGAGCTTGTAGTTCGCGAACCAGAGCAGAACGCCCACCGCAGTCAGAAACCAGAACACACTGTGCCAGCCCAATTGCACAAACAAGGTGCCGCCAATGATCGGCGCAATGGCCGGCGCCACACCAAAATAGATCGTGATCTGACTCATCACTTTTTGCGCTTGTGCAGGGGCGAACATGTCGCGCACCACGGCTCTTGAGACCACAATGCCGGCGCCCGTGGTGAGCCCCTGCATGGCACGGAAAAACACCAGTTGTCCAATGCTTTGCGACAACGCACAGCCCATGGACGCCAGCGTGAAGGCCGCCAGGCCCCACAACACCACCGGCCGGCGCCCTACGCTATCTGAAATCGCGCCGTGAAACAGGCTCATGAAAGCAAAGCCGAACAGGTAGGCCGAGAGCGTTTGCTGCATCTGCACCGGCGTCGCGCCCAGCGATTGGGCGATGCCGGAAAACGCCGGAATATAGGTGTCAATCGAGAACGGTCCGAGCATGCCCAACACCGCCAGCAGCACCGCCAGCGCCCAGCGCGGCGCGCGCCAGAGTTGTTGCGCGTCAGGGTTCATGCGGAAATATCAGAGCGACAGGCCCAGCAGCGTGACCACCACGATCAGCACGCCAAGCACCAGATTCACCATCACCCAGATGCGAATGCTGGCCAGCACTGCGCCGCCCGCAGGCCAGGCGGCGGCCGTTACCGCACGCGACAGGCGCGCGTATAGGACAAAGCGAATATGGCCAAAAATCGCCATCATCAGCAGGCCCAAGGTTGCCATCACCATCCACTCAATCGGCATGTTGAACTTGACGCCCGATTGCGCCATTTGCCGTGCCATCCGGCCGATCATCCAGATGCCGCTTCCCAGCGTCAACCCGGCTGCGACCAGCACCGCGTTAAAGAATCGGCCCAGCACATCGTGCATCAACCGGATGCGCTGCGGTGATTCCAATTGGCTCAGCGCGGGGCGCAAAAAGAATTGGGCAAACACCATGCCGCCAATCCAGACGATGACGGACAAGAGATGAACGGTTTTGAGCGCGGTGTAGAGCATGAGCAGGGGCAGGTCGGTGGGGGTTCAGAAGGCGAGCGTCAGCGATGATGCCACAGCTGCTGCATTTCGTTCAGGCCGTGGTCAGCATGGCCAGAACAGTTGCGGTCATGACAGCGGTGGCCAACCAGCCGAGCCAGCGCAGCTTGCGTCCGATCACATGCTCGCCCATCGTGTCGCGCCGCGACGCCAACAGCATCATGACGGCCATGATGGGGACAGCGATCACGCCGTTCAACACCGCCGACCAGAACAGTTCCTTGACCGGGTCCATGGGGGTAAAGGACAACACCACGCCGCCCAGCGTTGCCGCCGCGATGACCCCGTAAAACCCGCGCCCTTCGCCCTTGTCGAGCCGCAGGCTCAGGCTACCCTGCCAACCGGCGGCCTCCGCCACGGCATAGGCCGCAGAGCCCGCGAGCACCGGCACCGCGAGCAAGCCGGTGCCGATGATGCCCAGGCTGAACAGCAAAAACGTCAACTCACCGGCCAGTGGCCGAAGGGCTTCGGCGGCTTGGGCCGAGGTCTCGATGTCATGCACACCGGCCGCATGAAGGGTCACGGCCGTGCTCAGAATGATAAAGAAGGCAATCAGGTTGGAAAAGGTCATGCCAACCACGGTGTCGAGCTTGATACGGCGCAAATGGTGGCGCACCTCGGGCGCGGTGTGCGGCTTGCCGGGGCCGGCGTTCACGTCCTCCACCTCCTGCGCAGCCTGCCAGAAAAACAGGTAGGGACTGATCGTGGTGCCGAAGACCGCGACCACGGTCAGCAACACCTCATGGCCACCCGGCAGTTGCGGCAGGACGATTTGCCGGGCCACCTGCCACCAGTCGATGTGCAGCGTAAAGACGACAGCCACATACGACAAGAGCGCCAGGGTCAGCCATTTGAGCCAGCGCACGTACGTCTTGTAGTTGAGGAACACTTGCAGTACCAGGCAGAGTAGCCCGAAGGTCACGGCGTAGACCTGCGCCGAGCCGCCCACCAAGAGACGCAGGGCCTCGGCCATGGCGGCAATATCGGCTGCCAGATTGAGCGTGTTGGCCAGCAGCAGCAGGCCGACCACGCCCAGCAGCACGGGACGCGGAAAGCGTGCTTTGATGTTGGCCACCAGGCCGTGTCCGGTGACATAGCCAATGCGCGCGCTGACGATCTGGATCGCCACCATCAGGGGCAGCGTCAGGACCATCGTCCAAAGCATGGAGAAACCAAACTGGGCACCGGCCTGCGAGTAGGTGGCGATGCCGCTGGGGTCGTCATCCGCGGCGCCCGTGATGAGACCGGGACCGAGTCGCCGCAGGACAGCGCGGGGGCTGAATTTTCCGATTTTGTTGAACATGGATGCAGTAGCTTAGGGGTCAGGGGTGCGTGCATGCGACCGGCGTCACGCAACAGGCGGCATTAGACTACGATCGCCGGCTCGCGCTCGAAGCGGTTGACGCCAAGCTGAAGTTTTTTTCACTTACCTGGATTTGCCATGGAAATCGACCCCCAAGATGTTATTGAAACTGCCCATGGCGCCGTGCGGGCGCCCGAGTCCCGGGTCAGTCGATTGAATGCGGTGGTGGCGATCACGGTGGCCATCCTGGCCACCTTCATGGGCATTTGCAAGGTCAAGGACGACAACATCGTGCAGGCGATGCAGCAGGCGCAGGCCGACAAGATCGATCACTGGTCCTACTATCAGGCGCGCAACATGCGCGAGGATCTGGCCGGCTCGATGGCAACGCAACTGAAGCTGACGGCGATGGGCCGGCCGGCGCCGGAACAGGCGGCGTACGCGGAGGCCATCGACAAGTACGACAAACTCGCCGCCGACCAGAAAACGAAGAAAGAGCAGGTGCGGGCGCAAGCCGAGGCCGACCAGAAAACCTACGACGCCTCCAACTACCGCGACGACCAGTTCGATTTATCCGACGTGCTGCTGGCGATTGCGATTTCGCTGCTGGCCATCACGACGCTGACGGCGCAACGCTGGCTGTACCTGGTGTCGATGGTGCCGACCTCGATCGGCGTGTTTTTCGGCGTCGCCGGGCTGGCCGGCCTGCCGTTCCATCCAGCCTGGATCATGGCGATGTTGTCTTAAGCCCTACGCGCGCGGCAGCAGGAACTGCGTGCTGAGAAATTCGGCGATGCGCGCCTGCGTGGTGGCCAGGTAGGGAATGTTCATGTGGTCCGAATCGGGCACGATTTCGTCGGCGTGCAGGCGCGCCAGCTTGGCCACCAGCAGGTCGGTATGCGAGTGCGGCACGATGTCGTCGGAGGCGGCGCGCAGCACGTAGGTCGGCACCAGCAGCGACGGCGCGTACTTGACCGACTCGAAACGGTGCTGCAGCACATACTCGATCGGCATGGTGCGAAAGCGCCGCTTGGCGATCGCCAGGATCGAGTCGTATGGCGTGATCAGCACCAGCGAATGGGCGGCGCGTTCCATCGCCACCTGCACCGCCACGCCGGAGCCGAGGCTGCGGCCGACGACCGCGACCCGCTGCGGGTCGACGTGGCCGCGTTCGGACAGCCAGTCGAACAGCATGCGCCCGTCGGCCACCATGTGCTGCTCGGCCGGGTCGCCTTGCGATTCGCCGTAGCCGCGGTAGTTCACCGCCAGCACGGCCATGCCGGGAAACAGCTTGCCGGCGTCGCGCGCCACCCACGACACTTCTTCGGAGCGGCCGCCGAAATAGATCACGGCAGGATGCGGGCCGACCACGCTTGGCGTCATCAGCCAGCCCGACAGTTTGGTGCCGTCGTTCGAGCGCAGCACGATCGGCCGCGTGCGGTGGACGCTGCTGCGCGGGCGCGCCACTTCGCGCCGGACGGTGGGATTGAACACCAGTCGGCGCTGGCTGGCGGCAATGGCCGCGGCCAGGCTCAGCCAAAGCAGACTGG
>JBBQQX010000095.1:0-13413 GCA_038215405.1 Burkholderiales bacterium
CGGGTCCTTTGCAATGTCGGTCACCAGCTCTACGTTTTCCCGCACCGTCAGGCTGGGAATCAGGTTGTAAAACTGGAATACAAAGCCCACATGGTCGCGACGGTACAGCGTCAGCTCGTCGTCTGTGGCGTGGGTCAGGTCATGGTCGGCAAACTGCGCGGTGCCACTGGTGGGGCGGTCCAACCCGCCCAGTATGTTGAGCAATGTAGATTTACCGCTGCCCGAAGCACCCAGTAGGACTATGAACTCACCCTTGTAGATAGTCAATTTCACATCCACCAGCGCATCGACCTTGACTTCACCCATGTCGTAGGTCTTGGACAGGCCCTTGGCTTGGAATACGGCCACCCTACCGGACGCATCAGATGGCACTGCAGAGTCAACATCTGTATCTGCAACCGGTGCGGCTGCGGCAGGAATCGTAGCCAATGCATCAGGCATAGAACCCCCGCTTGGAAATGTGGCTTAAAGGGACGAGTGTGATGGCTCGCCGCCCTGAGCGTCGGTTCGTTAACGCACAGTGGAGGCAAAGAGCAATCAAAAAGTCACACAAACCTTACGAAACATATGCAGTCGGCTACTGACTTTGTCGCATCTTCAGTGACTCGGGTGGATCGCCTTGCCGATGTCTACTGCGTCAGCGCACATCTCAATCGCCAAGGCGATCTAGCCAATTGTGTCGCCCGCGTGGGTCCACCAAGCTGCCGCCCAGAATCTTGCTGTGTACCCGCCCAACATGGCCGTCCGATCATGCCCCGGGGGAGCCCGGCCGAGATTGGTATTCCTGGTACCAATCCAGTTCAATATACACATCGTCACCTGACTCCTGGATAACGCAGCCATCCCAAATCAGTTTGCAGTTTGTCAACGACAAGCTGCAGTAAGTCGGTTTGTTGGCTTTCAAAACGTGATCTATGTGGATTTGGTCTTCGTCTGAGAGTCCCGGGGCCGAGAGTCAGCATTCGCAATCAGAGATGACTTTGAAATACGGCGGCGCAATGACCGCTGTTGGGTGGCCACTGTAAAAGTGTGAATGTCTCCTTAGGGTGGGTCGTGCTAGTTCTTGATGTTGGGCTGGGTGCCCGCTTTCGCAGCATTGTTGAACCGCTCACAGCTGGCCCCGCACGGTGGGTGGTGAGGGGTCTGGAGGTTAGAAAGCCTGTGGCTACCCGACTAGGTCGCAGCCTCATGCAGAGCCCCTGGTTTGCGAGCGATAAGCGTGGCGAAGACCTTCCTTGTACCGGCCGGAGCCTCGAAATCGCTGAACTCCGAGTGAAGAACGCTCCAGCCAGCAAAACGACGCTCCATCTCTGAGCGTGAAAACAGGAAGTGGCTCTTGGCGTCAAACATTTCAAGGTACGTTGTACCTTCAACTAGAACATTGACGACAGCAACTCCGCCTTCACATACTCGTGCCTGCAGACTCGACAGCGCCCGCAATGCCGTAGGGCAGTCAAAGAACATGAGCAGTCCGATGCAGACAACTGTATCAAAGTCTTCGTTGATTTCGTAATCTCGCAGGTCTGCCACGACTCCATGAACAGGCAATGCTTTCGCTGCTGCACGTTGTTGAATATGAGTAATGGCGGCTGAACTGGCATCCAGCGCTAGGACGTCGCAGCCTCGCTCGGCGGCTGCGAAGGCAAGATTGCCCATACCGCACCCGAAATCCAGCACTCGGCCCTTCAGATAAGGAAGGGCTACAAGCTCGAACGGATTGAGTTCGCAAGCGCCAGTGCGTACCTGTTCCTCAAACTGCTTTTCAAAGAACTGGATGCTGCGATCGGAAGTCATGAGCAAACCTCGGGGTCGTGTTTTCTGCGGTTTAACGATTAGCGTTTATCTGCCGGGAGAACAAACTGGAAGAAACCAAGAGACTCCCTATCGGCAGATAAATCACGTTGGACTGAACCGCTGAAGTGACAATTTGCCTTTGATTCTATTCGGCGAACGACTGGTATCAGGTGAGATGTTGAACGACCGGTGTATCTCTGCGATCCAATTGGGCTCATGCCACCAGAAGGGCGGCTAACTGCCCGAATGCGGTCTTTGTACGAATACATGAACTACCTCCAAGTAGTCCAAGTTTTCTGCCGCACCCCCATCTGATCAATCCGGCATCGACGCATCCAGCCTAGTGATCGATGTCGATATCACCGGAAAAAACCAGCCATCCTGGTAACCCCTCTTCGGTCACCAGTGTCTCGGCAATGTGCTTGAACTCACCGTGCACGTGACCGAGGAACCCGAGTCGTTACAAATCCCGCCCGTGGTCATATCGAATTTAATAATGTCGCGCATCACGTCACCCCTGGATGCGTTGAACCGCTGGCGTCGTTGATCCTGTCCAGATCATGCGAAACGTATCTCCCTTCCTGACGTTGCCAACAAGCGCCGGCCTGAAACACGCAAGGTTGATTCCTCCAGAACGGCGAACACTGGGGAAGATCACGCCGAGTGAGCCGGTACTGAGCAACGCGGCTGCAAGTGATTGCGATGGGATGTAGCTATTTGGATCGAGGCACGCCAGATGCTGAGCACTCCCGCGGAGATCGTGGAATGGGGCGTTGAAGTCTGCAAGGAAGGCTTGGTAGGTCACACTGTCATCGAAATAGTCAATCTCAGCGTATTCCACTGTCTTGTGGAAGATCACCTCTGCCAGAGCTGTCTTGATATCCCAGGAGCAATACCAGGCGCCACGCTCCCCATCGTTGAACCTGCTGCCCGCCGGGTGTGGGTAGGCGAACGATCCATTGATGATCCGAAAATTCGGTATGCCAAAGACAAGTTCGTCAACACCTATGCCGCTTAGTCCTGCGAACTCGGCCTGCAGTCGCCCATTGGTGGCGTTGTCCAGATCGAAGAGGTCGCTGAGATGCAGGTCGCCGTTTGAGATCGGCGCCAGAACAGAATCTTCAACGTCTGCAAAGCGACTGGGGATCAGCCTGAATGTGTCGAACTGACGGATGGCCGTCAATGGAGGCAGGCCCACTTCAGACGCCACCGCGGCGGGCATCGAGCAACCTGCGAACGGTTTGCATGCTGATCAGTCCGCCTGTGAGCATGTACTGCAATGGCGAGCGGCCGCCAAAAATCAGGTTCTTGTTTGGCAGGCGAACCCATGCGTCTGCAAGCTGATCTCCGTACAGGATGTGCAAGGCCTTGTAGATGCCCACCATGAACGAGATCCGGGTGATCCGGTCAATGTCGAGCAAGCGATCGGGGTTTTTCTTCCACTCGTAGAACGAGCTGCTGGACACGCCACCAAGGAGCTCACGTGAATCTTCGTCCTTGAGTCCCCACTTCGCAGCAATGTTGAAGAATCCCTTGAGAGCCGAAGCTGACAAGCGTTCGCGCTCAACCTTGGAACTCAAGTCAACTGGACCGGTAGGCTCGAATCGGGTTGACGGGTAGGCGAAGTTAATAGACATGATGAAAACTCCGTTTATGGATTAATCGTACTCCGTATATGGAATTATGCAAGGGTTCACAAGCGCTTATTTATGTGCGACGTCATGCGAGTCCAATTGCGCAGGAACTGCGCTCAAGCAGCCCAATTGGGGCAGTGGTGCCTTGCCGATTCCGCACTCCGGCCCCAACGCCCGTGCAAATGTTGTTTCCCCCCAGCCGGGCTCAACCAAGACGTGTGCGCGCACTGGCTGACGAACCGGCTCCGGTGCTTCAAAGTCATGAGCGGTCTTGATATATCGCGGGCTGGGAACCACGGTGGGAGAATCGTGTATTGCAGGGATCTATATCTTCTGTGGTTGTAGACTCAGCACCCAAATCATGGTGCAAATTTGCACGGACGCGCAATGCACGTACCATGGGCCTATCGCCTTCGTCGGGCTTCAACCGCAAATATCCTTTTCAACGAAGCATCATGAAATTCCGTTCCAAAATTGTCGCCTTTGCGGCCATTCCTGCTGTCCTGTTCGTTATTGGGCTGGCCAGCAGCATTGGCTCGCTGATCAATACGCGCAGCGACTTTGACGCTTACATCAAATCCGAACAGGCGGTCGAACGCGGGTTGTCTGAGATGTACGCCCAGGGACTGCAAATGGGCCAGGCATTGCGCAACGTCGTGCTCAATCCCAGCAATCCCAAAGCACTCGACAACCTCAAAGCCGCCCAAGCCGACTTTGAGCAAGTAATGGTGCAAACACAGGTCAACGTCAAAGGCAGTCGATTTGAAGCGGCATTCGCGAAATTGCCAGAGCTGCGGGCGGTCCAAGCCAAAGCTCAGAAACAAGTGCTGGCATTACTTGCCTCCAACGGTGACGCCATCGCCCTGCTCAATAGCGATGAAACGCCAGCCTGGCGTCAATTGAAGGGCGAACTCCTTCAACAGAAGCAAGCGGCGGTCGACGGCGCGAAGCAGGCCTACCAACTGGTCAACACGAAGACGGAAAGGGCGATAACGCTTTCCATGGGACTTGCCCTGATCGCCGCACTGACGGCGATTGGCCTGAATCTCTTGATGCTCAGGACGATGCGCAAGGAGCTTGGAGGCGACCCGGCCGATGCGCGCGAGGCTTTGTCGCACGTTGCACAGGGCGACCTTGCGTCCAACATTGTGAACATCGGTAGCCCCGACAGTCTGATGGGTGTCCTGCTTCAAATGCAGGCGTCGTTGACCCAGGTGGTGGGCACCGTGCGTCAAGGCTCCGAAGGTGTCGCCACCGCCAGCGCCGAAATCGCCCAGGGCAACCACGATCTCTCTGCCCGCACCGAACAGCAGGCCAGCGCCCTGGAGGAAACGGCTGCCTCCATGGAAGAGCTCAGCGCCACCGTGAAGCAAAATGCCGACAACGCCAAGCGCGCCAACCAACTCGCCCAGAGCGCCTCCACCGTGGCCGTCAAGGGCGGTGAAGTCGTAGCCCAGGTGGTGGACACCATGAAAGGCATCAACGACGCCTCCAGGAAGATATCGGACATCATCAGCGTGATTGATGGCATTGCCTTCCAGACCAATATTCTGGCCTTGAACGCAGCCGTCGAGGCGGCAAGAGCGGGCGAGCAGGGACGCGGCTTTGCCGTGGTGGCCTCTGAAGTTCGCTCCCTAGCCGGACGCTCAGCCGACGCGGCCAAGGAGATCAAGATCCTGATCAACACCAGTGTGGAGCGGGTTGAGCAGGGCACCACGCTGGTCGATCAGGCTGGGGTGACCATGAGCGAAGTGGTGGGCTCCATCAAGCGCGTCACCGACCTCATGGGCGAGATCAGCGCGGCGAGCAACGAGCAAAGCCAGGGTGTGAGCCAGGTGGGCGAGGCGGTCATGCAAATGGACCAGGCCACGCAGCAAAACGCCGCACTGGTCGAAGAAATGGCGGCAGCTGCTTCCAGTCTCAAAGCGCAGGCGCAGGAACTGGTGCAGACGGTGGCCGTGTTCAAGCTCGGTGCCAATCAAGGCGTGGTGAGCGAGGTGGCGGTGCGATCCCGTCAAACTGTGGTCGCAGGATACAAGAATGCCGAGCGGCGTGTATTGGCTCCGCCGTCGAAACCAGCCTGACGCCCGGCGTCACCCAAAATACCCGTCGATGCCGCAGCACCTGCCATGGGCTTGACGTTTGACGCTGTGACGAAGCGTCTATCGCCCTGGTTTTCATGACAATTCATTTGAGAATTGAAATCGCCACCCGGTCAGACCAGCTCAATAGCCCAGTCCCCGATCAACCCGTCCAACAACCGCTTCACCGCGCTCCAGCGCCTCGATCTTGTTCGCGATCTGCGCGATGCTGGTCGCGCGCAGGGTGCGGGCTGCCGTGTGCGGCGTGAGGGTGATCTTGGGCTGCTGCCAAAACGGGTGTTCTAGCGGCAAGGGCTCCACGCGAAACACGTCCAGCATGGCGCCGGCGAGCTGACCACTCTCAAGCAAGGCCAGCAGATCGTCATCGACCAGATGGGCGCCGCGCGCGACGTTGATGACGTAGCCACGGGGCAGCAGGCGGCTCAAAGTGGCGCGATTCATGATGCCTTGGGTATCCAACGTGAGCGGCAGCAGATTGACCAGAACGCGGCTGCTTGAGAGAAACCGGTCAAACTGCGCCGGGCCACTGAAGATGCACACACCGTCCAGTGCCTTGGGTGAGCGGCTCCAGCCATTGACCGGGAACTCAAACTGGCTCAAAGCCCGCGCCACCCGCTGGCCAAGCACGCCCAGGCCCATGACGCCCACGGGAAAGTCAACGCGGTGGCGTGGTTGGTGGGAGCGCCACTGACCCTGGCGGGTCTCGGCTTCATAAACATCGAACTCACGGAAGTGGCGGATGACCGCATGGCACACGTAGTCGGCCATCTGCACCGCCATGCCGGCGTCGTCCAGGCGCACCAGGGCGGCGTTGGGCGGCAGACGCAGCTTGAGCAAGGCATCGACGCCGGCGCCGATGGCAAACACGGCCTTGAGTTGCGGCTGCTCGTCAAAGAACAGCTGCGGCGGCGCCCAGACCAACGCGTAATCAGCGGGGGCGGCGCCGCTCTGCCAGAGCGCAACCTGAGCCTGCGGCAAAGCCGCGCGCAAGCCCTGCAACCAAGGCTCGGGCTCGGTGCCGGTGCAGCAGAAGGCAACTCGCAATGACGCCATCGCTTAATCCAATTCAATAGCAGCAAAGCCAATAAACACGTTGGCTAGAGCTTAGAAACGTTCAAATCTTGGGCCTAGCTTGGCGTCGCCACCAACTTGAGCAGCTCGGCCCCTTCCACCACCTGATCGCCGGGCGCATAGAGCAGCTCGGCCACCACGCCGTCCGTCGGGGCGGCGATGGTGTGCTCCATTTTCATGGCATCCATCACCGCCAGCGGCTGGCCCTTGCTGACCTTGTCGCCAGCCTTGACCGCAAACGACACCACCTTGCCCGGCATCGGCGCGGTCAGGCGGCCGCCTTCGACCTGGCTGTCGCCAGCGTGCGCCAAGGCGTCTATAGCTGTTATTTGTGTAGCGCCCTGCGCAGTAAACACGTGGGCTACAGCCCCATTTGTATACACGCTGACAATCTGGCGCTGGGCTGCAAAGCGCACGTCGATGCCCTGGGTCAAGGCCGCAAACGAGAAGCCACCTAACTCGCCCGCCACTGCCAGCTGCAGCGCACCGTCGTGCAAGGTCGTGAGCTGCACGATCTGCACCTGGCCCTGAAATTCGTAGTCAAAACGCCGCGTGCTGGGTCCATGCGACCGCCAGCCGTCGCGCCGGGCCCAGGGGTCGAGCCAGCCGCTGCGCCCAGCCAGTTGCGCCTGCGCAGCCGCTTCTTGCAGCAAGCTGTGTGCGATGGCACTGGCCACCGCCAGCTTCAAACCCACTTTTTCCTGGTTGAACAGCACCGCCTCTTCACGCGGAATCAGCCCGGTGTCCAGATCCGCTTGCACAAAAGAGCGGCTTTGCACCACGTGGCGCAAGAACTGCACATTGGTGTTCAGCCCCACGATGTGGGTCTGGGCCAGCGCGGTATCTAACCGGGAGAGCGCCTGTTCCCGACTGTCGCCGTGCACGATCAGCTTGGCCACCATCGAGTCGTAAAACGGCGATATCACATCGCCCTGGCGCACGCCGGAATCCACGCGCACGCCCCCCTGGCTGCGCTCAAAGCTCACGCAGTCGGGCAAGCCATAGACCTGCAGCGTGCCGGTGGCGGGCATGAAGTCCTTGTCCGGGCTTTCCGCGCAGATGCGCGCCTCGATCGCGTGGCCGGTGATGCTGAGCTGCTCCTGGCGCAGCGGCAGCGCCTCGCCCGAGGCCACGCGCAGCTGCCACTCCACCAGGTCTTGCCCGGTGATGGCTTCCGTGACCGGGTGTTCCACCTGCAGGCGCGTGTTCATTTCCATGAAGAAGAAATCCATGGCACCGTCCGGGCGCTGCTCCACGATGAACTCCACCGTGCCAGCGCCCACGTAGTCCACGGCGCGGGCCGCCGCCACCGCCGCCTCGCCCATCTGTTGGCGCAGTTCGGGGGTCATGCCCGGTGCCGGCGCTTCTTCGAGCACCTTCTGGTGGCGGCGCTGCACCGAACAATCGCGCTCAAACAAATACACATAGTTGCCCAGCGTGTCGCCAAACACCTGAATCTCGATGTGGCGCGGGCGCTGCACGTATTTTTCAATCAGCACCGCGTCATTGCCAAAGCTGTTGACCGCCTCGCGCCGGCACGAGGCCAGCGCCGCGCTGAAGTCCGCCGCGTTGGCCACCACCCGCATGCCCTTGCCACCGCCGCCCGCACTGGCCTTGATCAGCACCGGGTAGCCGATAGCGTCGGCCTCGCGCTGCAACAGGGCCGGGTCTTGGTCGGTGCCGTGGTAGCCGGGTACCAGTGGCACGCCGGCCAGCCCCATCAGTCGCTTGGACTCGGCTTTGAGGCCCATCGCCAGAATGGCCGACGACGGTGGGCCAATGAACACCAGGCCAGCATCGAAACAGGCGCGGGCAAACTCTTCGTTCTCGCTCAAAAACCCATAGCCGGGGTGAATCGCTTGCGCCCCGGTTGCCTGTGCTGCCTCGATGATTTTCTGCCAGCGCAAGTAGCTGTCCTTGGGCGCGCTGGCGCCGATGTAAACAGCCTCGTCACAGACGCTGACGTGTTTGGCGTTGGCATCGGCATCGGAATAAACCGCCACCGTTTTGATGGCCATGCGCCGTGCGGTGGCGGCCACGCGGCAGGCGATTTCACCCCGATTAGCAATCAGAATTTTGTTAAACATAGTGGCACTCCATCGGGTTGAACTCGCTTGCATGCGCTGCGCGCATCAGGCAATTTAGCTTCGCTGCTGCACCGCTGCGCGGCTGGTCACCCCGGTTGGTAATCAGAATTTTGTTAAACATGTTTATCGCTCTTTGAAAAAGGAGACTTGAAGGTAAAAGCAGGCAATACGCCAGGGTCTGGCTGACCCCCAAAAATACGCGCAACGCGCCGCAACAACTGCCGCAAAAAACGCCAGCACAGGGTGATCAGCCACACGCTCAGCGCCAATACCAAAGCCAGCAGGAGCACAAACCACAGCGGGTGCGCGATGGCCAACCACAAGCCCGCCGGCACCATGCCATCTTCAAGCAGCGATGCGCCCACATTGCTGAACGGTTCAGGCGAGGTATTGATGGCGGCGCGCGTCGTGGCCTTGGTCGCAAAACTGGTGGCGGCAATCGTCCCGCCCAGCAGCGCGGCCACTAACGCCATGACGCCACCGTCGCCACTGAAGACGCCGCCCGCCAGGGCCGCTCCGGCCGGGATGCGGATCACACTGTGCACCACATCCCAGAGCGAATCCAAGCCGGGGATCTTGTCGGCAAAGAATTCGATGAACACCATGAAGCCGCTGGCGCCCAGCACCACGGGATTCGCCAACAGATGCAGCCCCGGCGGCAACGCGAGCCAGCCCATGAAGCCCGCCAGACCCGTCAAGAAAACCACCAGGTACAAGCGCACGCCGCTGGCCCAGCCCAGGGCACCGGCCAGGGCAATCAGTTGTGCGGTATCGAGTGACTGCATAGGCATCTGGTCACGAAAGCAGCCAGCCCGGTTTGCGTTTTTGCAGGAAGGACTGCACGCCTTCTTTGCCCTCCAGGCTGGCGCGGATGCTGGCAATGCCTTCAACGGTCGCCGCAATCAGCGCGGCATCGATGTGCTGGCCGGCGACTTCGTGCAGCAGGGTTTTGCATTTCTGCACCGCATGTGGGCTGGCGCTGGTCAGCGCTTGGGTCATTTCATTCACCTTGGCATCGAGCTGCTCCGCGCTGACCACGGCATGCACAAAACCAATGCGCAGGGCCTCCACCGCATCAAAACGCTCGGCCGTCAGAAAGTAGCGGTGCGCGGCGCGCGCGCCCATGGCGCGAATCACATAGGGGCTGATGGTCGCCGGGTATAAACCCAACTTGACTTCGCTCAGGCAGTAGTTGGCGCTGTCGACGCTGACCGCCATGTCGCACGCCGCCACCAGGCCCATGCCGCCGGCGTAGACGTCGCCCTGAATGCGCGCCACCGTGGGTTTGGGGCAGGCGTAGATCACGCGCAGCATCTCGGCCAACTGCGCCGCATCCGCCAGGTTTTCGGCATGGCTGTAATCGGCCATGCGGCGCATCCAGTTCAGGTCGGCGCCGGCGCAAAAGGCCGGGCCCTCGGCGCCCAGCACGATGGCGCGCACCTCTTTGTCTTGCCCCAGTTCGGTGAAGGCCGTTGTGAGTTCGGCAATCACCTCGTCATTGAAGGCGTTGCGCACCTCAGGGCGGTTCAAGGTCACCCGCGCCACCGCGCCGGGATGAATAGTCAGTGTTGCCATAGGGGTCGCCCTCGCCAGGTTTTCATCAGATCAAGATTGGTGGCGCAACTACATGCGGAAAATGCCAAAGCGGGTGTCTTCAATCGGCGCATTGCGCGCGGCGCTCAGGCCCAGACCCAGCACGCGGCGGGTGTCGGCCGGGTCGATGATGCCGTCGTCCCACAGCCGCGCGGTGGCGAAATAAGGGTGGCCCTGCACTTCATACTGGTTGCGGATCGGCGCCTTGAAGGCTTCTTCTTCCTGCGCGCTCCATTGCCCGCCCTTGGCCTCCAGCCCGTCGCGGCGCACGGTCGCCAGCACGCTGGCCGCCTGTTCGCCGCCCATGACCGAGATGCGCGCATTCGGCCACATCCACAAGAAGCGCGGGCTGAAGGCGCGTCCGCACATGCCGTAGTTGCCGGCACCAAAGCTGCCGCCGATGATGACGGTGAACTTCGGCACCGCGGCGGTGGCCACGGCGGTCACCATCTTGGCGCCGTTGCGGGCGATGCCTTCGTTCTCGTACTTGCGCCCGACCATGAAGCCGGTGATGTTCTGCAAAAACACCAGCGCAATCTTGCGCTGGCAGCACAGCTCGATGAAATGCGTGCCTTTCAGGGCCGACTCGCTGAACAAGATGCCGTTGTTGGCGATGATGCCGACCGGCATGCCTTCAATGTGGGCAAAGCCGGTGACCAGCGTGGTGCCATAACGCGGCTTGAACTCGTGAAACTCGGAGCCATCGACGATGCGGGCGATGATCTCGCGCACATCAAAGGGTTTGCGCGTGTCGGTCGGAATCACGCCGTAAAGCTCGTCTGCAGCAAAATTAGGAGCTACTGAGGCAAGCAGAGCGGGGGCTGGAGCCTTGATTTGATTCAAATGGGCGACCGCCTGACGCGCCAGCGCGAGCGCGTGCAGGTCGTTCTGTGCCAGGTGGTCGGCCACGCCCGAGAGGCGCGTGTGCACGTCGCCGCCGCCCAGGTCTTCCGCCGTGACGACCTCGCCGGTGGCGGCCTTCACTAGCGGCGGGCCGCCCAGAAAGATCGTGCCCTGGTTCTTGACGATGATGGCTTCGTCGCTCATGGCCGGCACGTAGGCGCCGCCTGCCGTGCAACTGCCCATCACCACGGCAATCTGCGCAATGCCCTGCGCGCTCATATTGGCCTGGTTGAAGAAGATGCGGCCAAAATGGTCGCGGTCGGGAAAGACCTCGTCCTGGTTCGGCAGATTGGCGCCGCCCGAATCGACCAGATAGACGCAGGGCAGGCGGTTCTGCTGCGCAATCTCCTGCGCCCGCAAATGCTTTTTGACCGTCATCGGGTAATAGGTGCCGCCTTTGACGGTGGCGTCGTTGCACACGATCATGCAGTCCACGCCTTCGATGCGGCCAATGCCGCAGATCACACCGGCGCTGGGCGCGCTATCGCTGCCGTCGCGGTCCGGGTACAGGCCCAAGGCAGCCAGCGGCGAGAGCTCCAGAAACGGCGTGCCGGGGTCCAGCAGCATCTGCACCCGATCCCGCGGCAGCAGCTTGCCGCGCCCAGTGTGGCGGGCACGCGCCACCTCGCCGCCGCCTAAGGCCGCACGGGCGGTCTGCGCGTTGAGGTCATCCACCAGCGCGCGCATGGCGCTCGCGTTGGCCTGGAAATCCTTGGATCGGGCATTGAGTTTGGTGTCGAGGATGGGCATAGCGCTTCTTTCAAGCAGTTTTGTCGTCTTGCAGCCCCAGCTGCTGCTTCATGTCTTCACGGATTTTGAACTTCTGGATCTTGCCGGTAACGGTCATCGGGAACTCGGTCACAAAGCGAATGTAGCGGGGCACCTTGTAGTGCGCAATCTGGCCCTTGCAGAAAGCCTTGACGTCTTCTTCGCTCAGGCTCTGGCCCGGCTTGGCGATGATCCAGGCGCACAGCTCCTCGCCATATTTCTGGTCTGGAATGCCCACCACCTGCACGTCCTGAATCTGCGGGTGGCGGTAGAGAAATTCTTCAATCTCGCGCGGGTAGATGTTCTCACCGCCGCGGATCACCATGTCCTTGATGCGCCCGACGATGTTGACATAGCCCTCAACGTCCATCGTCGCCAGGTCGCCGGTGTGCATCCATTTCTCGTCGTCGATCGCCTCGGCGGTGCGGCTCGGGTCTTCCCAGTAGCCGTGCATCACCGAGTAGCCACGCGTGCACAGCTCACCCGACACGCTTGGGGCCACGATCTCGCCGGTGAGGGTGTCAATCACCTTGACCTGCAAATGCGGCTGCACCAGGCCGACGGTGGCGACCCGCTTTTCCAGCGGCGTGGTGGTGCTGCTCTGGCAGCTCACCGGGCTGGTTTCGGTCATGCCGTAGGCGATGGTCACTTCCAGCATGTGCATGTCGCGCATGACGCGTTTCATGACTTCGATCGGGCACGGCGAGCCGGCCATGATGCCGGTGCGCAGGCTGGAGAGGTCGAATTCCTTGAAGCGCGGATGGTCGAGCTCGGCGATGAACATGGTCGGCACGCCGTGCAGGCCGGTGCATTTTTCGTCCTGCACGGTTTGCAACACCGCCAAGGGATCGAAACCGTCGCTCGGATACACGATGGTGGCGCCGTGCGTCAGGCACGCCAGGTTGCCCAGCACCATGCCAAAGCAGTGGTACAGCGGCACCGGAATGCACAGCCGGTCGGCAGACGTCAACTTCATGGCCTCGCCAACGAAGAAACCGTTGTTCAGGATGTTGCGATGCGTCAGCGTGGCGCCCTTGGGGAAGCCGGTGGTGCCGCTGGTGAACTGGATGTTGATCGGATCAAACGGGTGCAGCAGCTTGGCGGTGGCGGCCAGGCGCGGGTCGGCGGCGTCCCCGCTGGCCAGCAGCTTGGAGAAGCGCAGCAGGCCCGGCAGTTCCTCGCTCTGGCCCGGCTCATCAATCCACACCACCGTGCGCAGATGCGGCAGCCGGGCACAGTGCAAAGCGCCCGGCTCGGCCGTGGCCAGTTCGGGCGCGAGTTCACGCAGCATGCCGACGTAATCGCTGGTCTTGAAACGGGCCATGGTGACCAGCGCCTTGCACGCCACTTTGTTGAGCGCGTAGTCCAGCTCGGCCACGCGGTAGGCCGGGTTGATGTTGACCAGAATCAAACCAACCTGGGCGGTGGCGAGCTGCGTCAAGAGCCATTGCGCGTTGTTGT
>JBBQQX010000096.1:0-13359 GCA_038215405.1 Burkholderiales bacterium
CCCCCACGCCAACCAGGCCCACAGCACCGCCAGGCTCAAGAGCACCGGCGGCAAGGCCTGGCGCACATAAGCGCCAAACGGCAACTGCAGCACCGAGCCAATCAGCATGTTTTGCGGGTTGCCGATCAGCGTCGCCGCCGAGCCGATATTGGCGGCGCAGGCCAGGCCGACCAGAAAAGGCACCGGGTCCAGGCGGCGCCGCAGGCACAGGCGCGCCACCACCGGCGTCATCGCCAGGCAGACGATGTCATTGGAAAACACCGCCGACAGCGCCGCCGCCGCGGCGATCAGTGCCGCCAGCAAGCCCTGGCGGCGCAGCGGCAGCGCCACCAGCCACTGGGTGACAGCGATGTAAAACCCGCTCATGCCCATCTGCGCGGACACCACCA
This sequence comes from Burkholderiales bacterium, assembly GCA_038215405.1. GTDB lineage: Bacteria > Pseudomonadota > Gammaproteobacteria > Burkholderiales > Burkholderiaceae_C > Rhodoferax. The sequence continues at coordinate 390 of JBBQQX010000096.1, forward strand.
TGAAGGAAAACAACAACAAGATCGTGGGCAAGTCCACCGCACTGGCCGCTTGCGCGCTGCTCATCTCGCCCAGCCCGATGACGCCAATCGCGCCCAGCAGCGCCACGCCCGCGCGGTCGAGTTTCAGGCGCGGCAGGCCACCCAGGATCATGCCGAGGTAGACCGTGGCGAAGACCGCGAGCACGCCCCAGTCGAGCGCGTCATGGTCCGGCATCATGCGCCGGCCCGGCGCAGATCGCGCGTCAGCATTGAAAGATTGAGCACGATTTGCAGCCACTCCAGGGGTGAAGCCGCCATTGTCGACGAGGCGCCGCAGCCTTGATGTTCCAATGCAGCCCATATGAATGAAAAAATACGCCAATTGCTCGACCAGATGAGCGCGCTTGAAGACGATTTGCGCCGCGAGGTGCAGGAACAAGAAGCCAACGCCCTGTACCAGATCAAGGGCAAACGCGTCGAGTTCGAGGCCGCCGTGCGCCAGGCCCACCGCAAACTCAAAACCGGTTTCTTGCGCTGGCTGGTCGCGTACCGGCCGCAAAACCTGATCACCGGGCCGATCATCTACAGCATGATCGTGCCGATGCTCCTGCTGGACCTGTGTGTGAGCTTCTACCAGGCCACCTGCTTCCCGATCTACGGCATCACCAAGGTGCGCCGGGGCGACTACATCGTGTTCGACCGCCAGCAACTGGGCTACCTCAACTTCATCGAGAAATTTCATTGCACCTACTGCGCCTACGGCAATGGGCTGATCGCCTTTGTCAGCGAAATCATCGGGCGCACCGAAGAGTATTTTTGCCCGATCAAACATGCGCGCAAGATGCTCGGGCCCCATTCACGCTACGGCCGTTTTCTGGCTTTCGGCGACGCGCAAGACTACGAGGCCAGGCTGGAAAAGTTTCGGGTCGGCCTTGGCGACACACAGCCATCCAAGCGCATGTGAGGGCTGCTGCCGTCAAACAGGCCTGCTTTTGGACTCTATTTTCGCGCTGGCTGACCCGCTGGCAAGCCCATAATCGCCAGAAACTACCAAAGTCCAGGAGATCCGATGACATTGCAGTACCAACTCAAAGAAGGCAACTACCATTTGTACGACCTGAGCACGCCCGCGAGCAAGGTCACCGGCCAGCACCGGCTCAAGCTCATGACAGACACTGTGGCGATTGCCTTTGACGCCAGCACCGGGGTGCTGCACGAGCATGGCAACCCGGCGCGGATTCATTCCTGGGCCACAACCGCCCGACGCCGCCTGCGCGCCGCCGGCTCGCTGGCCAGCGCCAACGACATCGTGGTGGTCTCCGGCCCGCTACCGGTCGACGAGATTAACAAATGCCTGCGTGTCACTGGCTACTGCCGGCGCATGTTCACGCAACTGGCAACGCTACCGCACGGCAAGCGCTTGTCGCACCAGGGGGCATGCTGAATTTCGCCTTTCATTTGACATGGCCTGGTCAGCCCGCACCTGCTTTAATGCCCTGGTGGGCACTGCGCAAGCAGGCCTGAAACGCCCGCGCCACACGCGGGGGCTGCGGTGAGGCGCGCACGATGCTGAAAAAGCTGCAGCTGTAGCGAAACAGGGCGGGCTGGATCGGGCGCATCTGGCCGTGGCGCACAAAACCATCGGCGTAATGGTCCGGCAGGAAGCCCAGGAATTTGCCCGACAGGATCAACGTGGCAATCGACTCCTGGTCGTAGCCGGTGGCCTTGCGCACCAGGTGCACCTGCTGGCTGACCTCCATGTTGGGCGAGTGGTAGCCCAGACCGGCAAAGTCATGCGCGCGCAGCGCGTCCCAGTCAGCAGGCTCCTGCACCGCATGGCCGTCCGGAAACAAGGCGTGCTCGGCGCCGCAGTACAAGAACATGGTCTCGGTGAACAGCTCCTCATAGGCCAGCGTGTCGGAACTGCGGTGCCCAGGAATGATGCCGACCTGGAACTGGCCGTCGAGCACGCCGCGCTCGATCGTGTTGAGCGGCGCCACATGCAGATGCAGACTGACGTCGGGCGCCAGATCCACAAACAGTGCCATCGCGGCCGCAATTTTGGCCGCAGGGTTGGTGGCGGTCTTGTCAAACACCGCAATGTGCAACTCACCGCCCATGCGCTGGTGGATTTCATCGACGCGCGTACGAAAGGCATCGACTCCCGCCAGCAGGCGCAGGGTCTCCGTGTAGATTTGCTCGCCCTCCGCCGTCAAAGCAAAGCCGGCCCGGCCGCGCCGGCACAAGGTGAGGCCCAGGCGGGTTTCCAGGTCCTTGATGTGGCGGCTCACGGTCGAGACGCCGATGTTGAGCTCCAGCTCGGCTGCGGCCATGCCGCCACACTCGGCCACGCTTTTGAACACGCGCAACAGGCGAATGTCCATGTCGCTCAACTGGCCCAGCGCGGCCCGGCTCTTTACTTGCATGAAATGCCAACTTGGTGGTGATACTTAGACATTTATAAGAGTAACAGGTCGACTCAGAATCGCCAACTGCCTGCTACACGAAGGAAACGCAATGAACCTCAACGACGCCCAAGCCCTGAGCGCACCGCGCACGGACGCTGCCTGGCTTGATGCCCACTGGATGCCGTTCAGCGGCAACCGTGAATTCAAGGCCAATCCGCGCCTGATGGTCGCCGCCAAGGGCTGCTACTACACCGACCAGCATGGCAAGCAGATCTTTGATGGCCTGTCGGGCCTGTGGTGTTGCGGCTTGGGCCATGGGCGCAGCGAGATCCTTGATGCGGTGACAAAGCAGATGGCGACCATGGACTACTCGCCCGCGTTCCAGTTTGGCCACCCGCTGTCCTTTGAGCTGGCCAACAAGCTCAAGGAACTCACCCCGGCTGGGCTCGACTACGTGTTCTTTACCGGTTCAGGCTCGGAGTCGGCCGACACCTCGCTCAAGATGGCGCGCGCCTACTGGCGCAGCAAGGGGATGGCCAGTAAGACACGGCTGATCGGGCGGGAAAAAGGTTACCACGGCGTCAATTTCGGCGGCGTCTCGGTTGGTGGCATCGGCGGCACGCGCAAGATGTTTGGCCAAGGCATTGAGGCCGACCACCTGCCCCACACCCAATTGGCCCGCAACGCGTTCTCGCGCGGCATGCCCGACCAGGGCGCCGAGTTGGCCGACGACTTGCTGAACCTGATCGCGCTGCATGATGCGTCAAACATTGCGGCTGTCATCGTGGAGCCATTCTCGGGCTCGGCCGGCGTCATCATTCCGCCCAAGGGCTATTTGCAGCGCCTGCGCGAGATCTGCACCGCCCACAACATTCTGCTGATTTTTGATGAGGTGATCACCGGCTTTGGCCGCGCGGGCGCCTACACCGGGGCCGAGGCCTTTGGCGTCACGCCTGACATCATGAATGTGGCCAAGCAGATCAGCAACGGCGCGCAACCGATCGGCGCGGTGCTGGCCAAGAAGGAAATCTACGACACCTTCATGGCTGCGGGCGGGCCTGACTACATGCTCGAATTTGCCCACGGCTACACCTACTCGGCGCACCCGGTGACGTGCGCGGCGGCACTGGCCACGCTCGATATTCTGGTGAAAGAAAACATGATCGACCGCGTGAAGACCCTGGCACCGTATTTCGAGAACGCGGTGCACAGCCTCAAGGGCGCGCGCCACATCACCGATATTCGCAACTTTGGCCTGGCCGCGGGCTTCACCATCGCCTCCTTGCCCGGGGAACCGGCCAAGCGGCCCTTCGACATTGCCATGGCGATGCTGAAAAAAGGCTTCTATGTGCGCTACGGCGGCGATACCATTCAACTGGCGCCGCCCTTCATCTCGACCCCGGCCCAGTTGGACAGCCTGGTCAATGCGCTGGGCGAGACCTGCAATGCCACCGCCTGAGCCAGAGCGCCTCATAAGACTCTTTTATTCATAGCTGCTTACGCCCGTTTTATAACGGCTAGAGCCTTATTTAACTCATTATTCTGGAGCCTTCGCATGGCATCAACGCTTCCCCAAATCCAACACCTGATCGACGGCCAGCTGGTCTTTGGAGGCACGCGTTCGCAAGACGTGTTCAACCCGGCCACCGGCCTGGCTGAAAAACGCGTGCTGCTGGCCGACAAACACACGGTCGAGCAAGCGATTGCCAGCGCCCACGCCGCTTACCCAGCCTGGCGCGCCACGCCGCCCTTGAAGCGCGCGCGTGTCATGAGCCGGCTCAAGGTGTTGCTCGAAGAGAACGCCGAGCAACTCTGCGCGCTGCTCACCGCCGAGCACGGCAAGGTGCTGTCCGACTCCATGGGCGAGCTGCAGCGCGGCATTGAAAACGTCGAGTACGCCTCTTATGCGCCCGAGCTGCTCAAGGGCGAGCACAGCAAGAACGTCGGCCCGGCGATGGACTCGTGGAGCGAGTTCCAGCCGCTGGGCGTCACGGCCGGCATCACGCCCTTCAACTTCCCCATCATGGTGCCGCTGTGGATGTGGCCGATGGCGGTTGCCTGCGGCAACACCTTTGTGCTCAAACCGTCCGAGCGCGATCCCTCAAGCGCGCTGCTGGTGGCCGAACTGGCGCTGCAAGCCGGCCTGCCACCCGGCGTGCTCAATGTGGTCAACGGCGACAAGGAGGCGGTGGACACGCTGCTGCTAGATAAGCGCGTGCAGGCCATCAGCTTTGTCGGCTCCACGCCCATTGCCGAGTACATCTACGCCACCGGCTGTGCCCATGGCAAACGCGTGCAGGCCTTGGGCGGTGCCAAGAACCATGCGGTGCTGATGCCCGACGCCGACATCGCCAATGCCGTGAGCGCCTTGATGGGCGCGGCCTTTGGCTCCTGCGGCGAGCGCTGCATGGCGATCCCGCTGGTCGTCGCGGTGGGCGACGCCACTGCCGACGCGGTGGTGGCGGGCTTGAAGGCCGAGATCGCCAAGATGAAAGTCGGCCCGGGCACCGACAGCGCCAACGACATGGGGCCGCTGGTGACCCAGCAACACTTGGACAAGGTCAGGGGTTATGTGGATCAAGGCGTGCTTGAAGGCGCCACCTTGGTGGTTGATGGCCGCGGCATCAAAGTGCCGGGTCATGAGGCTGGCTACTTCATGGGCGCCTGCCTGTTTGACCATGTGAAGCCTGGCATGACGATTTACCAGGAAGAAATCTTTGGCCCGGTGCTGGGTGTCATGCGCGTAGCCACCTTGCAGGACGCGATGGCGCTGATCAACGCCCATGAATACGGCAACGGCACCTGCATCTTCACCCGCGACGGCGAAGCGGCGCGCTATTTTTCAGACCACATCCTGGTCGGCATGGTCGGCATCAACGTGCCGCTGCCGGTGCCGGTGGCCTACCACTCCTTTGGCGGCTGGAAGCGTTCCTTGTTTGGCGACCTGTCGGCCTATGGGCCCGATGGCGTGCGCTTTTACACCAAGCGCAAGACCATCACGCAGCGCTGGCCCTCAAGCGGTGTGCGGGAAGGCGCCGTGTTCAGCTTTCCGACCAACCGCTAGCCCGGGGCTGGCCCGCCCTACTCAGGCAGCGCCAGCGTTGCCTGGAATCGCTGCTTGGCCCAGGATTTGCACGTTTTAGGGTGCTAGCCCGCGTCCATCATGCGCAGGTAGCTATTCTATTTAGAGCAACTACGCCCTTGCCGCGGCCGGCTGCTGGCGCCGCATCCGCGCCGGCAAGCGCTTGAGCCACTGCGCCAGATCGTCGATGTAGGTGAACACCGCGGGCACCACCAGCAGGCTGAGCAGGGTGGAGGTCATCAGCCCGCCAATCACGGCGATCGCCATCGGCGAGCGAAAGCTCGGGTCGGCGCCCCAACCCAGCGCGAGCGGCAGCATGCCGGCGCCCATGGCGATGGTGGTCATGACGATCGGGCGGCTGCGCTTGTGGCAGGCGTCGACCAGCGCGTCAAAACGCGGCAGGCCGCGCTCGCGCGCCAAAATGGCGTAGTCCACCAGCAGAATCGAGTTCTTGGTAACGATGCCCATCAGCATGATCAGGCCGATCATCGACGGCATCGAGAGCGCCCGTCCGGTCAGCAGCAGCGCCACAAAGGCGCCGCCCATGCTCAAAGGCAGTGCCGCCAGGATGGTGACGGGCTGCATGAAGTCATGGAACAGGAGCACCAGCACGCCATAAATGCACAGCACGCCGATCAGCATGGCAATGCCGAAGCTGGCAAACAGCGTCTGCATTTCCTGCGCGTCGCCGAGCTCGGCAATGCTGACACCGGCCGGCAGGTTTTTCAGGCTCGGCAAGGCGCGCGCCTCGGTGTTGAGCTCGCCCAGTTGCCGCCGCCCCAGTTCCACGTCGAGCGTGACGTTGCGGCTGCGGTTGAGGCGGTCGATCTGCGCCGGGCCGCTGGCCACTTTGACGCTGGCGACATTGCCCAGCAGCACCGGGCCATTTTTGCCCGGCACGCTCAGGCGCTCCAGCGCTGCCAGGTCGGCGCGCACGCTATCGGGCAGCTTGACCCGAATCGGCACCTGGCGCTCCGACAAATTGAGTTGCGGCAGGTTGGTGTCGTAATCGCCGGCGGTGGCCACGCGCACGGTTTCACCGATGCTGGCGGCCGTCACACCCAGGTCGGCGGCACGCGCAAAGTCGGGACGCACGATGATTTCGGGGCGCACCAGCGCGGCGCTGGAGCTGACATTGCCAACGCCCTTCAATGCGCGCAGTTCGCGTTCCACCTGCTGCGCGCTGGCCAGCAACAGCTGCGCATCGTCGCTTTTGAGCACCAGCTGCATCTTGACGCCGGAGTCGGGCGGCCCGACGTTGAAGCGCGCGCCGGCAATGTCGGCCATGTGCAGGCGCAGCTGCGCTTCGATGTCGGGCATGGACGCGGCCCTCGCGTTGCGGTGCGTGGTGCTGACCGTCAGCACGGCGCGGCGCGCCTCGGCCGCCGCGCCGGGCGCAAAGGCGTCGCCGCTGGAGCCGCCACCAATCGAGCTGAACACGCCGGTGACTTGCGGGCTGCGCATCGCCGCCAGGCGCGCTTGTTCGGCCACGGCGCGGGTTTCGGCCAGGGTGCTGCCCGGCGCCAGTTCGATATTGATCTGCGTCTGGGCCCGGTCGGCGGCCGGCACAAAGCCGGTGGGAAGGAGCGGCACCAGCGCAATCGAGCCGGCAAAAAACAGCGCGGCACCGCTCAAGGTGAGCGCGCGGTGGCGCAAGCACCAGCGCATGGTGGCGATGTAGCGCGCCATGACCCAGCCGTCCGGGGCTTCGTGGTAGGCCGCGCCTGGGTCGGCGTGGGCCGCGTTTTTATGCGCTTGCAGCAGGTAGGCCGCCATCATCGGCGTCAACAGCCGCGCCACCACCAGCGAAGCCAAAATCGCCAGCACCGCGGTCCAGCCGAACTGCTTGAAAAACAGCCCCGCCACGCCGCCCATGAAGGCGGTCGGCAGGAACACCGCCACCAGCGCAAAGGTGGTGGCAATCACGGCCATGCCAATCTCGTCGGCCGCTTCCATTGCCGCCTGGTACGGGGGCTTGCCCATGCGCAGGTGGCGCTCGATGTTCTCGATTTCGACAATCGCATCGTCCACCAGCACGCCAACGACCAACGCCAGCGCCAGCAGGGTGACGGTGTTGAGCGTGTAGCCAAAGTAATGCAGGCCCAGGAAGGTCGGGATGATCGACAGCGGCAAGGCGGCGGCGGCCACCAGCGTGGCGCGCCAGTCGCGCAAAAACCACCAGACCACCAGAATCGCCAGCAGCGCGCCCTCTAACAGCAGCTCCATCGAGCCCCGGAAGTTCTCTTGCACCGGCTGCGCGTTGTCAATCACCTGCTTCAAAACCAGGTTGGCGTGGCTGCGCTGCAGCTCCTCCACGGCGCTGCGTACGCCATGCGCCACCGTCACCTCACTGGCACCCTTGGTGCGAAAGACCTCAAAGCCAACTACCGTGCGGCCGTTCTGCGTGGCCAGCGAGCGCGGCTCGCTCACGGTGTCGCGCACGCTCGCGACCTGGTCCAGCCGCAGGTGGCGCCCGTCGGCCAGCGGCAGGTCCAAGAGGGCCAATTCGGCCGCCGTCGTGACCGTGGCCAGGGTGCGCACCGACTGTTCGGCGCCGCTGACATCACCGCGGCCCCCCGGCGCTTCCTGCTGCACCAGCTTCAGGCGCCGCGACACGTCGATGGCCGACACCTGCAGCGCCGCCATCTTGTCGGCATCGAGTTCGACGCGCACCTCCCGGTCGACACCACCGACGCGCTTGACCGCGCCAACCCCCGGCACGTTCAGCAGCCGGCGGGCCACGGTGTTGTCGACAAACCAGCTCAGTGCCTGCAGGTCAGGCGCACTGGCACTGGCGGCGCCAGCCGGGCTGGTCGCGGCCTCGGCTGTGAAGGTCAGCACCACGCGCCCGGCGGTCGAGGCTTTGGTGACGGAGGGGTCGCGCACGTCGGCGGGCAAGTCGGCGCGCACCCGCGCCACCGCGTCGCGCACGTCGTTCACGGCCTCGGCAATCGGCTTTTCCAGGATGAATTCGACGGTGACTTGCGCGCTGCCGTCGAGCACCTTGGTGTAGATGTTTTTCACGCCTTGCAGCGTCGCCACGGAGTCTTCAATCTTGCGCGCCACTTCGGTTTCCAGCTGCGCCGGCGCCGCGCCCGCGAGCGCGGCGCTGACGATGACGATAGGCAACTCGATATCCGGGAAGTCCTGCACCGCGCTGGCGCGAAACGACAAAATGCCCGCCAGCGACAGCAGCACAAAAAGCATGATGGCCGGCACCGGGTGTTTGATCGAAAGCGAGGAGAAGTTCATGACAACTCCTTATTTAGTAGCTGCTTGTTCAGGTAGCACGCGGGCTGGCGGCTGATTTAATGTGGGAGCTGGGGCAGGAACCACTTTGACCAGATCGCCCTCGTTCAGAAAGCCGGCACCACTGGCCACCAGCAGCGCGTCAGGCGCCAGGCCGCCCAGCACCTCCAATTGATCCCCGACCCGGCGCCCGATCTGCAGCTTGAGCTGGCTCACGCGCTGGTCCTGATTAACCCGAAAGACATAGCTGAAGCCGTCGCGCACCACCACCGCCGACTGCGGCACCGTCAGGGCCGGTGAGTTGCCCAGCGCAAACTCGCCGCGCGCAAACATGCCGGCCTTGAAGCCTGAAGATGTGGCCCCCGCGCTGGTCGCTTCGCGTACTGCGCTGCCCCCCGAGGGGGCCGTGCCTTGCTTGGGGCGGCCCTGCGCTGCGGCGCTGCCCGCTTTCAGGTCGGCGGGCAGATCGACATAGACCAGGCCGACGCGCGTTTGCGGATCGACCGTGGGCGCCACCATGCGCACGCGTCCCTGACGCTGGGCACCACCGGCAGCCGTGACTGTGACCGCTGTGCCCGCCGCGACCCGGGCCAGATCCGCTGACGCCACCTCGGCGCGCCACTCCAGCCGGCCCTGGCGAATCAGGCGAAACAGCTCGACGCCGCTGCCCAGCACCGCACCCACGGTGGCGCTGCGCGCCGAAATGAGGCCGCTGTCAGGCGCAAGCACCTGGGTCTTTTGCAGCCGCAGCTGTTGCGCGGCCAGACCAGCCTGGGCTGACTCAACCCGCGCGCGTGCCGCTTGCTCGGCCGTCAGGTACTGCTTGATCTGCTGGCCGCTGAAGGTGCCGGTGCTTTGCAGGGCGCGCACGCGATCGGCATTGGCCGTGGCCTCGGCGGCATTGGCCGTGGCCTCATTCACGCCGGCGCGTGCCTGCGCCACCTCGGCCTGCACGCTCTCGCTGGCAAAGCGCGCCAGCAGCTGGCCGCGCTGCACCACGTCGCCCACGTTGACGCGCACCTCGGCCAGGCGCAGGCCATTGCTCTCGGTGCCGATGCTGGCCTCTTGCCAGGCGGCAATGTTGCCGTTGGCGGTCAATTGAAAGGCCAAGGTGCTGCGTTGCGCGCTGGTGGTGGTGACGGTGAGCGCCGGTTTGGCCGTGCCTGCGGCGGGCAGGGCCGACTTGCTGCTTCCACCAGAATTTATAACAAAAAGGGCGATAGCCCCCGCAGCTATTGCACATGCTGCTATTATAAATTTAGCAACTGGTTTAATTTTAAAAGGCTTCATAGGGCTGGCGCGCGACGAGCGGGTCAAATGGTCAGGTCCGCATTGTCAGGTCAAACCGATACCTTGTCTTGCTGGCAGCTTGTGGCGCTGGCAGGTCAGCGCCCGGCCGGCGCTCGGGCTCGCGCTGTCAAAGTAATGTAAGCTGTGCCTGCGACGATGGATTGTGGGGCCGGTAGCTCAGATGGGAGAGCGCTGCGTTCGCAATGCAGAGGTCAGGAGTTCGATCCTCCTTCGGTCCACCACCCCATCAGATTGAATCAAGGACTTGGCATTATTGCCCAGTCCTTTTTTCTTGGCAGCTGCGGCTCCGGTTGTCAGAAGCGGCACCCGATCCGCGCCATCTTGTGAGCGCTGGCGCACAGATCATTGACCCAACAAGCCTATCATCCTGCCCAAGCGCCGCATGGCCAGAACACACGCAGCCACGCTAACGGACCACATGTGCTCGACCCGGCTGCGCCCTTTTCGACAATTTTCCTGGACGACAAGCTCTATGAATGAACGACTCAATGGCGATGAACTGGTGGCCCTGGTACGCCGGGTTTTCCGGCCCCGCGCGGATGAAAAGGCCTTGGCGATTCTGGTCGACCTGCCCGATGAGAAGGTGCCCGACAACGAGGACTGGGCCGCCCGGCGCGCGATTGCGGTCGATTGGGCCGCTGAGCTCACGGCCCATGAGCAGGAACTGGGCCTAAAAACCACCTTGGTCCTCTATCGCAACGCCCATACCAACAATGGCGATCTGCCTGCGCGTTGCTGGATTCACCACGGCGGGCCCTTGCCAACGAGCGCGGACAGCCTCGATGCGAGCGCCGCCACTACCTTTGTCGACATGTTTGCCGCCCACCCCATTCTCCTGGCGCCAACGCAGTTTTCGGCCACCGCGCCTTTGAAAATTGCGGCCAAAACGAGCCCGATCCGCGCGGCGACGATGGCAGGTTTCCGTCAAGACATGGTGCCAGCGCTGCGGCTTGACTACGGGGAAGTCAACCGCCGTGTCAATTACCTCAAGCAACTGCTCGATCGCGCCACGGGTGCTGATTTCCGCTTTGTCTATCCGGGCGGTGAGGCGGCGCTGCACCTGGACCTGCGCTTTCGTAGCGCCCATGCCTCCGGCGGCTTGTTGCCCGATCCGGGTGTTGCCGGCAACCTGCCTTCGGGCGAGGCCTACATCGTGCCCTTTGAGGGCGAAACCGAGCCCAGCCTGAGTGCAGGCGAGTTGCCGGTGCAATTTGGCGATGAAATTGTCCGATACCGCATCGTCGCCAACAAGGCGGTTGAGGTGCTTACCCAGGGGCCGGCGTCGCGCATTGAGGCCGAGCACCTGGCGCGCGAGCCCGCTTACGGCAACCTGGCCGAACTCGGCCTGGGCGTGCTTGCGGCCTTTGGCATCAAGCCCATCGGCAAGGTGCTGCTGGACGAGAAACTCGGGCTGCACATTGCCTTTGGTCGCAGCGAGCATTTCGGCGGGCAGGTCGGCCCTGCCGATTTTTCGAGTCCCGAAGCGGTCATCCACATCGACCGGGTTTACGTTCCAGAAACTCAGCCCGACGTGCAGGTGAAAAGCGTGGATCTCGTCATGGAAGACGGTCAGGCCCTGGCGCTGATGCGCGACGGGCAGTATGTCGTGAACTTCATCTGACGACATTTCCATGGGCCCATGAGTGGCTGTGCCCGCCAGAGGCCGATTCTCCTGCGATGCAGTTGAAGCACAGTATTTTTTGGAAGTGAAGTTATGAGTGAGAACGAATCCACGCAGCGGCTGGTCGATCAGTTCATGGCCATGGTCAAGATTTCCAGCCCGTCCCGGCAAGAAGTCGCTTTCGCGGCCTATTTGCAGCAAGAGTTCGAAGCGCTCGGGTTTTCTGTGGCGATGCACGGCGCAGGCGACCAGGCGGGGGGCGACCCGGGCGCTTGTGCTTGATGCGCAAGGTCCAGTCGGGCAAATTGTGCTGCAAGGACCCGCCAAAGGTAAATATTCGGTGAACCCGTTACGTCCTATTGGCAAAGGGTGGCGGCGAAGTTTTTGCGCAGAGGATACAACCAGATGTCCTTGACGGGAATAAGCTGACGGTGGCTTGTGGACTTCTTGCCACGCCCAGTGGTCTGACCAACATTGACCCAGTTGGCCGCCTTATAGCAAGTGCCCCGGTGGCGCACAGTCTCTACAAAAGTTTCTAGCAATACTGGTGTGTATCCATATCGCTTTTGCCAATCGGCAGGCAACTGTCGTGCACACAGCGCCAGGATCTTGGAGGCCAGCCCCTTGGAGCGTATCCATGGCAGTATCAAAAAGCGCGCGTTGTTGACCACAAACTGCAAATTCTTGCGCCGCTCAAAGTCCTGCCAGCCGATATAGCGCTCGCGATCCTTGAGCTTCCAGGCACTCGCGCCAAAACTGATACAGGCCACCAACTGCTCGCCGGCAAAGACCTGGTAGCGCATCTGCGCGCCCGACATCGCGCTGTAACCCAGATAGTGGTAGCGCGCAACGAATTCGTTCCATAACCGCGAATCGGCCTTGTTCGCGACCTGCCTGAGCGTGATCTTTCCTAACTCATGCACCGGTGCGCTCACTGGCGGCTGTGCATCCGTGGCGCGGGTGGCCTCAAAGTGTGCGGGTCTGCGCGGTGTGGTGGTTCTTGGTGGTGCCAGGGTAATGAGGCCATCGGCCTGCATGCGCAGCAATGCCACCCGACAGGTCATGTCCTTGAGTTCCCCATTGGGTTTGACCCAGTTCCACAACACGCACAGCTTGCGCGAGAGCGCCGTGCGGTTGAGTTCGGGGGTTTGAGCCATCATGTCCTTGATGCTCTGAATCTCCTGTGCACTCATGTGCCGACCACAATAAATGCTCATGAATGCGGATGATTGAATTGGGCGAAGGGTGTCACGGCACGCATCGCAGCCAGACGCCTGTCATCCATCTGCCAAGGCACGAACGTGCTCAAAGCGGCCGGCT
>JBBQQX010000097.1:0-13255 GCA_038215405.1 Burkholderiales bacterium
CCCTGGTCGTCGATCAAGCACGCCGGCGGTCCGTGGGAGATCGGCCTGGCCGAGACGCAGCAGACGCTGGTGCTCAACCGCCTGCGCGGCCGTGTGCGGGTGCAGGCCGACGGCCAGATGAAGACCGGCCGCGACGTCGCCATCGGCGCGCTGCTGGGTGCCGACGAATTCGGCTTCGCGACCGCGCCGCTGGTGGTCGAAGGCTGCATCATGATGCGCAAGTGCCACCTGAACACGTGCCCGGTGGGCGTGGCCACGCAGGACCCGGTGCTGCGCAAGAAGTTCTCCGGCCGGCCCGAGCATGTCGTCAACTTCTTCTTCTTCGTCGCCGAGGAAGTGCGCCAGATCATGGCCCAGCTGGGCATCCGCAAGTTCGACGACCTGATCGGCCGGGCCGACCTGCTCGACATCCGCAAGGGCATCGACCACTGGAAGGCGCGCGGGCTTGACTTCGGCAGACTGTTCGCGCTGCCCCAGGTGCCGGACGACGTCCCTCGCTTCCATGTGGAAGAACAGGACCATGGCCTGGCCAAGAGCCTGGACCGGGTCCTGATCGAGAAGTCCCGGCCCGCCATCGACAAGGGCGAGAAGGTGCAGTTCATCGAGGTGGTGCGCAACGTCAACCGTACGGTGGGCGCCATGCTTTCCGGCGCCCTGACCAAGGTCCATCCGGAGGGCTTGCCTGACGACACCATCCGGATTCAGCTCGAAGGCACCGGTGGCCAGTCCTTCGGCGCCTTCCTGGCCCGCGGCATCACCCTGGACCTGATCGGGGACGCGAACGACTACACCGGCAAGGGCCTGTCGGGCGGGCGCATCGTTGTGCGTCCGAGCATCGACTTCCGGGGCCAGGCGCACGAGAACATCATTGTGGGCAACACCGTCATGTTCGGCGCGACGACCGGCGAAGCTTTCTTCAGTGGCGTAGCCGGCGAGCGCTTTGCCGTTCGCCTGTCAGGCGCGACGGCGGTTGTGGAAGGCACAGGCGACCATGGCTGCGAGTACATGACCGGCGGCACGGTGGCGGTGCTGGGCATCACCGGGCGCAACTTTGCGGCCGGCATGAGCGGCGGCATTGCCTATGTCTATGACGAGGACGGCAAGTTTGCCAAGCGCTGCAACACCGACATGGTGTCGCTGACCAAGGTAATGACGGCGGCGGAGCAAAAGGAAACAGTGGAGATGAGCCTTTGGCACGGTGGCCAGAGCGATGAGGCGCAACTGAAAAAGCTGCTGGAAGAGCACAACCGCTGGACCGGCAGCAAGCGCGCGCGCGAATTGCTGGACAACTGGGACGTCGCCCGGCTCAAGTTCGTCAAGGTGTTCCCGAACGAATACAAACGGGCGCTCACCAATATTTATGCACAAAAAGAAGCGCTAGCCCTTACCAGCCGTGCGAAAGCTGCTACAAAAAAAGAAATAGCTCCCGCTAAATAAGGAAAAGAATCATGGGAAAAATCACGGGTTTCATGGAGTTTGAACGCATTGAAGAAGGCTACAAGCCGGTGCCAGAGCGCTTGAAGAATTACAAAGAGTTTGTGATCGGCCTGAACGACGCACAGGCCAAGCAGCAGGCGGCGCGCTGCATGGACTGCGGCACGCCGTTCTGCACCAACGGCTGCCCGGTCAACAACATCATTCCGGATTTCAACGACCTGTTGCACCGGGGTGACTGGAAAAACGCGATTGACGTGCTGCACAGCACCAACAACTTCCCCGAGTTCACCGGGCGCATCTGCCCGGCCCCGTGCGAAGCGGCTTGCGTGCTCAACGTGAACGATGACGCGGTCGGCATCAAGTCGATCGAGCACGCCATCATCGATCGCGCCTGGTCCGAAGGCTGGGTGCAGCCGCAGCTGGCAACCCACAAGACTGGCAAAAAAGTGGCGGTGGTGGGCTCCGGCCCGGCCGGCATGGCGGCGGCGCAACAGCTGGCCCGGGTCGGTCACGACGTGACCCTGTTCGAGAAGAACGACCGCGTCGGCGGCTTGCTGCGTTACGGCATTCCTGACTTCAAGATGGAAAAATCGCACATTGACCGGCGCGTTCAGCAGCTGCAAAAAGAGGGCGTCACCATCCGCACCGGGGTGCTGATCGGCGAATTGCCCAAAGGCTCCAAGGTCACCAACTGGGCCAAGGAAACGATTTCTGCGCAGCAGCTGCAACAGGACTTTGACGCCGTGCTGCTGACCGGCGGCGCCGAGCAGTCGCGCGACCTTCCGGTTGCGGGGCGCGATCTGGACGGCATTTACTTCGCGATGGAATTCTTGCCGCAGCAAAACAAGGTCAACGCCGGTGACAAAGTCAAAGCTCAGTTGCGCGCCACCGACAAGCACGTGATCGTGATTGGAGGCGGCGACACCGGCTCTGACTGTGTCGGCACCAGCAACCGCCACGGCGCCGCCAGCGTGACCCAGTTTGAAGTCATGCCGGAGCCGCCCGAGCAAGAAAACCGGCCGCTGACCTGGCCCAATTGGCCCATGAAGCTGCGCACCAGCTCCAGCCACGAAGAAGGTTGCACGCGCGAGTTCGCCATCTCCACCCAGGAATTCGTCGGTGAAAAGGGCAAGCTCACCGGCCTCAAGACCGTCCATATCGAGTTCAAGAATGGCAAGATGGTTGAAATCCCCGGCACCGAGAAGACCTACCCGGCCGATCTGGTGCTGCTGGCCATGGGCTTTGTGAACCCGGTCGCCACGGTGCTGGAATCATTTGGGGTCGACAAGGACGCGCGCGGCAACGCCAAGGCGACAACCGAAGTCTGCGGCGGCTACGCCACCAACACCGCAAAGGTGTTTGCGGCTGGTGACATCCGGCGTGGTCAGAGTTTGGTGGTGTGGGCGATCCGTGAAGGTCGCCAGGCGGCGCGCGCCATCGATGAGTTCCTGATGGGATCAAGCGACTTGCCGCGCTGATTAGGGCAATCCCTTATGATGCAGGGGCCGGGCAATACCCGGCCTTGTTAATTTGAGACCTTGCGGGACAGACCGTAGTTACGCGAAGCGAACAAGCTCTGTCCCCAACTAAATAGTTGACCCCCCACTGAATCGATGACCCCCACTTCCGACTCTCTTGTTGAACTGCGCAATCTCACCTTTGGTTATGGTGAACAGGTGGTGCTGGACGGCATTTCCTTGTCAATTCCGCGTGGCAAGGTGACAGCGCTGATGGGCGCCTCGGGCGGCGGCAAGACGACGATCTTGCGGCTGATTGGCGGCCAGAACCGGGCCCAGTCTGGCGAGATGCTGTTTGACGGGCAAGATGTGACGCCCATGAACCAAGCCGAGCTTTATGCGGCGCGGCGGCGCATGGGCATGCTGTTTCAGTTCGGTGCCCTGTTCGCGGACTTGTCGGTGTTTGAGAATGTGGCATTCCCCTTGCGCGAACACACGGATTTATCCGACGCCCTGATTCGCCACATCGTGCTGATGAAACTCAACGCGGTCGGCTTGCGCGGCGCGCGCGAATTGATGCCCAGCGATCTGTCGGGTGGCATGGCGCGGCGCATTGCGCTGGCCCGCGCCATCGCGCTCGACCCGGAACTGGTGATGTACGACGAACCGTTTTCTGGGTTGGACCCGATTTCATTGGCCATTGCGGCGCGCCTGATCCGCCAGCTCAATGACTCAATGGGCTTGACCAGCGTTTTTGTGTCGCACGAATTGGAGCAGACCTTTGCCATTTCGGACCATGTGATCATTCTGGCGAACGGCAAAATTGCCGCGCAAGGCACGCCGGAGCAAGTGCGCAAAAGCACCGATCCACTGGTGTACCAGTATGTCAACGCCTTGTCAGATGGCCCGGTGCGCTTCCATTACCCGGGCCCATCGATTGAAGAAGATTTCAGTGCGGGAGCGGCCCTATGAGTTGGTACAAACCGGCTGATGTCGGCTTTGCCGTGCGCCGCCAACTGACCGATCTCGGCCTGGGTGCGCGCCTGTTCATGCGCCTGCTGAGCACATTCGGGCCGAGCTTCAAGCGTTTTGGCCTGATCCGCGACCAGATTCACTTTTTGGGCAACTACTCGTTGGCCATCATTGCGGTATCGGGCTTATTTGTGGGTTTTGTGTTTGGCCTGCAGGGCTACTACACGTTGCAGCGCTATGGATCATCCTCGGCGCTGGGTCTGCTGGTCACGCTCACGCTGGTGCGCGAACTTGGCCCGGTCGTTACCGCCCTCTTGTTTGCCGGGCGCGCTGGCACCTCGCTCACCGCCGAGATTGGTCTGATGAAAGCCGGCGAGCAGATTGCGGTCATGGAAATGATGGCGGTCGACCCGGTGCAACGCATCCTGGCGCCCCGGTTCTGGGCCGGCGTCATCACCATGCCCTTGCTGGCCGCCGTGTTCAGCGCGACCGGCATCGTTGGCGGTTGGGCCGTCGGTGTGTTGATGATTGGGGTTGACGGCGGTTCGTTCTGGAGCCAGATCCAGGGTGGTGTCGATGTCTGGCAAGATGTGGGTAACGGCATCATCAAAAGCATCGTTTTCGGCTTTACCGTGACCTTTGTCGCGCTGCTGCAAGGTTTTGAGGCGCAAGCCACCCCCGAAGGCGTCGCCAGCGCGACCACCCGCACCGTCGTGGTCTCGTCGCTGGCCGTGCTGGGTCTTGATTTCATCCTGACCGCCATGATGTTCACGATATGACGACCGAGCCAAACACCAGGTTCTATCCGCATTTAACCAAGAAGATGATCTATGCAACGCTCCAAAAATGACGTCTGGGTGGGTCTGTTTGTGCTCATTGGGGCAGCGGCCATTCTGTTTCTGGCATTGCAGGCCGCCAACCTGCTGACCCTGAGCTTTCAAAAAACCTACCAGGTCAGCGCCAAATTTGACAATATTGGCGGGCTCAAGCCCAAAGCGGCAATCCGCAGCGCCGGCGTCGTGGTCGGCCGGGTCGAGAAAATTGTGTTCGATGACAAGTCGTTCCAGGCCCGCGTGACCCTGGCGCTGGAAAAGCAATACACATTCCCCAAAGACAGTTCACTGAAAATTCTCACCAGTGGCTTGCTCGGTGAGCAGTATCTCGGATTGGAACCCGGTGCCGACGAGAAGACGCTGGCCGCCGGCGACACCATCGCCAGCACCCAGTCGGCGGTAGTGCTGGAAAACCTGATCAGTCAGTTCTTATTCAGCAAAGCCGCCGATGGCAGCACGCCTGCTGCCGTTGGGGGTCAATAAATGGCCAGGAGTCCAATGATGCGAAAAAATATCAGTCACCCAGCGCGAAGCGCGTTATGGCCGGGCTTGATCCTGGCATTGGCAACCCTGGTCGGCTGCGCCAGCGTGCCCGCCAAAGACCCACGCGATCCGCTGGAGTCCTTCAATCGCGGTGTCTACCAGTTCAACGATGCCATTGATGGCGCCGTCGTCAAGCCGGTGGCCACCGCCTATCAGGAGGTGCTACCTGCACCGGTGCGCCGCGGCGTGCACAATTTTTTCTCCAATTTGCAGGATCTGTGGTCGGGCGTGAACAACGCCCTGCAGTTCAAGGGTCAGCAATCGGCCAATAGCTTTGTGCGTTTTGGTGTCAATACCTTCATTGGTCTGGGTGGCCTGTGGGATGTGGCAACCGAGATGAAGATTGAACGCCATACCAAGGATTTTGGCCATACCCTGGGTTATTGGGGCGTCGTGCCGGGTCCTTACCTGGTACTGCCCCTGCTGGGGCCCTCCACGCTGCGCGACACGCTGGCGCTGCCGGTGGATGCGCAGGGCAACCTGGTATCCAGCATCGAGCACATTCCAACGCGCAACAGCCTCACCGCATTGCGGCTGATCGATATACGCGCCTCCTTGCTGGGTGCCTCTGCCATGCTCGAAGAGGCTGCGCTGGACAAGTACAGCTTTACCCGTGACTCCTACCTGCAGCGTCGCCGCAGCGGCATTTACGATGGCAACCCGCCTGACGATGGCGAGGCACAAAAATCACCCGTGAAACAAGATTTATCTGAGGCCCGCGCACGCACCCGGGCCTGGGTTAAAAACATAAAAGAGTCCGGCGCTGCCGGCGATGAGAAAGAAAAACCATGAAACGTCGTTTATTCAGCCATTTATTCGCAACGCTTGTGCTCAGCGCAGCAGCGGGGTTCACTCTGCCGGCCCACGCCGCCGACGAAGCCGCCGATGCGTTTATCAAGCGCTTGTCCGCCGAGGTCCTGAGCAGCATCAAGGCCGACAAAGCCATTCAAAGCGGCGAGGTCTCACGGATCATCGACCTGGTGGACAAGTTGGTCATGCCCAACGTTGATTTCAAGCGCATGACAGCCTCGGCCGTGGGCCCCAAATGGCGCCAGGCCACACCAGCGCAACAGCAACGCCTGCAGGAAGAATTCAAGATTTTGTTGGTGCGCACCTATGCCGGCGCCTTGTCCCAAGTCAATACCGTGACTTTCAATGTCAAGCCCATGCGCGCTGCGCCCGATGACAAAGAAGTCGTGGTCCGCACTGAAATCCAAGGCCGAGGTGACCCGATTCAACTCGATTACCGGCTGGAAAAAACGCCTGGCCAAGGCGCTGGCTGGAAAGTCTACAACTTGAACGTGCTGGGTGTGTGGCTGGTCGACACCTACCGCAGCCAGTTTGCGCAGGAAATTAACGCCAAAGGCATTGACGGCCTGATTGCCACGCTGAGCGAGCGCAACAAGGCTAACGCCAAGAAGGGATGACCGTGTTGGTTTTGCCGCAAGAATTGACCCAGCCCCAAGCCAATGCGTGCCTGCGCGCTCTGGTGCAGGACTTGGCTTCGCTGTCAAGCACTGAGGCAGCGGTGGATGCCAGCGCCTTGAGCCGTTTTGACTCGTCCGCGCTGGCGGTTTTGCTGGAGTTTCGGCGTGCCGCCTTGGCCCAGGGTAAGCACTTCTCGACCCAAGGTCTGCCAAAGCGGCTGGCTGATCTCGCCACACTCTATGGTGTGATCGAGCTGCTGGCGGCCGCGCCTTTGAGTGCTCCGACCCCGCTAAACTAGCGGCCTCTCATGTCCGCGATCTCCTTTCAGTCAGTCTCCAAAGCTTACCCTTCTCCGCGCGGCCCCCAAGGCAGCACTTTTCTGGCACTTGACCGCGTCAGCCTGGATGTCGAAGAGGGTGAATTCTTTGGTCTGCTGGGCCCCAACGGCGCGGGCAAAACCACCCTGATCAGCATTCTGGCCGGCCTGACCCGCGCCACCACTGGCCGCGTCACGGTGCTGGGGCACGATGTGCAGCTCGATTACGCTCAGGCGCGGCGCAAGCTCGGCGTGGTGCCGCAAGAACTGGTGTTTGACCCGTTCTTCAACGTGCGGGAAGCCTTGCGTTTCCAGTCCGGCTACTTTGGCATCAAGCACAACGATGCCTGGATTGATGAGCTGCTGGACAGTCTGGGCCTGGCCGACAAGGCCGACGCCAATATGCGCGAACTCTCAGGCGGCATGAAGCGGCGCGTGCTGGTCGCGCAAGCGCTGGTGCACAAGCCACCCGTGATCGTGCTGGACGAGCCGACCGCGGGTGTGGACGTCGAGTTGCGCCAGACCCTGTGGCACTTCATCAGCAAGCTCAACAAACAAGGACACACCGTGTTGTTGACCACACATTACCTGGAAGAGGCCGAGGCCTTGTGTGGCCGCATCGCCATGCTGAAATCCGGTCACGTCGTGGCGCTCGACAGTACCAGCGCGCTCCTCAAATCTGGCACCAGCAACCTGCTGCGCTTCAAAATTGATGGCGAGCTTCCCGAAACACTGGCCGCCCAGGCGCGAGTGACCGGACGGGTAGTGCAGTTTCCGGCGCAGGACGCGCAGGCCATCGAGCGCTACCTGGCGGCGGTGCGCGAGGCCGGCTTGACCGCGCAGGACGTGGAAATTCGCCGGGCTGATCTCGAAGACGTGTTTTTGGCCGTGATGGCCGCCAATGGTGACGAGGCCAGCAGCCCCGGCGCAGTGGCCAGCCTCCAGTCCAAGGGGGCACTGGCAACATGACCGGCTGGAAGATGCTTTTCTACAAGGAAGTGATGCGTTTCTGGCGCGTCGCGTTCCAGACCGTGGCCGGGCCGGTATTGACCGCCATGCTCTACCTGCTGATCTTTGGTCACGCGCTCGAATCGCATGTCAAGGTCTACGACACCATCAAGTACACCGCCTTTCTGGTGCCCGGTCTGGCCATGATGAGCCTGCTACAAAACGCGTTTGCCAACAGCTCGTCGTCCCTGATCATGAGCAAGGTCATGGGCAATCTGGTGTTCTTGCTGCTCACGCCCTTGTCCTACCTGAACTGGTATGTGGCCTACGTGGGCGCGGCGGTCGTGCGCGGCCTGGTGGTGGGCGTCGGGGTTTTCACCGTGTCAGCCTTTTTTACCGATCTGTATTTTGTGGCGCCACTGTGGCTGCTGACCTTTGCGGTGCTGGGCGCCGCGCTGATGGGCACGCTGGGGCTGATCGCCGGTTTGTGGGCTGATAAGTTTGACCAACTGGCAGCGTTTCAGAATTTCGTGGTCATGCCCATGACCTTCTTGAGTGGCGTTTTTTATTCCATTCATTCATTGCCGCCGTTCTGGCAGACCGTGAGCCACCTCAATCCATTTTTTTACATGATTGACGGCTTTCGCTATGGTTGCTTTGGCGCCAGCGATGTCTCGCCCTGGCTGAGCCTGGGCGTGGTTGGTGTGGCGCTGGCGGTCGTGAGCACGGTGGCGTTGCTGCTGCTGCGCTCGGGCTACAAACTTCGAACCTGACTTTTACATTGAGAGGTGTTGACATGACTGCCGACGAAATCAAGAACATTATTGCCGCCAACCTGACTTGCGAGCACATCGAACTCACGGGCGACGGCCACCATTGGTACACCACCATTGTCTCGCCCGAATTTGAGGGCCTGCGTGCCATCAAGCGGCACCAACGGGTCTACGCCACGCTGGGTGAAAAAATTCAGAACAACGAGGTGCACGCCTTGTCGATCAAGGCCTTCACGCCTGCCGAATGGGCGGCATCACCTCAATAAGTGCTGCGCTTTGACAGACCGCCACAGCGTGTGCCTTTTCATCTTTACGAACTGAATCCATGGATAAATTACTGATTCGCGGGGGCCGGCAACTGCACGGAGAGGTGCTGATTTCAGGTGCCAAAAACGCCACCCTGCCCGAGCTGTGCGCCTGCCTGCTCACCGCTGAGCCGGTGACGCTGAGCAACGTGCCGGGTCTGCAGGACGTGGCCACCATGCTCAAGCTGATCCGCAACATGGGGGTGACAGCCGACTGCAGTCTTGAGGGCACGGTCACCATCGACGCTGGCGCCCTGAGTTCGCCCGAGGCGCCCTATGAACTGGTCAAGACCATGCGCGCCTCAGTGTTGGCGCTGGGCCCGCTGCTGGCGCGCTTTGGCGAAGCCACCGTCTCCTTGCCGGGCGGTTGTGCCATTGGTTCGCGGCCGGTGGACCAGCACATCAAAGGCTTGAGCGCCATGGGCGCCGAGATTGTGGTCGAGCACGGCTACATGATCGCCAAATTACCCAATGGCTGGACGCGCCTGAAAGGCGCGCGCATTGCCACCGACATGGTCACGGTCACCGGCACCGAAAATTTGATGATGGCCGCCACCCTGGCCGAGGGGGTCACCATTCTGGAAAACGCCGCGCAGGAACCCGAGATTACCGATCTGGCCGAGATGCTGATCAAGATGGGGGCCAACATTGAAGGCCATGGCAGCAGCCGCATCCGCATTGAAGGCGTCGAGTCGCTGCACGGCTGCACCCATCAGGTCGTGGCGGATCGCATCGAGACTGGCACGTTCATGTGCGCGGTGGCGGCCACCGGCGGCGACGTGCTGCTTAAGGCTGCTCGCATTGATCATCTGGAGGCGGTGGTCGAAAAGCTGCGCGATGCGGGCGCCACCGTTAAAAAGGTCGACGGCGGCATTCGCATTCAGGCGCAAGGCCGACTCAAGAGTCAGAGCTTTCGCACCACCGAGTACCCCGGCTTTCCCACCGACATGCAGGCGCAGTTCATGGCGCTGAACTGCATCTCAATTGGCACGGCCGTGGTCACCGAGACCATTTTTGAGAACCGCTTCATGCACGTCAATGAGATGACTCGACTGGGCGCCAATATCCAGATCGACAGCAAGGTGGCGGTGGTGGAAGGCGTTGAAAAGCTCTCCGGCGCCACCGTCATGGCAACCGACCTGCGCGCTTCGGCCAGCTTGGTCATCGCGGGCCTGGTCGCTGACGGCGAAACGGTGGTGGAACGCATCTACCACCTGGACCGCGGCTACGACCAGATGGAAGCCAAGCTGCGTGGCCTGGGCGCTAATATTGAGCGCGTGAAATGATTCACCGGCGAAAACGCATTTTTAGATCGATATTTATTTGATAGCGCTGCGCGCATATTGCATAAGGGCTACAGACCAGAATGATCACTATTGCATTGTCCAAAGGCCGCATCTTTGAGGAAACCATCCCTCTGCTCAGAGCTGCAGGCATCGAGGTGCTGGAAGACCCCGAAAAATCGCGCAAGCTCATCCTGACCACCAACCAGCCCAACGTGCGCGTGTTGGTGGTGCGCGCCTCCGATGTGCCGACCTACGTGCAATACGGTGGCGCCGATTTGGGCATCACCGGCAAAGACACGCTGCTCGAGCATGGCAGCGATGGCCTGTACCAGCCGCTGGATCTGCAGATTGCCAAGTGCCGCATCAGCGTGGCGGTGCGCGCCGATTTCGACTACGCCTCGGCGGTCAAACAAGGCTCACGCCTGCGGGTGGCGACCAAATATGTGGCGATTTCACGCGAATTTTTTGCGGCCAAAGGCGTCCATGTCGACTTGATCAAGCTTTACGGCAGCATGGAGTTGGCGCCACTTGTCGGTTTGTCGGACGCGATTGTGGATCTGGTTTCCACCGGCAACACGCTCAAGGCCAATCACTTGGTGGAAGTCGAGCACATCATGGACATCAGCTCGCGGCTGGTGGTGAACCAGGCCGCGCTCAAGCTCAAGCAGGCCCCGATTCGCCGGATCATTGACGCGTTTGCCTGCGCAATTGCCCAATAACTCTTGAGAACGCTATGACTCTTGCAGCGACCCCCGCCCGTCTTTCGACCGCCAGCAGCAGCTTTGACGCTGACTTCAAAGCGCGACTGCATTGGTCAGCGGCGGCCGATGCCGCCATCGAGCAGCGCGTGGCCGACATCCTGGCCGATGTGCAGCATCGCGGCGATGCGGCGGTGCTGGAGTACACGCAGCGCTTTGACGCCTTGAATGCCGTCACCCTGCCGGAACTGGAGCTGACGCAGGCCGAGCTGAAAGCGGCGTTCGAGGCTATTCCCGCTGTTCAGCGCGACGCCCTGCAAGCTGCGGCAGCTCGCGTGCGCAGCTACCACGAAGCGCAAAAGAAAGCCTGCGGCGAGAGCTGGAGCTACGTTGACGCCGACGACACGCTGCTCGGCCAAAAGGTCACGCCGTTGGACCGCGTGGGCATCTACGTGCCCGGCGGCAAAGCGGCGTATCCATCGAGCGTGTTGATGAACGCCATTCCGGCCCACGTGGCGGGCGTGGGCGAAATCATCATGGTGGTGCCCACGCCCAAAGGTGAAAAGAACGCGCTGGTGCTGGCTGCCGCCTACGTGGCCGGCGTCACCCGTGCCTTTACGGTCGGTGGCGCCCAAGCGGTGGCGGCGCTGGCCTATGGCACGCAGACCATCCCCAAAGTCGACAAAATCACCGGCCCCGGCAACGCCTATGTGGCGGCCGCCAAGCGGCGCGTCTTTGGCACGGTCGGTATCGACATGATTGCCGGCCCAAGCGAGATTTTGGTCTTGGCTGACGGCAGCACGCCTGCGGACTGGGTGGCGATGGATTTATTCAGCCAGGCCGAGCACGACGAGCTGGCGCAAAGCATTTTGCTGTGTCCCGACCTGGCTTACATCGATTTGGTACAACAGAGTATCAACCGCCTGCTGTCCGGCATGCCACGGCGCGAGATTATCGCCAAGTCACTCAACGACCGGGGCGCCTTGATCCATACCCGGAGCATGGAAGAGGCGTGCCAGATCAGCAACACCATCGCGCCCGAGCATCTGGAAGTATCAAGCCGTGACCCGCATCGCTGGGAGCCCTTGCTGAGACACGCGGGCGCCATTTTTCTCGGCGCCTTTACGAGCGAATCTCTCGGCGACTACTGCGCCGGCCCGAATCACGTGCTGCCCACCAGCGGCACCGCACGCTTTTCATCGCCACTGGGTGTCTACGACTTTCAAAAGCGCAGCAGCCTCATTGAAGTCAGCGAAGGCGGTGCCCAGGTGCTGGGGAAAATCGCCTCGGTGCTGGCGCATGGTGAAGGCCTGCAGGCGCATGCGCGGGCGGCGGAGATGCGGCTGCGCTGAGGCTGCCGGTGGTTTCCATCTGCATGGCAGCGTTATCACCGCACCTGCTAAGAGCCGTTCTTGTTCATTGATGAAGAGATTTCTCTGATTTCTGAAGTTCGTCGACCAGCCAGTCTTCAAGCGCGACCGCCTCGGCTCTGGAGCCCCGATAAGGAGCGATCCAAAGGGACACCTTGTTGGGCCCTGCCACAAAGCCAAAGGGGGCGACAAGCGTCCCAGCGCTTAGATCGTCCCGCACCAGCATTTTGGGGACATTCGCCACGCCGAGTCCGCACTTCGCAGCCTGAATCATGAGATAAAAATGCTCGAATGAATCGGCGACCTGAAGTCCCGTGTTGGCATGTCCAGATGCACGGAGCCATTCTGCCCAGGCCAAAGACCTTGTCTTGGTCGCAAGTAGACGTGCTCGGCCTAAGTCTTCAATCGTTTGAATGCGCGCTGACTGCATGTATTCAGCCGAGCAAACTGGCCCAATCCATTCGTCCACCACATCCCGCTTCAAGGCGTCCTTGGGGACCTTTCTGGTCGAGAGGCGAATAGCGATGTTGATGTTTTCATGCGCAAAATCAACCGGACCTGAACTCATGTTGAAGCGCAGATCAACCGCTGGATGCGCTTGATGAAACCGTGCAATTCGCGGAATTAGCCAGTACATCATGATCGACTCTGAGCATGAAAGCGTGATGGGTCCGGACATCAGTTGTTCGATACTGGCCTGTATCAGATTGAAGGCCGACGACAAGCCCTCGGCAAGTCGGGCCCCCTGCGGCGTTGTATCAGTGGAATGCGCATTCCGATTCAACAACTGGATACCGAGGGACTCTTCGAGCGACCGTACATGTCGACTGACAGCCCCATGGGTTACCGAAAGTTCATTGGCAGCGTCACTGAAGCTGCGAAGTCGGGC
>JBBQQX010000098.1:0-12526 GCA_038215405.1 Burkholderiales bacterium
GCGGGGCATGAACACCCTTGCCACAGGCCCCTCTTCCACTCCTTCCTTGACCGTTTTCGGCATTGCGAACTGCGACACCGTCAAGAAGGCACGCACCTGGTTGAGCGCGCGCGGTGTCAGCTATGAATTTCATGATTTCAAAAAACTCGGTGTCCCGGTGGATCAACTGCCGTGCCGGATCGCCGCCGTGGGCTGGGAGCCGCTGCTGAACCGCAAGGGCACGACCTGGCGCAAGCTTGACCCCTCAGTTCAAGCCGGCGTCATTGATGCGGACAGCGCGGTCGCCGTGATCAAGAGCAACCCCAGCGTCGTTAAGCGGCCTGTGGTGGCGTGGCCCAACGGTCAGATCACGGTGGGTTTTGATGAAGCGAGGTGGCAGGGACTCCTGCCGTAATCATTGACCATTTGAATGGGCAAAAACGCGGCGAGGGACACCCGGGCGCCGGCGCCTCATACGCTTCGCTTTTTGAAATCGGCGCCATCGCCCGGGTATCCCTCACCGCTTGCGAATGATCTCAGTGCAGCGAACTAAGTGAAGCCTTCGCATCAATAACTCAGAGATCCCCGTACGGCTTGCCTTTCATCCTGCAGCGTAGTGCGGCGAGCCAGGTCCGGAGGTCGGGGGCGATTTCAAAAAGCGAAGCGCATGAGCCCCCGGCATTCGGGCCTGACTCGTTGCACGGGTCAACGTGGCAAGGGTTTCGCACCCCATGTCGACCCCGCTTAAAATTGTAAAAATGATTACCTCCAAATTCGACGGCGTGTCCGTCAGCACCCAGGCCAGCGTCTATTTCGACGGCAAATGCATCAGCCACGGCGTCACCTTGGCCGATGGCACAAAAAAATCAGTGGGCGTGATCCTGCCCGCCGCCTTGACCTTCAACACCGGCGCCCCGGAAACCATGGAATGCGTGGCGGGCTCGTGTGAGTACAAACTGCCCGGCAGTGAGGTGTGGCTTAAGTCCAACCCAGGTGACAAATTCAGCATCCCCGGTAACACAAAATTTGATATTCGGGTCACCGAGCCCTATCACTACATCTGCCACTTCGGTTGATCTGATTTTTTCACTTATATTTTTATAGCTGCTCACGCTTATTCTACGTGGGCTAGAGGCCAATTTCATGTCAAACACCATTCTTCAAAACATTCCCGTTGGCCAAAAAGTCGGCATCGCCTTCTCAGGGGGGCTGGACACCAGCGCCGCCTTGCACTGGATGAAACTCAAAGGCGCCCTACCCTACGCTTACACCGCCAACCTGGGCCAGCCCGACGAGACCGACTACGACGACATCCCGCGCAAAGCCATGCAATATGGCGCCGAAAAGGCGCGCCTGATCGACTGCCGCAGCCAGCTGGCCGCCGAGGGCTTGGCAGCCTTGCAAAGCGGCGCCTTTCACATCTCCACCGCCGGTGTCACGTACTTCAACACCACGCCGCTGGGCCGCGCTGTCACCGGCACCATGCTGGTCGCGGCCATGAAACAGGACGACGTCAACATCTGGGGCGACGGCAGCACCTTCAAGGGCAATGACATCGAGCGCTTTTACCGCTATGGCCTGCTGACCAACCCGGCGCTCAAGATCTACAAACCCTGGCTCGACCAGGCCTTCATCGACGAGCTCGGTGGCCGCGCTGAAATGTCGGCGTTCATGACCGCGCACGGTTTTGGCTACAAGATGTCGGCCGAAAAAGCCTATTCCACCGACTCCAACATGCTCGGCGCCACGCACGAGGCGAAAGACCTGGAGCAGTTGAGCAGCGGCATGAAGATCGTCAACCCGATCATGGGCGTACCGTTCTGGCGTGACGACTGCCAGGTGTTGACCGAAGAAGTGTCGGTGCGCTTTTCCGAGGGCCGCCCGGTCGCCCTGAACGGTGTCGAATACCCCGACCTTGTGAGCCTGATGTTGGAGGCTAACCGCATCGGAGGCCGTCACGGCTTGGGCATGAGCGACCAGATCGAGAACCGCATCATCGAGGCCAAGAGCCGCGGCATCTACGAAGCCCCCGGCCTGGCGCTGTTGTTTATCGCCTACGAGCGCCTGGTCACCGGCATCCACAACGAAGACACGATTGAACAGTACCGCGACAACGGCCGCAAACTTGGCCGCCTGCTGTACCAGGGCCGCTGGTTTGACTCGCAAGCCATCATGCTCAGGGAGACGGCCCAGCGCTGGGTGGCTCGCGCCGTCACCGGCACCGTGACGCTGGAATTGCGCCGGGGCAATGACTACTCGCTGCTCAATACCGAGAGCGCCAACCTGACCTACGCTCCCGAGCGCCTGAGCATGGAAAAAGTGGCCGACGCACCCTTCTCACCGGCTGACCGCATCGGCCAGCTGACCATGCGCAATCTGGACATCGTGGACACCCGCGCCAAACTGGCGATTTACGCCAAGAGTGGCTTGCTATCGCTGGGTACGGACGGCGACTTTCTCAGCCTGGCCAACGACACCACCAAGTAGAGAATTAGGGGGCTTCGCCCCCTAATTGTTCAGGTAGCTCTGCGCAATCGGTCGCAATGCGGCGGGCGTGATGCCCAAGGACTGCAGGCCCGGCACGGTGCCGCTGGCGACGTTGTCGACTTGCATCGAATCCAGATTGTCGTGACTCATGACGGGCTCGCCCGGCGCGAGCGCCATCAGCGCAGCCTGGACGTGACCGAGCCAGAGCGGCAGTTCCACCACCGGGCGACCGCGGCCACCGCGAACCCCGCTGAGTTGCGCTGCCAGCTGCACCAGTTGCTTCAACGTAAAAACCTCCGGGCCGCAGGCTTCAATGATCCTGGGCTGGGCCGCTGACTCAGGCACCGCCGCATCGCCTTGCGCCAGACTCAGCGCCACGGCGCTCGCCACGTCGTCCACCCAGACCGGTTGAAAGCGAGCGCCAGCACCGGCCAGCGGCATGAAGGGCAGCACCTTCTGCAGCTGGGCAAAGACGTTGAGAAACTTGTCCTGGGCGCCAAAAATCACACTGGGTCGAATAATTGTCAGGTTAAAGGCCCATTGCGCGCCAGCGCCCGCCGCCTCGATCAGCACCGCCTCGCCCTGCCCCTTGCTGCGCAGGTACATGGACGGCGCGGACTTCGGGTTTTGCGCGTCTGCGCCCAAGGCGCTGATGTGCACCACCCGCTTGACCTTGGCGGCCCGGCAGGCCCGCGCCAGCTTTTGCGGCAAAGCGACGTGCACCTTGTCAAAGGCCGCCTGATCACCATGCAGGATCGCCACCAGATTGACCACCGCGTCGTGTCCCGCCACCGCCTGCGTCAAAGCTGCCTCGTCGTGCACATCGATTTCCAGCAGCGTCAAGCCGGCCAGGGCCTGAAGTTGCTGCGCGTGCGAGCGGCTTCGGGTCGGCACGGTCACCTGCCAGCCCTGGCTCAGCAGCTTTTTGCAGACCTGGGTGCCGACAAAGCCGGTGCCACCGACAACAATTACTTTTTTCATGCGCTGATTTTGCCTTCGGCGCCAGACTCGTCACGCCACAAGGGTCATGACCTTGCGTCCCATGATGGTTCAGGTGCTTTGGCGCTTCACCAACTGCCAGCCCAGATTGACGCTGTGCTGCTGGACTGCTTCGCCGCGCATGAGTTGCAACAACATGGACGCCGCGCTTTCCCCGATCTCAACGCGGGGTGTACGAATGGTTGTCAGTGACGGCCACATTTGATCGCTGCCCGCCAGATCATTGAAGCCGGCAATGGACAGCCGTGTCGGCACCTGGATTCCCAGACGCAGCGCCGCCAGCAAGCCGCCTTGAGCCAGGTCATCATTGCAAAAAAAGATGGCATCCACATCGGGATGCCGTGCGAGGTACTGTTCCAGCAACTGGGCGCCCAGCGCCAGGGAGGATGGCTGAACGCTGAGCCATTCCAGTGCGGGGTCGAAGCAGCCGGCGGCTGTCAGAGCCTCACGGTAGCCCATCAGGCGCTGCATCACCCGCGGGTCCAACTGCGCAGCGGCAAACGCGATGCGTCGGCGCCCGGTTTGCAACAAATGCTCGGTCATGGCGCGCCCTGCATCGGCCTGCGAGAAGCCGACACAATACACAGCCGGATCGTTGGAGATTTCCATCAGATGCACACAAGGCACGCCGCTGCGGGCGATCAAATCGCGGCAACGCGCGGTGCGGTCAAAACCGGTGACCAGCAGACCGGCCGGCCGGTGAGACAGGTAGCTGGCCAGCAACGCTTCTTCTTCCTCAGCTTGGTAATGTGTCACGCCGATCAGCACCTGATAACCGGCCGCATGCAACGAGCGCTGTACCGCCTCCAGCAGATCAACAAACAAGTTGTTCGACAGCAGCGGGATCAACACCACCACGGTGTGGCTACGGGCGCTGGCCAAGGCCCGCGCGGCGGGGTCTGGCACATAGCCCAAGGTGGCCGCCGCGGTCGCCACGCGGGCCACCAAATCAGCGCCTACACTGCGTTCACCACGCAAGGCACGTGACGCGGTGATCCGGCTGACCCCGGCGGACAAAGCCACGTCGTCCAACGTGATACGCCCGGAAGCCCGGCTTTTTCGAGATATGCTACTCATGAATAAGGGTTTACCCTTGTTTTTTTGAGCCAAGACTGGCGTTAAGATAGCGCTATCTTACTGAATTTCCATTTCAACAAACGCATAAATTTTTATTCGTCAAAAACCCATGTTCCGGAATGTTTCCAGTGCATTCCGTTTTTTAAAAGTTATTGAGATAGCGCTATCCAAACTATGAATTCCATTGTCATGATGGGCGTCGCCGGTTGCGGCAAGTCCAGCGCCGGGCGAGCGCTGGCCAGCACAGTGGGCTTGCCATTGATCGAAGGGGATGAATTTCACCCGGCGAGCAATCTCGACAAAATGCGTCAGGGCTTGGCGCTCACCGATACCGACCGCGCCGATTGGCTGTCTGCGCTGGGCTTGGCCCTGGCACAGCATGAAAGCGGTGCCGTGTTGACCTGCTCCGCGCTCAAGCGTGCCTACCGCGACCGTTTACGCGCGCAGGTACCGAGCCTGCTTTTTGTGTTTCTGGACATCGATCCCGCCACCGCGCACCAACGCGTAACGGCCCGCGCCGGCGCGCACCTTTTCCCGCCCAGCCTGGTGGACAGTCAGTTCGCCACACTGGAGTCCCCCGTGGGTGAGGCGGGCGTGCTGCGTATCGACGCGACACAATCCCTCTCCAGAATGACCGAAACCATCGCCCGCTGGCTCACCGACGAATCAAACAAGGACAGGACATGAACAGCCCCGCGATGCAGAAATTTCTGGACAGCTTGATGGCAGTTTGCCTGGCCATCATGGCCGCTTCGGTATTTTTCAATGTGGTGCTGCGCTATGGCTTTGGCAGTGGCCTGGCGGCCAGCGAAGAGCTGTCGCGCCTGCTGTTTGTCTGGATGGTGTTCATTGGCGCGACGGCCGCCTATCCCAAGGGCGAGCACATGGCATTTACCAGTCTGCTGCACCCCTTGCTCAAGCCCGGGCGTGAAACAGCGCTCAAGTTGGCAACGCGTTTGATTCATGCACTGGTGGTTCTCAGTTGCGCCTTGGTGGGCTGGGGCGCCTGGCAGCAGGTGGTCGTGGGGATGGACAGCGTCAGCGTGGTTTTGCGCTATCCCCAGGCGCTGTTGCCGTTGCCGGCCTTGCTGTGCACCTTGGCCATTGGTTTGATGGCGCTGGTGCAACTGATCCAGGGGCATGCCATCGATTTCGGTCACGCCGTCGACGTTGAGTAAGTCATATACAAAAAGAACAAGGAAGCCCTGATGAATCAAGGACTGGTTGCTATTGTTTTCATAGTTGGCATGCTCGCCTTCATGGGTGTCGGTATGCCCATGGCGTTTGCCTTGGTGCTGACCGGTGCTTCCATGGCCTGGGTGCTGGACTTCTTCGACACCCAGTTGCTGGCGCAAAACCTGGTCGCCGGGGTGGACAGCTTTCCGCTGCTGGCCGTGCCCTTCTTCATTCTGGCCGGGGAGTTGATGAACGCCGGTGGCATCAGTCGACGCATCATCACGATGGCGCAGGCCTGGGTAGGCCATATCCGTGGCGGCCTGGGTTTTGTCGCCATTGGCGCCTCCATCCTGATGGCCAGCATGAGCGGCTCGGCACTGGCCGACACCGCGGCGCTGGCGACCATCCTGCTGCCCATGATGCGGTCCCACGGCTACCCGATGTCGACCTCGGCCGGCTTGATCGCGTCGGGCGGCATCATCGCTCCCATCATTCCACCGTCCATGCCATTTGTCATCTATGGTGTGACCACCAACACCTCCATCTCGGCCTTGTTCATGTCGGGCATCGTGCCCGGGTTGATGATGGGTGCGGGTCTGGTGGTGGCCTGGAAGCTGCAGTTGCGCAAGCTGGACCTACCAGCCGGCATTGCGCTGCCAATGCGTGAGCGCCTGCGTGAAACCGTGAAGGCGTTCTGGGCGCTGTTGATGCCTCTGATCATCATCGGTGGCATGAAGACCGGTGTGTTTACGCCGACCGAAGCGGCAGTCGTGGCGGCTTTTTATGCGATGGTGATTGCCTTTTTTGTGCACCGTGAAATGAAGCTGGTCGACTTGCATGGTGTGCTGGTGCGGGCCGCGAAGACGACCTCCGTGGTGATGTTTCTGTGCGCTGGCGCCCAAGTGGCCAGCTACATGATCACGTTGGCAGACTTGCCCGGCATCCTCACTGAATGGCTGGGACCGCTGATCCAGTACCCGACGATCCTCATGGCCGTGATGATGGTGGTGCTGGTGCTCATCGGCACGGCACTGGACCTGACGCCGACGATCCTGATTTGTGCCCCGGTGATGCTGCCCATTGCCGTCAGTGCCGGCATCGATCCAGTCTATTTTGGCCTGATGTTTGTGCTCAATGGCGCCATCGGCTTGATCACGCCGCCGGTAGGTACTGTACTTAACGTGGTGGCTGGCGTGGGGCGCATGCGCATGGATGAAGTCATCAAGGGCGTCAACCCGTTCCTGCTGACCTATGTCTTGATTCTGTCGTTGCTGGTGATCTTTCCCCAGATCGTGATAGCACCAGTAGCCTGGATGCGCTGAACTCGCAACAACAAGCAACCTTGTTTCTTGATCGTTTTACGATTTTTTTCAACCCTAGGAGATTTTCATGACTTTGATTCGCCGAACCTTCATTGCCTGCGCCGTCGGCGCCAGCTTGCTGGCCAGTGGCCTGGCCAGCGCCCAAGACATCAAGCCGCACCTGATCCGCTTTGGCTACGGCCTGAACGAACAATCCAACCAGGGCCGTGCCACCAAGGTATTGGCCGATGAAGTTGCCAAACTCTCGGGCGGCAAGATGAAGCTGCGCGCCATCGGCGCTGCCGCACTGGGTTCTGATATCCAGATGCAGCAAGCGCTGATTGGTGGCGCCCAGGAAATGATGGTCGGCTCCACTGCGACGCTGGTCGGCATTACCCAGGAAATGGCCTTGTGGGACACGCCTTTCTTGTTCAACACCGCGCAGGAAGCCGATGCTGTGCTCGACGGGCCGCTGGGTGACCGGGTCAGGGCCAAGCTGGAAGAAAAAGGACTGGTGGGCTTGGTCTACTGGGAAAACGGCTTTCGCAACCTGACCAACAGCAAGCATCCAGTCGCCAAGCTCGAAGACATGAATGGCATCAAGCTGCGCGTGATGCAGAACAACGTGTTCTTGGACAGCTTCAAAACCTTGGGCGCCAACGCCATTCCACTGCCATTTTCTGAATTGTTCAGCGCCCTGGAGACCAAGGCAGTGGACGGCCAGGAGAACCCCTACAACACCATCCTGTCGAGCAAGTTCTACGAAATCCAGAAGTACCTAACCGTCACCAACCACGTCTACAGCCCGTGGATCGTGCTGGCCAGCAAAAAATGGTGGGACAGCCTGAGCAAGGATGAACGCGCTGTCTTAATGGCGGCCGCCAAAACCAGCCGCGACTTTGAACGCAAGGACACGCGCGCCGAAGCGGCCAAGGCACTCGACGAACTCAAGACCAAAGGCATGCAAGTGACCGTGCTCGCACCGACAGAGGCGGCGCGCATGCGCGAAAAATTGACGCGTGTGAACGCCGGCATTGCGGCCAACGTGGGCATGGACCTGTGGCGCGACACCCAGGCCGAACTGACCCGCTTGCGCGCCAAGAAATAGGCTTAGACGACCACCGGCTCCGGCTCCAGCCGGATGCCAAAGCGTTCATAGACGCTGGTCTGGATGGCGCGCGCCAGCGTCATGACTTCGCCGCCGGTGGCACTGTCGGCGCTATCGACGCCGCCGCGGTTCACAAGCACCAGCGCCTGTTTTTCATAGACCCCTGCCTGGCCGACCGACTTGCCGCGCCAGCCGCAGGAGTCAATCAACCAGCCCGCCGCCAGCTTGACGCTGCCGTCAGCCAGGTGGTAGTGCACCACCTTGGGGTCGCGCGCGATGATGTCCACGCACTGCTCGGGCGTGACGGTGGGGTTCTTGAAGAAGCTGCCGACGTTGCCAATGAGCTGCGGGTCCGGCAACTTGGCGCGGCGAATCTCGCACACCCAGTCAAAAATCTGCTGCGCGCTCGGCTGCGCAGTCGGCTGGGTGCATGCATGCTCCGCCATTTTTTTATCGAGGTCGGCGTAGCCCAGTACCGGTTTCCAGGCTTTGGGCAAGGCAAAGCGTACGCGCAGTATCAGGGCGCGGTCCTTCAGGCCCAGCACCTGATGGCCACCGGCCACAGCGCCCGTGGCCGCAGCGCCGTCCGGCACCGTCGCCACACCGGCGCCATGCTTGAACACCGAGTCGCGGTAGCCAAACGCGCATTGCGCCGCATTGAGCGTGAACACCTGGCCGGTCTGCAGGTCGATGGCATCGAGCGAGTCAAAGCGGTCCTGCAACTCCACGCCATAAGCGCCGATGTTCTGCACCGGCGCCGCGCCGACGGTTCCGGGAATCAAGGCCAGGTTTTCCAACCCGCCATAGCCCTGCGCCAGCGTCCAGGCCACCAGTTCGTGCCAGTTCTCGCCCGCACCCGCCTCCACGATGAACGCTTTGGCGGTCTCCATCAGCAGCCGCCGGCCCATGAGCTCGACTTTGAGCACCAAGGCTTTGACATCGCCGGTGAGCACAATGTTGCTGCCACCGCCCAGGACAAATTTGGGGCTGGCGCGCAGCTCTGGGTCAGCCAGCAGCGCGTGCAAATCCGCCTCGCTGGCAATCCGCACCAGTGCATGCGCCTTGGCCACGATGTGAAAGCTGTTGAAAGCCTGCAGGGGAACATTTTTCTCGACTAACATGGCGGGATTGTCGCATTGGGAGTGTCCGCACTCCCGTTCGGGCTGAGCCTGTTGAAGCTCTTTCTGGAACCCAACGCGCCGCTCTTGCACAGGCTCAGGGCGCACGAATTATTTATCGAGTAACCCAAATGCCCTCTTTTGATACCGTTTGCGACGCCAACATGGTCGACGTCAAACACGCCGTGGAAAACACCACCAAGGAAATCACGACCCGCTTTGACTTCAAAGGCACACCCGCCTCGATCGAACTCAAGGACAAGGAGATCACCGTGATCGGCGACGCTGAATTCCAGCTCACCCAGATCGAAGACATTCTGCGCAACAAGCTCACCAAGCGCAGTGTCGATGTGCGCTTTCTGGACATGGGCGATGTGCAGAAGATGGGTGGCGACAAGGTCAAGCGTGTCATCAAGGTGCGCAGCGGCATCGAGACCGAAATGTCCAAGAAGATCCAGCGCCTGCTCAAAGACAGCAAGCTCAAGGTGCAGGCCGCCATCCAGGAAGAAAAAGTGCGCGTCACCGGCGCCAAGCGCGACGACCTGCAGGCGGCCATGGCTCTGATCAAAAAGGAAATGACCGACATTCCCCTGACCTTTGACAACTTTCGCGACTGATGGTCAGTTGGGACCCTGCGCGTGACCATCCAGACCGAAAACGAATACGAAGACCTGCTCGGCCTGTGGTCTGATCTGGA
This sequence comes from Burkholderiales bacterium, assembly GCA_038215405.1. Lineage (GTDB taxonomy): Bacteria > Pseudomonadota > Gammaproteobacteria > Burkholderiales > Burkholderiaceae_C > Rhodoferax. The sequence continues at coordinate 9,943 of JBBQQX010000098.1, forward strand.
GGCGGGCCTGGGCATTATTCTGAGCCGCCCGTCCAGCATTCAGGAGTTCGAAAAACGCGTCTGGCAGTACGACCGCTGGATGCACGGCCTGCTGGCGCGCGACACCGATGTCGGTCTGTATCTGCTGTTTCAGCTGGCGACCAATTCGCCGGTGGGTTACAGCGCCTCGCACGCCCTGGTGAGCGCGGTGCTGTGCCACCTGATCGCCGTGGAGATCAAACTGCCGCAGGGCGAACGCGACAGCCTGGTGCATGCGGCCATGACCATGAACATGGCGATGACCGCGCTGCAGGACCAGTTGGCCGGCCAGTTGGAGCGGCCCAGCCCGGCGCAACAAGCAGTCATTCAAACGCACGCCAGCGAAGGCGTCACCATGCTCGAGAGCATCGGCGTGCAGGATGCGCTCTGGCTCGCTACGCTGGCCCTGCACCATGACGAGAGCACGGATGTGGGCGAACTACACAGCCTGCCAGCCGAGCGCCGACTGGCGCGCATCTTGCGCTTGGTCGACCGCTACGCCGCCATGATCAGCCCGCGCAAATCGCGTGAAGGACGCAGTGCCACCGATTCGGCGCGCGCCATCATCACCCAGTCGGCCGCGCAGAACGATGAAGTGGGTCACGTCCTGGTGCGCGTGGTGGGCTTGTGTCCACCCGGCACCTATGTGCGGCTGGACAACCAGGAGGTGGCAGTGGTGGTGCGCCGCAGCAGCAGCCCCAACCAGCCGATTCTGGCGATTGTGGCCAACCCGGCCGGCATGCGGCTGAATCCGCCGCGCCTGCACCGCAGCGCCGAAGGCAAGCCGGGCATCCGGGCCGCCTTGCCCTCCTCCGCTGTGCATGAGCGCATCAACCACCACTTGATTCTGCAGCTCGGTGCCTATGCGGCGTTGCACCCCTGATATTTGACTATATTTTTAGTAGCTGCTAAAGCATACAGGACGTGGGCTGGCGGCCTTTTTGTTATGAATTCTTCTCGATAAATTCGACCATCAAGCGGGCCATCGCCAAGCCGTCATGACCCAGCGCCAGGCTGTCAGTGGCAGTGCTGTAGAGCGCCTCCCCCAGCACCGCACGCCGCTTGTCCAGCAGGTAGGCGCTGAGGTCCTCCACAAACTCGGGATGCGGCTGCACGCACAGCACCTGCTCATCCACCGTAAAGGCAGCCACCGGGCAGAACGCGCTGCTGGCCAAGAGCGTGGCGCCGGCAGGCAGCGCAAGGACCTGGTCCTGGTGGCTGGCCAACAGAGCGATGCCAATTCGGCCCGGCGCTTGTGTCCACCCAGGCGTGTGCCACTGGTAGTGCATGCGCCCGGCGCCCCAGCCCTGCGGCGCGCGCCCCACCTGCGCGCCCAGACACAGCGCAATCAGCTGGTGGCCAAAACAGACGCCGAGCAGCTTTTTTTTGGCTTGCAGCAGTTGTTCCACCTGCTGGCGCAGCGCCAGCACCCAGGGCTCTTGCGAGAAAGAATCAGCCCGGCTGCCGGTGAGCAGCACCGCGTCGAAGTCGTCAAAGGAGGCCGGGTACTGCCCCTGAACGGTGTTGAATGTCTCGACCGTCCAATCGTTGGCGCCCGCTTGCGCAAACAAACGCCGGAACATGTCGCCAAAGCCGCCAAAGCGCGCCGCGAGCTCGGCGTCGAACAGGTCATTTTCAAGAATGCAAAGCTTCATGATTTACCTGCAGCCTTGCCTTTCTTGCCCAGTCGCGACTCCGTGCCTTTGACCAGGCGGCTGATATTCTCTGCATGGCGATAAATGAGCAACAGCGACATGGCGCACAACGCCGCCAAAACACCCTTGCTCATGTACCAGGCCACGCCATCGCCAAACACGTAATAAACCGGCACAAACAGGGCCGCTGTGAGCGAGGCCAACGACACGTAGCGAAAGAAGTAAGCCATGATGAGCCAGGTGGCCCCGGTGGCCAGTGCCAGAACCGGGCTCAGGCCCAGCAGCACCCCGAGCGCCGTGGCCACGCCCTTGCCGCCGACGAAGTTGAAAAACACCGGGTACAAATGCCCGACAAAAGCGGCCAGCCCGACCAGCGCCATGGTGCCTTCTTCCATGCCATAGGGTTTGCCATACCACTTGACCAGCATGACCGGCAACCAGGCCTTGGCCGCGTCAAGCAGCAAGGTGGCAATGGCCGCCGTCTTGGAGCCCGAGCGCAACACGTTGGTGGCGCCAGGGTTCTTGCTGCCAAAAGTGCGCGGGTCATGCAGGCCCATGGCGCGGCTGACAATGACGGCAAACGAGAGCGAGCCGATCAGGTAACCCAGCAGCGCGGCTGCCAGGGGAAAGAAAGATTGCATGGATTCCAAAAAATTCTCCTGCTGCGGCGGCTGCCTGGCGTGGTGTTCGAAGCGTCTATTCTGCCAGCCTGCGCTGGGGCTCAATCCGCCAATGCGCACTGCACCGGTTTGGCGCCCAGCAAATCCACGCACACCTGCGGCACCAGCCCGACAAGATAACCCCGGCGGCCACCGTTGATCAGGATTTTGGGCAGCTCCAGAATGCTCGACTCGATGAACACCGGCATGTTGCGGCGCGTGCCAAAGGGCGAGGTGCCGCCCACCAAATAA
>JBBQQX010000099.1:0-12392 GCA_038215405.1 Burkholderiales bacterium
ATCTGGCTGGTCACGGCGGTGGTCTTGTCGCTGGCCGGTGCTGCGGTGATCGCACGCCTGATCAACCAGCCGCTCAAGCAGCTGTCTTTTGCGGCCAGCCGCATGCGGGATGGAGATTTTGACGCCAGCCTGCTCGACGAAAGCGCTACTACCAGCGAGGTACGCGAGGTCAATATTGGCTTTAACCGGATGGCCGAGCAGTTGTCCAAGATTGAACAGGACAGGGTCATCATGCTGGCAGGTATCTCCCACGATCTGCGCACGCCACTGGCGCGCCTGCGGCTTGAAACAGAAATGAGTGTGGCCGACGAAGATGCACGTGCCCACATGGCAGCTGACATCACGCAGCTTGACGCGATCATTGATAAATTTCTGGACTACGCCAGACCTGACCCCGCCCAGCTGGAAACAGTGTCGCTGAACGCCGTGATGGATACAGCCCTTTATGCGCTGGCTGATGCCGATGACATTCGCATCACCGTCGACATCGCTGACAACATGAACGTACTGGCCGATGAAGTTGAGCTGCTGCGGGTGATCTCGAATTTGCTGGAAAACGCTCGCCGTTATGGCAAAACGCCAGAAACTGGTATTGCGCTGGTTGATATCGCTGCCAAGACCCGTGATTTATGGATTCTGATCAAGGTGCGGGACCACGGTCCAGGGGTGCCACCCGATACGCTGCCAAAGCTAACCCGACCGTTTTTCCGGGGCGACGCAGCCCGCACAGCAGCAACTGGCGCCGGCCTCGGCCTGGCGATTGTTGACAAAACGATTCAGCGTATGGGCGGTGTGTTTGACCTCGCCAATACTTCGTCAGGCGGCTTGGTGGCGCACATCAAACTGCGGCGCAGCTTCTAAACCGTCCGCGTCAGTGCCGTCGGGTTAAGGCTACGCTGATCAAGTCCACGGCATGGTGGTCACAAGCGTTATGAGTAGATGAAACAGCAGACCCTCGCCATGGCAGCCGATCAAAGCTTTGAGAACTACCGCAAGCCCACGCGGCGAGATGAATTTCTTAAGACCATGGAAGCCATCGTGCCGTGGTCAGCACTGTGCGAGGTGATTGAGCCGCACTACCCCAAAGCAGGCAATGGCCGACCGCCCATAGGACTTGAGCGCATGCTGCGCATCCACTTCATCCAGCACTGGTTCAACCTGGCCGATCTATCCTGCGAGGAAGCCCTCTACGACAGCGCCAGCCTGCGCCGCTTTGCAGGCATTGACCTGGGCCGCGAGAGCGTGCCCGACGCGACCACGATGCTGAAGTTTCGTAAATTACTCAATGAACACAAGCTCGGCGAAGCCCTGTTTGCTAAAGTGGGCCGTGAGCTACAGACCCGGGGCTTCAAGGTCAACACCGGCACTATAGTGGACGCCACCATTATTGGCGCGCCCAGCTCCACCAAGAACAAAGACAAGGCGCGCGACCCCGAGATGGACAGACCCGCAAAGGCAAACAGTGGTACTTCGGCATGAAGCTGCACATCGGAGTCGACAGCCAAAGCGAGCTGACCCACAGCGCCGTGGTGACAGCGGCCAACGTGCACTACAAACATCCTTTGCCGGACCTGCTGCACGGCAACGAGCAGCGCGTCTATGGTGAATCGGCCTATGCCAGCCAGAAGGCGCTGATTCACGGCAAGGCGGCCAAGGCAAGGCCAAAGACTTCACCAATCAGCGAGTCAAGCGCAAAGGCCAGATTGACTAAAGACCTATCCGTAAATAATGTTTATGTCCAATTTGATCTTTCGCATCGCCATAATGGATGCAGCCAATTGGTTCAAGGCGATGAAACTGCGGTCCAGCTTTTCGTATCGTACGAGCAGTTTGCGAAACCGGTTGAACCAACTGTGCGCGACCTCAACCACCCAGCGCCTTGTCTTCTTCGCCGGTTCGTTCTTCAGTTCATTGGCCTCTTGTCCCCGTCCTTTGACATGAGGGATGTAGCCATGCTCCTCAATGATCCGCAGCGCGGGCGCTCCGGTGTAACCTGCGTCAGCGCACAGGTGCTTGTTTCTTCTCTGGGGTGGGTTTGGTCTGTCGACCATCACACCATCAAGCACAGCCTTAACTTGCGTGACGTCATGACGATTCGCTCCGGTCACGACGAGCGACAACGGGACGCCACGACCGTCCACCAACAAATGGCGCTTGCTCCCATTTTTTCCCCCGATCCGTTGGGTTTGGTCCAACGCTTTCCTGCGCCATTGGCGCTTTCATCATCGCGCCATCAATACTTTGCCATCGCCAAGCGATGCCCTCCATTTCGTCATACTCGGCAAGGCCCAGCCTCCAGAGATTCTCAAAGACTCCTGCCTTTTCCCACTCAAGAAAGCGGGCGTGGATCGCGCTGGCGCTACCAAAGCGCTCAGCGGGGAGAGCCTTCCACTGGCAACCCGTTCGCAACACATACACGATCGCCTCAAAGACGAGCCTGGGATCTTTGGGCTTGCGGCCACCCCCAGCCTTGCGGGCATAGTTCTGATTTGCCAAGCGCTCACGTAGCGGAATCAGTGTCCCCACACGTTGCCAGAATTCATCGGTCACTTCCCAAGATTTGGCCTTTGTCATCGTCACTCCAAACGCGGTACTCGCGCATGGAAAGTGATTATCGTTTATTTACGGATAGGTTCTAAATGGCGAGCGGTGGCCTGGTGTTGGTTTTTTTGCCTTGTCCATCCGGATATTTAGGATAATTACCTGATTCGTGACTGACCGCTCTTAACTTCCATTGATCGCCCTATGACACTCAAACTCTGCGTTGCCCAACTCAATTTTGTGGTCGGTGACATGGTGGGCAATGCAAGAAAAATCATTGAGTCGGCGCGTTCGGCCTATGCCGATGGGGTGCGCCTGTTGTTGACCCCAGAACTCTCTATCTGCGGTTATGCCGCCGAAGATCTGTTTCTGCGGGCCGCGTTCATCGCCGCCTGTGACGACGCAGTGAAAACAGTGGCCCGTGAGCTCGCTGGTTTGAAGGACATGAGCGTGGTGGTAGGCCATCCGACCGGGGGCGACAGCCGAACTCGTTCGGTGGCGGTGCAAAACCGTTACAACGCCGCCAGCGTGTTGCGCGAAGGCGTGGTGATTGCCACCTATGCCAAACGCGAACTGCCCAATTACCAGGTGTTTGACGAGCGCCGCTATTTCACACCGGGGCAAGGTGTGTGTGTGTTTGAGGCGGGCGAGGCCGACGAAACTGGTCGACGGATCAAGGTCGGCCTGCTGATCTGCGAGGACGCCTGGTTTGAGGCGCCCGCACGCGACACCAAAGACGCCGGCGCCGAACTGCTGGCCGTCATCAACGCCTCGCCCTTTCACATCGGCAAGGGTGATGAGCGTGAGCAGATGATGCGCCAGCGCGTGCAGGCTTGCGGCTTGCCGCTGGTTTATGCCCATTTGGTGGGTGGCCAGGACGAAGTGGTGTTCGAGGGGCGCTCCTTTGCGCTCAACGCCGAGGGTTCGGTTGCCGCGCGCGCCCCAAGTTTTGTAGAAAATAGCATGTTAGCCCTCGTCAGTCGTACACAGACAGCTATGCATTTGGAAGCAGAAGTCACGCCAGAACGCAGCCTGGACGCCGACCTGTGGGACGCCTTGGTGCTCGGGTTGCGCGACTACATTGGCAAAAATGGATTCCCTAGTGTCATTCTGGGACTGTCTGGCGGCATCGACTCTGCCCTGGTGCTGGCCCTGGCGGTGGACGCGCTGGGCCAAGACCGGGTGCGCACGCTCATGATGCCCTCGCCCTACACGGCCGACATCAGCTGGATCGATGCGCGCGAGATGGCTGCGCGATTGGGTGTGCGTTACGATGAAATTTCCATCATGCCGGAGTTTGAGGCTTTCAAAAAATCTCTGGCAGGTGAGTTTCAAGGCTTGGCCGAGGACACCACCGAGGAGAACATTCAGGCCCGCATTCGTGGCACGCTGCTGATGGCGCTCTCCAACAAGTTCGGCAGCATTGTGCTGACGACCGGAAACAAATCCGAGCTGGCCACCGGCTACTGCACGCTCTATGGCGACATGGCCGGTGGCTTTGCCGTGATCAAGGATTTGGCCAAAACCACGGTGTTTAGATTAGCGCGCTGGCGCAATCAAAACGATCCTTATGGCACCGGCCAGGCGCCGATTCCAGAGCGCATCATCACCCGGCCACCGAGCGCCGAGTTGCGCCCGGACCAGACCGACCAGGACAGCCTGCCCGCCTACGCCGTGCTGGACGCGATTTTGGAGCGCTACATGGAGAATGACCAGAGCATCGAAGACATCATTGCGGCCGGTTTTTCCAGGCTAGACGTCGAGAAGGTCACGCGCCTGATCAAGATCAACGAATACAAGCGGCGCCAGGCGCCGGTGGGGATTCGTGTGACGCATCGCAGTTTTGGCAAGGATTGGCGTTATCCTATTACCAACAAATTTCGCGCCTGAGCGCTCAATTCACTTAAGGACCACCATGAAACAGATCACCGCCATCGTCAAACCATTCAAGCTCGAAGAAGTGCGCGAGGCGCTGGCCGAATGTGGTGTGACCGGACTCACTGTGACCGAGGTCAAAGGTTTCGGCCGCCAGAAGGGCCACACCGAACTTTATCGCGGCGCCGAGTACGTCGTGGATTTTCTGCCCAAGGTCAAGATCGAAGTGGTCGTCAAGACCCCGGATGTGGACCGTTGTGTCGATGCCATCGTCAAGGCGGCCCATACCGGCAAAATTGGCGACGGCAAGATATTTGTCACCGCCGTGGAGCGCGTCGTGCGCATTCGCACCGGTGAGTTGGACGAGTCGGCCATCTGATGGGGCAGAAGCGCGCGTCACCTGTTACTTTGACGCCGATTCGAAGCGCAGTGGCGCACCCTGGGCCAGGGTCAGGCCTCGATGCCGGCCCTTAGGGGATCGGCATGGCAACACCGCTGGTGCTGATGAAGACGACTTGTCCGTCCGCGTCAACGCTGAAGCTGCCGGCGCCAAATTCCTGGCGCAGCCGCGCTTTGAGCTTGCCAAAAAGAATGTCCGCCGCGCCATCCACGCCAAAATCGATCTCGACCTTGGCGGCGCTTCCCAGTGCGATCTGCTTTTCGAGTTCACCTTGCTCAATCAAGGATTTGCCCCAGACCTGCACGGCGTGCGCTCGGGAGGCTTTGACACGCTCCAGAAGACCTTTGGGGTCCCCGGTGGCCGTCAGTTGCTTGACCACCTTTTCCAGGTTTTCTTCATTCAATTTTTCTTTGGCGATGCGCTCTTTCAGTGCCTGGTATCTGGCCTCCAACTCCGGGTTGATGCCCAGCACCAGTTGCGTGACAGCCGCCTTGGCCGAACCCAGCAAGGGTGTCTTGATCAGCATCATGGCGGTAGCCGAGCCACCAATCAGGCGGCCGCGCTTGGGGGCGGCGACACCGATGATGATCTGGTTGAGCGACTGAAGTTCACACTCCAACGCCATGTCGTCCAGCGCAATCACGGTACCGGCATAAATATGGGCGCCTTGTGCAAAACGCGCGCTGACTGAGCCCCCCGCGCGCAGCTTGGCGTGCGCGATCACGCCGCCTGTCACCTTGATGTTGCCGCCGGCCTCGAGCAGACCGCCGTCCACCATGCCACCTACCACAATATCACCGCTGGCGTGGACCTTCATGTTCTGCAGAACGTCTCCATCGATCTGCACCGTGCCTTCGTAGTGGATATTGCCGGTCGTCATGTTGACCTCGGTGACGCGAAGGATCGGCTCGACCATGATGCCGGACTTGACGCGCACGGGCATTCCGCTCACCGCTGCCTGTAGCAGATTGGGGTCGTCGCTGGCCACCAGCGCACCGGCTAGGCCGGCCGCAAAAGGCTCGTCATGGCCGGGGTGCGGCGCGAGCACGCGGCCCCGGATGCTGTGACCGACAACGCCCGGCGTCGGCGGAATGCGGCGCATCAAGGGCGCCCCGGACTGCACCATCGCAATGCTGCCATGCTCGCGGTAATCGATCAAACCATTTTCATTGAGCTTGGGGGAGCGGTCGATGGGTTGCGGGATCAGTTCTTCAAAAACGGTGTCAATCCCGTCTTCGGGGCTGACGCCTCTGGCTACCCGGACCGCCTTGCCGCCGCCGTCACCGCAGGCTTGTTGCAGTGCTGCTTCGTCAACGCCGAACAACACCCCAGCTTCGACCAGCGCCCGCATAAGATCTTCCATGGCGACCGCTTTACCCCCATGGGCCGGTGTCAGGCTGATGTCGGCCGCCATTTCGTCGGGCGCAATCAGGACCTGGATCGCAGCGTCACTGCGCTGGGCCACCAGGCGCTCGAACGGCTCGTGCGTGCTGCTGCAGTCGCGCGCGGCACTGGCGATGGCCTCTTCATGTAACAGAAAGTCGCCATAACCGGCCTGTGCCAGCAGGGTCTTCAGCGCGGCGCTGTCAACTGCAGGGCGCTCTGGCACGGGCTCGCTGCGCAGGAACACCTGCCCATCGGTTTCACTGAAAACAATGCCGGGGAGGTTCATGGCCTGCAGTTTGCACGAATTTTTTAACGCTTAGTCAGTTTCTCGTTGATTCAGCGCAGTTGGCGGCATTATTTCAGGGCCGGCATCGCCTGCGGTCTGATAAGGCGCCGCACAAAGCGCCTGCAGCGCCAGCACCGTGCGCCAGTTGCGAGTGGTGGCAGGCACGTCGAGAGAGCGCTCGAAAAAGGCGTTGTTCAATTTTGTCTTGCCGTAGCCGTGCGGGCAATGCATCAGGATTGCGTTTCCAAGGAGCAGCGCGCGTTCATCGGGGCCAGTGGGAAGGTTCAGCGCCACGAACACAGCCGCAGAAACCGGCTCGAAGAGGAAGGTGCAGTGAAACAGCGATGCGTCCGCGCCGGTCCTGGGCCACAGCGGATTCGAGTCAGCGATGTGGGCGAGGCCTTTGGCCGACAGCACCAAAACGGGCACGTTATGACCGAAATCCTGCGCGATCCTGGCCTGGATGCGCACCGCAAGCGTTGCCTCGTGCGAGCCGTCGGAGCGAAAGACAATATTGCCGCTCTGCAGATAGGTTTGAACGTCGCGGCATCCCATTGCCAGGAAGCTGTCTCGCAGCTCAGGCATGCGGATCGATTTCTGCCCGGAGACATTGACGCCGCGCAGCAGGGCGAGGTAGGTGCCCATGGCGTGAATCGAAGCCCTCAGCCCAGCCGCTGCTGATGCCGTGCGATCTGCATCCGCACCTGATTGGGTGCCGTGCCGCCCAAAATATCGCGCGCACAGAGGGAGCCGCGAAGGCTGAGCACCTCATACACGTCTTTCTCAATAGTCGGATTGAACTCCTGCAGCACCTTCAAGGGCAACTCCGACAGATCGACCTGGTGCTTGATGGCGGCCTTGACGGCGTGGGCCACGGTCTCGTGCGCATCGCGAAATGGCAGGCCGCGTCGGACCAGGTAATCGGCCAGATCGGTGGCGGTGGCGTAGCCTTTGAGGGCGGCGCGTTCCATTGCCTCTGGGTTGACCGTGATGCCGCCTTCTTTCAAGCCAGTGGCGGGGTTGAGCTGGCCGCCGATCATCTCGGCAAAGATGCGCAGCGTGTCCTTGAGCGTGTCCACGCTGTCAAACAGCGGCTCCTTGTCTTCCTGGTTGTCCTTGTTATAGGCGAGGGGCTGGCCCTTCATCAGCGTGATCAGGCCCATCAGGTGGCCGACCACGCGCCCGGTCTTGCCGCGCGCCAGCTCGGGCACGTCGGGGTTTTTCTTTTGCGGCATGATGGAACTGCCGGTGGTGAATCGGTCAGCAATCTTGATAAAGCCAAAGTTCTGGCTCATCCACAGAACCAGCTCTTCGCTCATGCGGCTGATGTGCACCATGCACAGGGCGGCGGCTGCGGTAAATTCGATGGCGAAGTCGCGGTCGCTCACGGCGTCCAGCGAATTTTGGCAAACCTGCGGCTGGCCTTTGTCGTCGACCATGCCCAACGCGCGGGCGACCCGTTCGCGGTCCAGCGGGTAGCTGGTGCCAGCCAGCGCTGCGGCGCCCAGCGGCAGGCGGTTGGTGCGCCGGCGCACCTCGAGCATGCGCTCGCCATCGCGACTGAACATTTCCACGTAGGCCAGCATGTGGTGGCCAAAGCTGATCGGCTGGGCCACCTGCAGATGGGTGAAGCCTGGCAGGATCACATCGACATTTTTCTCGGCCACGTCCAGCAGCGCTGTCTGCAACTCGGCCAGCAGCGCGCAAATCAGGTCAATCTCGCCGCGCAGCCACAGGCGCACGTCGGTCGCCACCTGATCGTTACGCGAACGCCCGGTGTGCAGGCGTTTGCCGGCCATACCAATGAGTTGCGTCAGGCGCGCCTCGATGTTGAGGTGCACGTCTTCGAGCTCAAGCTTCCACTCAAAGGCGCCGGAGTCGATCTCGGTGGTGATCGTCGCCATGCCGCTTTGAATCGACTGGTGATCCTCTATGCTGATGATTTTTTGATGGCAAAGCATGTCAGCATGGGCTAGAGAACCGGCAATGTCTGCCTGCCACAGCCGCTTGTCAAAAAAAACGCTCGCGGTGTAGCGTTTGACCAAATCGCTCATCGGCTCGGAGAACAGCGCAGACCAGGCTTGCGATTTCTTATCAAATTGGTTATGTGGCATAGGGTGCTTTGATGCAGGTGAGGCTCGCGCCAGAGAATCATCAATAATCAGCCCCAAACTCGCGTGCGCTTGAAACCTCATCGATCAATGAAAGATTCTGAAATTTTATCGACCTTCCAGGAACTGGCCCTGGAGCCGCCTGCGCCGGCCCCCAAAGCTGCGACCGTGCTGGTGTTTGATGCCTGCCATGTGGGCGTGATGCTGCGCGCCGTGCTGTTTGTGGAAGCGGTGGTGGCGGTGGGTGCCATGTTTGGCGCCGCGACCTTTTTGGACTGGCTCACGCGCCTGTCGTTGCTCACGGGGGGCGTCTTGCCCGCCACCCTGGTCTGGCTGATTGCGGCGTGCAGCCTCAAGAAATTGCTGGCGCGCCTGAGCAGTGCTGCCCAGCAGCTGGCCGGAGTCGCCCTGGGGGCCGTGGCTGGTTTATACGGCTGCGGTGTGTTGTGGTTGGTGGGCTTGCTGGAGCCGACGCCCTGGCTGGCCAGCGCCGCCAGCGGTGCCTTGCTCTCCGCCGCGCTGGTGGCGGCGCTGGTGTTGCGTGCCAAGGGCCAGACGCCAGCAGCCACGGCGGCGCGCTTGAGCGAGTTGCAGGCCCGCATTCGCCCGCATTTCTTGTTCAACACACTCAATACGGCGATTGCGCTGGTGCGGGCCGAGCCGGCCAAGGCCGAAACCCTGCTGGAAGATCTGAGCGACCTGTTTCGCCATGCGCTGATGGACCAGGGAAAATCGGTCACGCTAGCTGACGAGATCATGCTGGCGCAGCGCTATCTGGCGATCGAGAAGCTGCGTTTTGGCGAGCGCATTCAAGTGGAGTGGGCGCTCGATCCGGATGTTGCAAGCGCCCAATTGCCGCCCTTGTTGTTGCAGCCACTGGTGGAGAACGCGGTCAAACACGGGGTGGAGCCCAGCGCGCAAGGGGCGCAAATCAAAATATCCACGCAGCGCCGGCGCTCCAGCGTCGTCATCAAGGTGACCAACACCGTGCCCGTGGGCAACAGCGAGCCTGGCAGCGGGCTGGCGCTGGCCAACGTGCGGGACCGGATCCGCCTGCTGCACGACGTGCAGGGGCAGTTTCAGTACGGGCTCAAAGACGGCGTGTTCCAGGTTCGCATCGAGGTGCCGTTATGACGCCAGGAGGCTAATGCGATGGTTCTCAAAGTGTTGATCGTCGACGATGAAGCGCTGGCCCGGTCCCGCCTGCGAACGCTCTTAGGCGATTGCACGGCACCGGCGGCCCGCGTGGACGCCGAGGCCGCCAACGCGGCCCAGGCGCTGGCATGGCTGCAGCACCACCCGGTCGATGTGGCGCTGATCGATATTCACATGCCTGGCGCTGACGGCTTGACGCTGGCGCAGCTGCTGCGCACACTCGCCCAGCCACCGGCGGTGGTGTTCGTCACCGCCTACGCCGAGCACGCGCTGCAGGCCTTTGATCTGGAGGCGGTGGACTACCTGACCAAGCCGGTGCGCTTGGAACGGCTGCAGAGTGCACTACAAAAAATAGAGCGTCTTAGGCAGCATACACGGGGGCTAGAGCCCGATTTACCTGAAGAAGTACTGGTAATTCAAGACCGGGGCCGGACCGAGCGCGTGCCTTTGGGCGAGGTGCTTTACCTCAAGGCCGAGCTGAAATACATCACGGTGCGCACCGCGGCCCGCAGCTACATACTGGAGGGCGCCCTCAATGACCTCGAAGACAAGTACAAGTCGCGCTTCCTGCGCATCCATCGCAACGCCCTGATTGCCCGGCGGGCTGTGCGTGCACTGGAGAAGCAGAACGACCCGATTGAGGGTGAGGGCTGGGCCGTGCGGCTCACCGGCATTGATGACTTGCTGCTGGTGTCGCGCCGGCAGCTGGCGGCGGTGCGCGAACTGGTCGCGACCTAAGCCCGGCTGCCCGGCTGTTCATTTCACCGTCCTTGCCAGCTTGAGCAGCTGCGAGCTGACGCGCAAGTCTGCCCGCCGTGCCACGCCCAGGTTGGTCACGACCAAATTGGCACTTTAGCTGAAAACCGCTAACACGCCCCACCAGCTTTTGCAAAACTTCGATGATCTTGCGGGTCGATACGCCTTGCACATAGATCTCGACCAGCGCCAGATTCATGGCCTGCTCCGAGCGGCTGCTGCGCTCCAGGGCGCTGGGATAAAAGCTACTGGAGCGCATCTGCGGCACCGCGAAGGTGACTTGGCCCATGCGGGTCAGAGCGGTCTTATTCTTGTAGCCGTTGGCGTAATCCACGCGCTCGCAATTGGCGCCAGCGCGGGAATTCATGCTTGGCTCAATAATGGAGCTCATCATGAAACATGTAAACCTGAAATATTTTGCCCTCGCCGGATTGATGGCGCTGCCCGCGCTCGCCCAGTTGCCCCAGCGCGACCTGATTGTCCAAGTGCGGGAGGTGAATGTGGGCGAGGGCGGCGCCTACAGCGCGGGCACCCAGGAGGGCAAGGCCTTGCTGGCACCGCAGACACTGCGCGTGCGCAACGGTGAAAAGGCCAGCCTGAGCGTGGACCGGTCCATGCCTGTGCAGTGGATTGAATCAGCTTCAGTCGCCAACTTGAGCTTGTCAACGCCATCGGGCCCGTCGGCCAGCAGCAGCAGCGCCAGCGTGACAAACGCCGTGAAATGGATGGACGCTGGTCAGGCAATCAAGCTGCAAGCACAGTGGCCCGGCGCGCGCCAGCCCGTGAAAGTGGCGCTTGAGCTTGAGTCAGCCAGCGTGCAAAGCCAAACCGGCGCCGACCTGCCAGCGCAGTCGCGCAGCCAGTTTGCCACCACGGTGAGCGCGCCTTTGGGGCAGTGGGTGTCGATTGCTTTCACCGGGCAAAGCCGCCAAAGCGGTGTCTACGGCAGCGAGCCGGACAGCGACCCCCGACGCCTGCTCCAGATTAGGGTGCTGGCGCCCTGAGGCAACGCGGCGTCCGGGCCCAGGTTTGGGAGTGCCCGCAGCCAGACGCCAAGCGGGTGCCGATCGTGACAGTTTCTATCTCTACAAAGCATAAAAATAATAGCTGTTGGCGCTTATAGGACGCGGGCTACAGGCTGATTTAATATAAATTTTGCTTGGTTTCCTTGTGTGCTGTGTCTTGGACTGCTGATTCGCCTCAAATCACAGCGTGCATCTTGCGGCCTGCCTTCATGCGCATCAGTGGCGGCACCACAATCATCGCCGCGGCGACGATCCACAGCCCCTTGGAAATGGGGCTCTGAAACAGTATGCCGAGCTCGCCGTTTGTGATTGACAGGGCGCGGCGCAGGTTCTGCTCCATCATGTCGCCCAGCACGAAGCCGAGGATGAAAGGCGCCATCGGGAAGTTCATCACCCGCAGCGCATAACCCAGGCCGCCGAGCAGCGTGCCGAGCACCAGGTCGAAACTGGTGCCGTGGATGGCGTAGACGCCGATCAGCGACACCGCCGCGATGCCCGGGACCAGCAACCAATTGGGAATGTCGAGGAATTTGACGAAGAACTTCACCAGCGGAATGTTCATGATCAGCAGCATGACGCTGGCGATGAACATCGACGCGATCAGGCTCCAGACGATGACGGGCTGCTCCTGAAACAGCATCGGGCCGGGCGTGATGTTGTACAGCGTCAGCGCGCCGATCAGCACCGCCGTGGTGCCCGAGCCGGGCACGCCCAGAGTCAGCATCGGAATCAGCGAACCGTAGGCCGAGGCATTGTTGGCGGCTTCTGGCGCGGCGACGCCGCGCGGATCGCCTTCGCCGAATTGATGGCCGGGACCGGCGATGCGCCGCTCCATCGAGTAGGTCATCGCCGAGGCG
>JBBQQX010000100.1:0-12373 GCA_038215405.1 Burkholderiales bacterium
CTGTGCGTCATATTCACTTTGTGGGCGTGGGCGGTGTCGGCATGTCGGGCATTGCCGAGGTGCTGTTCAACCTGGGTTACCACATTTCAGGTTCCGACCTGGCCGACAGCGCCACCCTGAAGCGCCTGGGCGCGCTGGGCATCACGACCTATGTGGGCCACCGGGCTGCCAACGTGCAGGGCGCCGACGCCGTGGTCACCTCCACGGCGGTGCAAGCCGACAACCCGGAGGTGCTCACCGCCCGTGAAAAACACATTCCGGTGGTGCCGCGCGCCCTGATGCTGGCCGAACTCATGCGCCTGAAAACCGGCATTGCGATTGCCGGCACGCATGGCAAGACCACCACCACCAGCCTGGTCGCCAGCGTGCTGGCCGAGGCCGGGCTGGACCCGACCTTCGTGATTGGCGGACGCTTGAACAGCGCCGGCACCAATGCGCGTCTGGGCAAGGGCGATCACATCGTGGTCGAGGCCGATGAGTCCGATGCGTCGTTCCTGAACCTGTCGCCGGTCATGGCGGTGGTGACCAACATCGACGCCGATCACATGGAGACCTACGGCCACGACTTTGGTCGGCTCAAGCAGGCTTTTGTCGATTTTCTGCACCGCATGCCCTTTTATGGCACCGCGATTTTGTGCACCGACGACCCGGCCGTGCGCGAGATCGTTCCGCAAGTCACCTGCCCCGTCACCAGCTACGGCTTTGAAGAAGGCGCCGAAGTGCGCGCCGTCGACGTGCGTGCGGTGGACGGCCAAATGCATTTCACGGTGCAACGCCGCAACGGCGTGGTGCTGCCCGATCTGGCGGTGGTGCTGAACCTGACGGGGCGCCACAACGTGCTCAATGCGCTGTCGGCGATTGCCGTTGCGGTCGAACTCAACATCGACGATGCCGCGGTGCAAAGGGCCCTGGAGGGTTTCAAGGGCGTCGGACGGCGCTTCCAGCGTTATGGCGAGGTCTCAAGCCGGGACGGCGGCACGTTCACGCTGGTTGACGACTATGGCCACCACCCGGTCGAGATGGCGGCCACGCTGGCGGCGGCGCGCGGGGCGTTTCCGGGTCGGCGTCTGGTGCTGGCGTTCCAGCCGCATCGCTACACCCGCACGCGCGATTGCTTTGAAGACTTCATCAAGGTGATTGGTCAGGCCGATACGGTGTTGCTGGCCGAAGTCTATGCCGCTGGTGAAGCGCCGATTGTGGCGGCCGATGGCCGCACGCTGGCGCGCGCGCTGCGCCTGGCCGGGCGCATTGAGCCGGTGTTTGTCGATGACATCGGCGCCATGCCACAGGCCATTATGGACAACGCCAAGGACGGTGACGTGGTGCTCTGCATGGGCGCTGGTTCGATCGGCGCTGTAGCCGCCAAGGTGCTTGAGTTGCTACAAATTTCAGAGCTGTTAGTGCAGGAGGGACGTGGGCTATGAGTCAAATTGATCAAAATACTCGCGCGAGCCAGCAGCGCAGTCGCAACACGGAGCGCCTGGCGGCGCGCCTGGGCAAGGTCGCCGTGCTGATGGGCGGCGCCTCCGCTGAGCGCGAGGTGTCGCTGATGTCCGGCCAGGGCGTGCTGCAGGCGCTCTTGTCCCAAGGGGTGGACGCCCATGCGTTTGACCCGGCGCAGCGCGACCTGGCCGAGCTAAAGGTCCAGGGTTTTTCGCGCTGCTTCATTGCGTTGCATGGCCGCTTTGGCGAAGACGGCACGGTGCAGGGTGCGTTGGAACTGCTGGGCATCCCCTATACCGGTTCGGGCGTGATGGCGTCCAGCATTGGCATCGACAAGGTCATGACCAAGCGCATCTGGCGCAGTGAGGGCTTGCCCACGCCCGAATGGCAGCAGGTGGACAGCGCCGCGGCTACCAGCCAAGCCTTTGCCGTGCTGGGCAGCCCGATGATCGTGAAGCCCGACCGCGAAGGCTCCACCATCGGCTTGAGCAAGGTCACGCAAGCTGAGCAGTGTGGCGCGGCCTATGGCCTGGCGACCCAGCATGACGCCATGGTGCTGTGTGAGCAGTTTGTCAAAGGCGATGAGGTGACGATTCCGATCCTCGGCTCGGGCGCGAGCGCCCATGCCCTGCCCGTGATCCGCATCGTGGCACCGGGCGGCAATTACGACTACCAGGCCAAGTACTTCGCCGACACCACGCAATATCTGGTGCCGGCCGACTTGCCAGCAGGCGAAGAAGCGAACATTCAAGCGCTGGCACTCAAGGCCTACCAGGTGCTGGGTTGCCGCGGCTGGGCCCGCGTCGATGTGATGATCGACGCGGCCACGCGCGCGCCCTACCTGCTGGAGATCAACACCTCGCCCGGCATGACGCCGCATTCGCTGGTGCCGATGGCGGCCAAGGCCGCTGGCATCAGCTACCCGGCGCTTTGCCTGGAGGTGCTGCAGCATGCCACCCGCGACTATGGCGGCGCCGATGCGGGCGCCAAGGCGACGGCCCAGCCGTGCGAGGGCCAGGAATGAACTCACCCGTGCCCGCACCGCTCGATGTCAAGCTTATGAACCTGACGGCGACCGTCCTGTTTATGGCGCTGGCCGTGGGTGTGCTCGGCGCGGGGGCACTGTGGGCATCGCGTCACGCAGTGTTCACCGTTCGGTCCATCACTGTGACGGGCGAGGTGACACACCAAAACGCGGTGACCCTGCGCGCCAATGTGCTGCCGCACCTGAGCGGCACCTTCCTGACGCTGGACCTGAGTGCAGCGCGCCAGGCCTTTGAGTCGCTGGCCTGGGTGCGGCGCGCGGTGGTGCATCGCGACTTCCCCAACCGCCTGCGGGTGCAACTGCAGGAGCACCATGCCGTGGCTTATTGGGGGGGTGAGACTGAATCCCGGCTGCTGAATAATTTTGGCGAAGTGTTTGAAGCGAACATGGGTGAGCTTGAGCAAGAGAATCTGCCGCGCTTGCAGGGCCCGGACGAACAGGCGGCTCAGGTGCTGGCCATGTACCAGACGCTGCAAGCGCCCTTCGAATCAATGGACCTGGGCCTGGAGCAGCTTGAGCTGACCCCGCACGGTGGCTGGCGCGCGCGCTTGGACACCGGCGCCGAACTGCAGTTGGGCAGTGGTGCTGTGCCCGAGGTTCTGGCGCGCACCCAGCGCTTCCTGCAAACGCTGACCCAGGTCACTTCGCATTACGGGCGTAAGCCCGAGGCGCTGCAAAGCGCAGACCTGCGGCATCAGGACGGCTATGCCATACGCCTGCGCGGCGTCAGCACGCTGGCAGCGGCCCTACCCAAGAACTAGCGGCAATACAAGCAACAGGTGAACTTATGGCAAAAGAATACAAAGACTTGGTAGTGGGGCTGGACATCGGGACGGCCAAAGTGATGGTGGTGGTGGCCGAGGTGCTGCCGGGCGGCGTGCTCAAACTCGCCGGTCTCGGGGTGGCTCCGAGCAACGGTCTCAAGCGCGGGGTGGTGGTCAATATTGACGCCACGGTACAAAGCATCCAGCAGGCGCTCAGAGAGGCCGAGCTGATGGCGGACTGCAAGATCACCCGGGTCTACACCGGTATCACCGGCAGCCATATCCGCGGCATCAATTCGCACGGCATGGTGGCGATCAAGGACCGGGAGGTGAGCGCCGCCGATGTGGCGCGCGTGGTGGAGACGGCCAAGGCCATCAACATCTCGACCGACCAGCGTCTGCTGCTGGTGGAGCCGCAAGAGTTCATCATCGATGGCCAGGACGTGAAGGAGCCGATCGGCATGAGCGGCATCCGGCTGGAGGCCAAGGTGCACATCGTGACTGGCGCGCAGAGCGCGGCCGAGAACATCATTAAGTGCGTGCGCCGCTGCGGCCTGGAGGTGGAGCAACTCATGCTCAACCCGTTGGCCAGTAGCCTGTCGGTGTTGACCGAGGATGAGCGGGAACTGGGCGTGGCCATGGTCGATATTGGCGCCGGTACCACCGATATAGCGATATTTACCAACGGCGCCATTCGCCACACCGCGGTGATCCCGATTGCGGGTGATCTGATCACCAGCGACATTGCGATGGCATTGCGCACGCCGACCAAGGACGCCGAAGAGATCAAGGTTGAGAGCGGTTACGCCAAGCAGTTGCTGGCTGACCCCGACGCCCAGGTCGAAGTGCCGGGCCTGGGCGACCGCGGCCCGCGCATGCTCAGCCGCCAGGCGCTCGCCGGTGTCATCGAGCCCCGGGTCGAGGAAATCTTCACGCTGGTGCACCAGGTGATGCGCGAGTCGGGATTTGAAGAAATGCTCTCCAGCGGCATCGTGCTCACGGGCGGCAGTTGCGTCATGCCCGGCATGGTCGAACTGGGCGAAGACATCTTCTTGAAGCCGGTGCGCCGCGGCATTCCCAAGTATTCCAGCGCGCTGGCCGACATGGTGGCGCAGCCGCGCGCTGCCACCGTCATGGGCCTGCTCGAAGAAGCCCGCATGGCGCGCCTACGCGGCTTCAAGGTGGCGCAAAAGAATGGTTCCATGAAAACCGCATTCAGCCAGGTCAAAGACTGGTTTGTGGGGAACTTTTAGCCATGATGGTCCAACTGTGGTTGAGCCGTGCCAGCCCGCACATGCCAAGGCGATGTCGATGGCGACCCGCAGAGCCGCCGGTCCCAGCCAAGAATTTGAAACATGTCAGCAACGTCCCATTTATTGAAACCCAAGGAGCTAAAAATGCCCATCGAAATGATTGAAGAACATGCCTTTAACCTGGGCACCCAGATCAAAGTGATCGGCGTCGGCGGCGGCGGCGGCAACGCCGTCGGCCACATGATTGACAGCGGCGTGCAAGGCGTCGAGTTCATCTGCGCCAACACTGACGCGCAGGCCCTGAGCCGCAGCGATGCGCACAAATGCATCCAGCTCGGTACCACCGGTCTGGGCGCGGGCAGCAAGCCCGACAAAGCGCGGGAAGCCGCAGAAGCCGCCATTGACGACATTCGCGCTGCCATTGACGGCGCCAACATGCTGTTCATCACCGCCGGCATGGGTGGCGGCACCGGCACCGGTGCGGCACCCGTGATTGCGCGCGTGGCGCGTGAAATGGGCATTCTGACCGTCGGTGTCGTCACCAAGCCCTTTGATTTTGAAGGTGGCCGGCGCATGACCAATGCCGACAGCGGCCTGATCGAGCTCGAAGCCAATGTCGATTCGCTGATTGTGGTGCTCAACGAGAAACTGCTCGACGTGCTGGGCGACGACGTGACACAAGACCAGGCTTTTGCCCATGCCAATGATGTGTTGAAAAACGCCGTGGGCGGCATTGCCGAAATCATCAACGTCCCTGGCCTGATGAACGTCGACTTTGAAGACGTGCGCACTGTCATGGGCGAACCCGGCAAGGCCATGATGGGCACCGCGATGGCCAGCGGGCCGGACCGTGCGCGCATTGCCGCCGAACAGGCTGTGGCCTGCCCGCTGCTAGAGGGTATCGACCTGTCGGGCGCCAAGGGTGTGCTGGTGCTGATCACCGCGGCCAAAGGGTCGCTCAAATTGAGCGAATCCAAGCTGGCCATGAACACGATTCGCGCTTACGCCTCGGCCGACGCCCATGTGATCTACGGCACGGCTTACGACGACGCGCTGGGCGATGAAATCCGCGTGACCGTGGTGGCCACCGGCCTGTCGCGCCAGGGCGTGCGCCGCACCGCGCCGCCGCTGCAGGTGCTGCGCACCGGCACCGACAACGTGCCGTTTCAGGTCCCCAGCTTCAATCCCGCCGGCACCACCACCGGCAATGCCACCGGCATGATGTCGAGCGGCATGGGCAACGGCGGTCGCATGCAGCCCGACTACAACGCGCTGGCCACGCCCAGCGTGTGGCGTCGCCCGCCAGACCGCACCCAGGCCGCGGCCAAGGTTGACGCGCTGGCCAGCGGCGGCATGGACGACTTCGAGATTCCGGCCTTCTTGCGCAAGCAGGCCGACTGAGACACCCAGGATGCCGGGTTTGAGCGGGCCTGGGGCGCGGGCAGCGCAGGCGTGCCGGGGCGGGCGATGAAGTCGGCCCTGCGCTGGCTTGGCTTGGTGGCCGCGGCGCTGTTGGCGCTGCAGCTCTATTTTTTGGTGCGCATTGCCGCCATGGCGGTGGTGGACCCGCAGTCCACCGCCTTTCAGCGCTCGCAGGCGTGGCACCTGGCGCACGACAAGGGCATTTGGCACTGGCGCCAGCAATGGGTCGACTACCCGCAGATCTCGGACAACCTCAAGCGCGCGGTGATCGCCTCGGAGGACGGCAGCTTCACAGTCCACGACGGGGTCGACTGGGATGCGCTGGAGAAAGCCTGGCAAAAGAATGCCAAGTCCGAGGCGCAAGTGGCCAAACAGCAGGCAGCCCAGGCCGCCAGAGGCAGCAAATTACCGCCTGCCAAAAGCAGTCCGGCGGCCCCGGCCAAGGCCGCACCCGCGGTTCGCGCACCCAAAGTCGTCGGCGGCTCCACCATCACGCAGCAACTGGCCAAGAATCTGTTCTTGTCGGGCGAGCGCACGCTCTTGCGCAAAGGTCAGGAGTTGGTGCTGACGGTGCTGCTGGAACTCCTGCTCAGCAAGCAGCGCATCCTGGAGATTTACCTCAACAGCGCCGAGTGGGGCGAGGGCGTCTTTGGCGCCGAAGCTGCCGCGCAGCGCTACTTTGGCAAACCGGCGTCCAGATTGAGCGCCAATGAGGCTGCGCGCCTGGCCGTGATGCTGCCGCGTCCCAAGTATTTTGAAAAAATCCCCAATTCCAGCTACGTGGCCGGGCGCGCCAACGTGATCGCCAACCGCCTGGGCAACGTTGAATTGCCCTGAGGCCGGGCCATCTTTCATAAGAATGAGAATCCTCGGCATAGACCCCGGCTTGCGCACCACCGGTTTTGGTGTGATCGATGTCGATGGCCAGACGCTTAACTACGTCGCCAGTGGCACCATCAGCACGATGCATCTGGACAAGGGGCAGTTGCCGGCGCGGCTCAAGGTCTTGTTTGATGGCGTGCGCGAGGTGGTGGCGCGCTACCAGCCGGCGTGCGCGTCGGTCGAGATCGTGTTTGTCAATGTCAACCCGCAGTCCACCTTGCTGCTCGGCCAGGCGCGCGGTGCCTGCATCACGGCGCTGGTCTCTGGCGACGTGACCGTGGCGGAGTACACCGCGCTGCAGATGAAGCAGGCGGTGGTGGGCTATGGCCGCGCCGACAAGGCCCAGGTGCAGGAGATGGTGCGTCGCCTGCTGGTGCTGCCAGGGCTGCCGGGGCCGGACGCTGCCGACGCGCTGGGCCTGGCCATCACCCACGCCCACGCGGCCAAGGCCTTGGCGCGGCTGGCGCAGGCCGACGGTGTCATTGGCGCGGGCAATGGCAAATACAAGGCCGGGCGCACGCGCTAAGGGACTTGGTATATATTTGGGCCACGGCTGGCCTGACTTTTGAAGTGACCTGCCGTCTTCGTTTCTGAGGCTTCTTCCTCTGACCTGTTTTATCCATCTCAAGCCCGCTCGGGGTTTGATTGCCCCTTCAGGGGCTTTGTTGAAGGTTGACTATTTGTGAGTCCCAAAGAATTTGCCACTGTGACCGACGCTGAGCCCGCCTTGGCGGTGCTGCAGGCCGAGCCTTCATTCGCGGCCGTGCCCGTGCCCAAGTACCTGCAGGAGACCTACTGGTGGGCCTACACGCACCCCAACGCGGTGCGCGTGTTTGAGCGCCAGTGGCTGGTGAACCTGATTCTGTGGGGCAACTTCGCCCGCCTGCGCGACGCCGCCCTGGCCGAGATGGGGCCAGTCATTGACGGCAAGGTCTTGCAGGTGGCCTGCGTCTACGGCAACTTTACCGAGCATCTGGTCAAGCGCCTGGGGCCGAACGCGCACCTCGATGTGATTGATGTGGCGCCGGTGCAGATTGCCAACATGCACACCAAGCTCAAAGATGCGCGCAAAGTCACGGTGCAGCGCCAGGACTCCACCGACATGCAGTTTGACGACGCCAGCCGCGACACGGTGATTGTGTTTTTTCTCTTGCATGAGCAGCCGGTCGAGGCGCGCCACAAGACCATTTCAGAGGCGCTGCGCGTGACCAAACCGGGCGGCAAGCTGATCTTTGTCGATTACCACCGGCCCGTGGCGGTCAACCCGTTCCGCTACATCATGGTGCCGATCCTGACCACACTGGAACCCTTTGCCATGGACCTGTGGCGCGGCGAGATCGCCGACTGGTTGCCCGCTGACATTGCGGTCACCCAGGTCAAGAAAGAGACCTATTTTGGCGGTCTGTACCAAAAAGTGGTGATCACACGCTGAAGCGCTGCTGGCGAAGGCGGACTGTTGCCCGCCGTCGCCTTGCCAGGTTGATCCTGACGGATGCGGTTCAGCCCAGTCGTTGCACGATCAAGACGGCAAAGAAGGCAAAACCGCTGATCAAAACCCATTTCAATATAAGCAGGCCGTAGCGTTTGAAGCGTTGCTGACCTGTGAAAGCAAAGAACGCAAAAGATACGATGGCGCCCAGCAGCAGCAAGAAAATGAGCGTACGCGCCAGCACCATGGTGGGGGCCGCTGCCTTTACCAGGCCGGCGCCAGCTGCGCAAAGCCTTGCGGCGCGCGTTCGGCATCTTCAAAGGTGACGACCTCCCAGGCGTCGGTGCGCCTGAGCAACTCGCGCAGCAGCAGGTTGTTCAGGGCGTGGCCCGAGCGACGCGCGCTGTAACTGGCCAGCAGGGGTTTGCCCAGCAGATACAGGTCACCCATCGCGTCCAGAATCTTGTGCTTGACGAACTCGTCGTCGTAGCGCAGCCCCTCGGCATTGAGGATCTTGTAATCGTCCATCACGATCACGTTGTCCAGCCCGCCGCCCAGCGCCAGACCCTTGGCGCGCATCATTTCCACGTCTTTGGTGAAGCCAAAGGTGCGGGCGCGGGCGATGTCTTTGGCATAGGAGCCGCTGCTCATATCAAAGAGCACGCGCTGGCCGGTGGCGTCCACGGCGGGGTGGGCAAAGTCGATTTCGAAACTGAGCTGGTAGCCGTGGTAGGGCGACAGGCGCGCCCACTTTTCAGTGGCGCCACTGCCTTCGCGCACCTCCACAACCTGAGTCAACCGCACGAAGCGCCGGGGCGCGTTCTGTTTGACAATGCCCGCGCTTTGCAGCAGAAACACAAAGGACGCCGCCGAACCGTCCAGAATGGGCACTTCTTCGGCCGTGATGTCGACATACAGGTTGTCCACGCAGAGGCCGGAGCAGGCCGACATCAAGTGCTCCACCGTGTGCACCTTGACGTTGCCATTGGCAATGGTGGAGGCCATGGTGGTGTCCGAAACCGCGGTGGCCGAGACGGGAATGTCCACGACTTGCGGCAGGTCGACACGGCGGAATACGATGCCGGTGTCGGGCGGCGCGGGCCGCAGCACAATTTCGACGCGCTGGCCGCTGTGCAGGCCCACGCCGATGGCGCGGGTCAGTGATTTAAGGGTTCGTTGTTGCAGCACGCACTGATTTTATCAAGCCATTGTCATTGCTCAACTTCCTGGGAGAGATGGGCATCAAGCAGCAAGGCTTAGCCGCCAAGCCGCACCGCTTGGCGGTTGAACTTCCAAAACGGTTATCTGCGGCGTTCTTGTTTCTTATGCCTTGTATTCCCCCCCCTCACCCCAACCCTCTCCACCCCCGCCGGGGCGGAAAGGGAGCTAACAGCCACATCTGGCCGCGTATTCAAAGGTGGGAAAAAGGCGCGCAGGGGCGCGTTGCCATCAAACTTCGTGGGGAGCTGATTGAGGCGTCTTTCGGTGGCCTGCACGCAGGCTGCGGCCAATTGGCGTTGCGGCAGCGCTTGATCTGAGTGGCCGGACTCTGGGCTACAGACCGAAAAATCTGAAGTAGAGGCCATCGGATGCGAGGCCGAATTTGGCTACAGTGACTGGTCGCTGGGTTGCCTTCACTTTGAGGCCAGCGCGCAGTCAAGCGCAAAGTTCTCGCCTTAAAAAACGCGGCCACATGAAGCCCCCCTCTTTCGCCCGGCGGGGCGAGAGAGGGGTTGGGGGAGTGAGTGGGGGAAAAATCCCAGAAAAACACCGTCGCCGCCGCAGCCGCAGCCGCAGCCGCAGCCGCAGCCGCAGCCTCAAGCCTGAACATCAACCATCAACCATCAACCATCAACCATCAACCATCAAGCGCCAACCCCGACCCCCGCAGCCGACTGAGCAATGACAAAGTATCACTGAGCCATCACGGCGCGCAACTCGGCCAGCACCTGCTGGGCCGGTGGGTGCACTCCGCGCCAGATGAAGAACGCCTGCGCAGCCTGCTGCACCAGCATGCCCAGGCCGTCACGCGGCAATGCCCCGTGCTCATGCGCCCAGGTTAAAAAGCCTCGCGCGGCGGGGCCGTACATCATGTCGTAAGCCAGGGCACCGGCTTTGAGCGTGCTGCCCGCTACTGGCACCGTGGCGCCACTCAGGCTGCTGGCGCTGGCGTTGATGACGACGTCAAAATTGCCCCGTAGCCTTTGCAGACTGTGCGCAAGAAGCTCTGTATTTTGTAGCGTCGCCAGTGCCGCATGGCGTTTGACCAGCGCGTGCGCTTTCTCAAGCGTGCGGTTGGCCACGGTGATGCTGGCTGGGTGCGCCAGGATCAGGGGCCCGAGCACGCCGGCCGCAGCGCCGCCGGCGCCGATCAAGAGCACATGGCGGCCCTGCAGCTCCAGCCCGGCGCCCTGCTCGATGTCGTCAACCAGCCCCACGCCATCGGTGTTGTCTGCCAGGATTTCACCCTCTCTAAAGCTCAAGGTATTGGCCGCCTGCGCCAAAGCAGCGCGTTCGCTGGTCTGGGTGGCCAGCGCAGCGGCTTCAAACTTGAAGGGCACGGTGACGTTGCAGCCGAGGCCGCCCTCGTGGGCAAAGGCGTGCAGCGCCTGCGCAAAGCCGCCCGGTTCAATCTGGCGCTTGCCGTAGTGCAGCCGCTGGCCGGTGAGTTCGGCAAAGCGGGCATGAATCCAGGGCGAGCGGCTGTGCGCCACCGGGTTGCCCATGACGCAGTAAAGATCGGGTGGCATCGGGGTACGGTGTGTTGATTGATCAGTCAATTACCTGGACCTGAGTTGGGTTTCCAGGGTCTCGTCGCGCGTGAACTTGAAGCTTGAGATCACCACGATCTGGTCGGCGCGCTGGCGCATCGCGTGACTGAAGCGGCCAAAGGGCGCTGCATTGCGGGTGATGGCTTCGGCGCGCCGGTCCAGCGTGCGGTTGCCCGAGCTTTGCTCGATCCGGGTGCCCAGAATCTGCCCATCGAAATTGACCGTGACCGACATCACCAACTCGCCGTAGAGCTTCTTGCCCGCCAGTTCGGGGAAGTTCTGCGTGCCCTTGTCTTCGATGGCGCGGCGCAGGTGGTCGTAATAGATCGCGTACACCGCCTCGCGCGTGGCCGGGCTGATGTAGCGCTTCTTGGGGCGGGCATTTTCCTGGTTGATGCGCCGCTCGATCTCGGCCAGCAGTTTGATCAGCTGGCGACGCTTTTGTTCGCGCTCGGCCCGCTCGGGTGAGTCACTGGCCTGGCGCGGGTCGACCGGGGGCAGGGCCGCCAGCAGGCGTTTCACCTGGGCCAGCAACAGCGTCTGTTGTTCCTGCAGGTTCTGCAACTGGCGCTGCGCCTGGTCTTCGGTGTCCTCGCCCACCTCAGAAATCAGCGCCGGTGGCAGCGGACTGGTGGCGCGGCCGCGCTCGGCGTCGCCGCCACCGGCCATATTGGCCTGGGCAATGGCGCGGGCTTTTTCGGGACGCTCCTGGGTGTGGGCATTGACCAGAATCACCTCGAGCGGGGTGTCTTCAAACACCCGGTTGAAGGCCTGCGGGTCTACAAAGCGCACCGTCAGGAGCGCGGCGTGCACGGCAATCGAGGCGCCAAGCGCCAGCTGCAGCGGGCTGAAGGCGGCCAGTTTCACGGGGTAGCTTGATCGGCGGGGGCGGTCGCCGCACTCCCGGTCGTCTCAGAGCCGTCGCCAACAGGCTCGCTCATATCCACGGCAATCGCAATCGGGCCGGCCACCAGACTGTCATCGTCTTCGTCGTAACCGGCTTCACCGCCCTGGCCAGGCTCTGCGCCTGCATCAAACGCCACGTCAAGGCGTTCGATCACCGTGCCATGAATGTCCAGCGACACCTCGTCGATATCGCCGAGCTTCACGCGCACGCGAGCGCCGCGTGGCAAGCCTTGCGCGCCCATGACCGGCAGCACCAGCGGCAGCGCGTCGGCGCGCACCAAGTTGTCCTTGAAGACCGTAGCCTCAATTTCGGTGATGCCCTGCTGCTGCACGTATTTGAGCGTCCAGAAGCGCTCGATCGCGCGCTGGTAGTCGTTGTAGGCGAAGTAGGCAGCATCAAAGCTGGAGATGATCGAGAACAAATCGGCATCTTTGGGCTTGAATGGCGCCACCAGTGC
>JBBQQX010000101.1:0-12154 GCA_038215405.1 Burkholderiales bacterium
CCCACTCAGTCTGATCCAGCTTTGCGGGCTTGAACAAGACACGATCTGGAATGCCAATCTTCCCGATGTCATGAAACACTGCACCTATTCGAAGCGCATCGATTTCGGCGCCCGACAAAGCGCAATGCACACCCATTTCCAGCGACAGAGCAAGCACCCGATCAGAATGCAGTCGTGTCAATTGATCGCGGTAACCCAGAGCGACCGACAGCGCCTTGGTGTACTTTTGCAGGGAAATTAAAGTGGAATTGCGGACCATGAGGACCTCATTCAACGGAGAGCCCCGACTCTGCCACGTTTTCGCGACCACTGCCAACGGTGACTAAAATGCGACTCGCCTCGACCACTTGGGAACCACTGCAAATGGGCCTCGACTGCAACCTGGTATTGGTTGGCAGCACCGTTTGCGCCTGACCTTGCCGGCGGCGCACACGACGAAGCAAGTGGCGCAGCTGATCGGGGCCTTAAATCCACTCAACATGGAGTTGATATGAGCACCAGCGACGAACCAGTTGCAGCGACTAGTCCATTGTTGGCGCCGCTGCCAGCGACCGAGTTCCAGTCCACCCCGCACGTTAGCGGGCCGCCTACCCCCTTTGCGTGCTTCGTCACAGGCACCGACACCGAAGTGGGCAAGACGCTGATCTCGGCGGCCATGCTGCACGCGCTGGTGCAAACCGGCGTGCGTGCCTGCGGCATGAAGCCAGTGGCAGCCGGGGCCGACTTGCGCCAAGGCGTCTGGCACAACGGTGATGCCGATGCGCTGGCGGCAGCCGGCAATGTCGTCATGCTGCCATCGTTGACCACCCCCTACCTATTCAGGGAGCCAGTAGCACCCCACATTGCCGCTGAACTGGAAGGTGTTGCGATCGAATCGGCCCCGATTCTGGCTGCGTTCATTGAGGTCGCTGCCGCTTCGGACGCGGTGGTGGTTGAGGGCGTTGGCGGTTTCCGCGTGCCGCTGTCGGGCAGTTTCGACACCGCTGACCTGGCGCAGCAACTGGATCTGCCGGTCGTGCTGGTGGTGGGCCTGCGCCTGGGTTGCATCAATCATGCCTTGTTGACGGTTGAAGCGATCAAGGCGCGCGGCTTGCTGCTGGCCGGCTGGGTTGCCAATGAGCTTGAGACTGACATGCACTTTGCCAACGAGAATATCGAAGCCTTGTTGCTGCGCGTACCGGCGCCGTTGCTGGGTCGCGTGCCGCGGCTGTTGCAGCCCCACGCTGTTGCTGCAGTCAACCATCTTGATTTTTCCGGTCTACCCAACTGGCCAGCCCACCCCTAAGCCAACTGAACATCGCGGTGGCGCGCATCACCATGCCCAAAGCGCGCGTGCGGCTCACCACGGGCAATCCTCAAGCTGAAGGCGACCGCGCGCTGCTGGCGAGACTGGGGTTCCCGGACTGGCCACTTGTTTACAATCTTGCGCAGAGCACCAACCCGCGATGAAAACAGTCACCAAGTCCGTCCTCATCTGGTACAGCCGGGCCGAGATGTATGTGCTCGTGACGGACGTGGATCAATATCCCAAATTCTTGCCTTGGTGTGATCGCGCGCGCGTCGTCACAAGTGATGAAACCGGCATGACGGCGGAGATCGGCATTTCTTTCAGTGGCATCCGCCAGACGTTCACGACGCGCAACGCGCACGTGCCGGACCGGCAGGTGGCCATCAAATTGGTTAACGGACCGTTTTCGCGACTGGATGGCGAATGGAATTTTGTGCCCATTGGTGATGACTCCCAACGGGCTTGCCGGGTGGAGCTGACACTGAACTACGGTTTTGACAATGTGACGCTGGGCAAGCTGGTGGGCCCGGTTTTTGACAAGATCGCCGCCAGTATGGTGGACGCCTTTGTCAAACGGGCCCAGCAGGTTTATGGCGAGTAACACGGGCCTTCAAATCACGGTGGTTTATGCACCGTTTCCCCGCGATGTGCGCGAGGTCGTGCTGCAACTGAACGCAGGCAGCACCGTCCTGCAGGCGCTGCAGGCCAGTGGTCTGTTGCGGCTATTCCCGGACCTTGATACTTGCGACTTGGCATTGGGCATCTGGGGGAACACCGCCGACTTGACCCAAGGGCTCCAAGACCTGGACCGGGTTGAAATTTACCGGCCACTTCGCGTCGACCCCAAAGTGGCGCGTCGTGAGCGCTTTGTCAGCCAGGGCGCCCGCAGCGCCGGCCCTTTTGTGAAGAAACGCGCAGGCGCCAAGGCCGGCTATTGAGTCAGCCCCACCGGGGCGACGCCTCCGGCTGGCTATTGGCAGTCGGAATCCACGATGGACTGAATGCGCTTGAGCTCAGTGGCACGGGCGGCATCATCGAGCACCTCACGCTCACCTTTTTCGTTGATGCGACTGATGCGCACGCCCGAATCAAAGTTGGCTTTGGCCTGTTTGGCGCGGGCGCAATTTTCAATTTTGGCTTTCATGACTTTCTCTTGCTGGGCCTTGCGTTGGGCGGCTTGTGCTTCGTCCGCTTTTTTCTTCTTGTCCGCCAGTTCCTTGTCAACGCCACTGAATGTGGGGGCGCTGGCCACGCTTTGCGGCGCTGCTGTGGCCACCGACGCCGGGACTGGCGCAGCGGCCTTGGTCGCGCTGTTGCTGCCAGGGCGTTTCAAAATATTCTTCTCCAAGACGTCGGCCGGGGGCGCGAGGTCACTAAACACCTTATGACCGTCCTTGTCTGTCCATTGCCATTGCGCTTGAGCGGCCAGAGAGACCAGACTGGCGAGCAGAAAGAAAATGGATCGAATATTTTTCATGGCTGAAGTTTAGCGCTCAGTCGAGCTCGCTGCGCGCTAAATAGGATGGTGAAACTGGGTTTTCAGACCTCATGCAAGGCAAGATGAGTGCCAGAGGCGCGGGTACAATCCGCCATTTGGAGCTTAGACCATGCGCCTGATCGGCAAAGCACTCACCTTCGACGATGTCTTGTTGGTGCCAGCGTACTCTCAAGTCCTACCCAAGGACACATCTCTCGCCACCCGTTTCACTCGCAATATTGCGCTCAACCTGCCCTTGGTCTCTGCCGCCATGGACACGGTCACCGAGTCGCGCTTGGCTATTGCCATTGCGCAGGAAGGCGGGATTGGCATCGTCCACAAAAACATGACACCGCAGCAGCAGGCCGCCAAAGTGGCGAAAGTCAAGCGCTATGAGTCCGGGGTGCTGCGCGACCCCGTGGTGATCACGCCACACCACACGGTGCGCCAGGTGATGGATTTGTCGGCGCAACTCGGTGTCTCAGGCTTTCCGGTCTGCGATGGCGGCAAGGTGGTGGGCCTGGTGACGGGGCGTGACCTGCGCTTCGAGACCCGGTATGACCTGCCGGTGAGCCAGATCATGACCCCGCGCGACAAGTTGATCACGGTGCCCGATGGCACCACCATCACGCAGGCTAAGGTGCTATTGAACCAGTACAAGATTGAGCGCCTGCTGGTGGTGAACGACGCTTTTGAGCTCAAGGGCCTGATCACAGTCAAAGACATCACCAAGCAAACCAGTTTCCCCAATGCCGCACGCGATGCCCAGGGCAAGCTGCGCGTCGGCGCTGCTGTGGGCGTGGGGGAGGGTACGGAAGAGCGGGTGGAGCTGTTGGCCCGCGCCGGGGTTGATGCCATCGTGGTGGACACAGCGCATGGCCACAGCAAAGGCGTGATTGAGCGGGTGCGCTGGGTCAAGCAAAACTTTCCGCATGTTGAAGTGATCGGCGGCAATATTGCCACGGGCGCCGCAGCGCTGGCGCTGGTCGAGGCCGGCGTAGACGCGGTCAAGGTTGGCATTGGGCCGGGTTCCATTTGCACCACCCGTATCGTGGCGGGCGTGGGCGTGCCGCAAATCATGGCGATTGACAGCGTGGCCATGGCCCTCAAGGGCACCGGTGTACCGTTGATTGCCGACGGTGGCATTCGCTTCAGCGGCGACATCTCCAAAGCCATTGCCGCCGGCGCCAGCACGGTGATGATGGGGGGCATGTTCGCGGGCACCGAAGAGGCCCCGGGCGAAGTGATTCTGTTTCAGGGTCGCAGCTATAAAAGCTACCGCGGCATGGGCTCGATCGGCGCCATGCAACAGGGCAGTGCTGACCGCTATTTTCAGGAATCCTCCACCGGCAATCCGAACGCCGACAAACTGGTGCCCGAAGGCATTGAAGGTCGCGTGCCTTACAAAGGCTCCATGGTCAACATCATTTACCAGATGGCCGGTGGCTTGCGCGCCAGCATGGGTTACTGCGGCTGCGCCACCATCGAAGAGATGCAGGACAAGGCCGAGTTTGTGGAAATCACGACCGCCGGCATCCGGGAAAGCCATGTCCATGATGTACAGATCACCAAAGAAGCGCCGAATTACCGTGCTGAATAATTGCGGGAAAGACCAGCTTACTTGAGCACAGCGAAAGAAGCGGCTCTGTCCTCAACTGATTAAATATGCATCAAAAAATCCTCATTCTTGACTTCGGCTCGCAGGTCACCCAGCTCATTGCACGGCGCATCCGCGAGGCCCATGTGTTTTGCGAAGTTCATCCTTGTGACGTGACTGACGAGTGGCTGCGCACCTATGCCCGAGACGGCAAGCTCAAGGGCATCATCCTGTCGGGCAGCCACGCCAGCGTCTATGAAGATACGACTGACAAAGCGCCGCCTGCGGTGTTTGAACTGGGCGTGCCGGTGCTGGGCATTTGCTACGGCATGCAAACCATGGCGCACCAGTTGGGCGGCATCGTCACCAGCGGGCACCAGCGCGAATTTGGCCCGGCTGATGTGCGTGCGCACGGACACACCGCCTTGTTGGAGGGCATTCAGGACTACAAGACGCCTGCGGGCCACGGCATGCTACAGGTCTGGATGAGCCATGGCGACAAGGTCACCGAGTTGCCGCCCGGCTTCAAGCTGATGGCCAGTACCGACAGTTGCCCGATTGCCGGCATGGCCGACGAAGAGCGGCGTTTCTATGGCCTGCAGTTTCACCCCGAGGTGACGCACACCAAGCGCGGCGCGGCCATTCTGGAGCGTTTTGTGCTTGATATCTGCGGCGCCCGGGCTGACTGGATCATGGGTGACTACATCAGTGAGGCCGTGGAGCAGATCCGCGCCCAGGTCGGCACCGAAGAAGTGATTCTGGGTCTCTCCGGTGGGGTGGATTCATCCGTCGCCGCTGCCCTGATTCACCGGGCCATTGGCGATCAGCTGACCTGCGTGTTCGTCGATCACGGCCTGTTGCGCCTGAACGAGGGCGATCTGGTGATGGAGATGTTTGTCGGCAAGCTGCACGCCAAGGTGATTCGCGTCGATGCCGCCGATCAGTTCCTGGGCCAGCTCGCAGGTGTGAGCGAGCCCGAAGCCAAGCGCAAAATCATTGGCCGTGAATTTGTCGAGGTGTTCAAGGCCGAGGCGGACAAGCTCAAGAGCGACCAGTCGCGCCATGTCGCCTGGTTGGCCCAGGGCACGATTTACCCTGACGTGATCGAATCCGGCGGCGCCAAAAACAAGAAAGCAGTGGTCATCAAGAGCCATCACAACGTCGGTGGTTTGCCTGAGAAGCTCGGGCTCAAGTTGTTAGAGCCCCTGCGCGAGTTGTTCAAGGACGAAGTGCGCGAGCTCGGTGTTGCGCTCGGTTTGCCCTATCACATGGTGTACCGGCATCCTTTTCCCGGTCCCGGTTTGGGCGTTCGGATTCTGGGCGAGGTCAAGAAGGAATACGCCGACTTGCTGCGCCAGGCCGACGCCATCTTTATTGAAGAGCTGCGCAACTTCATCGATGAAGCATCGGGCAAGAGCTGGTATGACCTCACCAGCCAGGCCTTCACGGTGTTCTTGCCGGTCAAGAGCGTCGGCGTCATGGGCGATGGCCGCACCTACGATTACGTCGTGGCTTTGCGCGCGGTGCAGACCAACGACTTCATGACCGCCGATTGGGCTGAGTTGCCGTATGCGCTGCTGAAAAAAGTGTCGAGCCGCATCATCAACGAGGTGCGCGGCATCAACCGAGTCACTTATGACGTGTCGAGTAAGCCGCCAGCGACCATCGAGTGGGAATGATGGTTCGTGAGCCACTGAGGCCCACGGCCTTTCAATAAACCGGATAAGCACTATGTACCTGCCGCCGCAATTCAACGCCAAGGAGCGAAACCAGGCGCTTGAGATCATGCGTGCCCACCCGCTGGCAAGTCTGATCAGCGTGGACGATGCCGGCCTGCCCTTTGTTTCGCACCTGCCACTACATCTCGAGGAGCGGGGTGACACCTTGGTACTGCTGGGCCACTGTGCCAAGGCCAATCCGCACTGGCACTATTTGCGCACCAGACCGAAGGCGGTGGTCACCTTCATGGGGCCGCAGGCTTATATGTCGCCCAAGGTGTATCCGGACCTGGTGCGGGTGCCAACCTGGAATTACCTAGCCGTTCATTGCACAGTGCAGGCCACCTTGCTGGACGAGGTGGGCGCCAAGGATCAGGTACTCCATCAACTTATCCGCGCCCATGACCCCGCCTATGCCGCGCAATGGCACGCTTTGGCGTCGGATTACCAGCAAAAGATGCTGTCGGCCATCGTCGCTTTTGAGTTGCAGGTGCTTGATCTGAAATGCAAAGTCAAACTCAACCAGCATCGGCCAGAATCGCACGCTCGCATGCACGCGATCTACGCGTGCGGCAACGCCGAGGAACGGGCGTTGGCGGATTGGATGGTTCGCTTGGATTTTGACCTTCCAGCTCCCGTGTTGCCTGAGTGAACAGCTCTATTTATAGTAGCTAGTCGTGGCCCGTTTAGCTGACAAAATTGACGCGATGCCGACCCTGAGCGATGCCCAAGCCATGCAGTTGGCCTTGGCGCAGGCGGGCCTCGCCGCCGCAGCGGGCGAAGTGCCGGTGGGTGCCGTGGTGTTGAAGGACGGGGTATTGATTGCCAGCGGTCGCAACGCACCGATTGAAAGCCACGACCCGAGCGCTCACGCTGAAATCAATGCCTTGCGCGCGGCGGCACAGGTCTTGGGCAACTACCGGCTTGAGGGCTGCGAGTTGTTTGTGACGCTGGAGCCCTGTGCCATGTGTGTAGGCGCCATGCTGCACGCGCGCTTGCAGCGCGTGGTGTATGGGGCGCCCGACCCCAAAACAGGTGCAGCGGGTTCGGTTGTTGATTTGTTCGCTAACCCGCAGTTGAACCACCACACGCGCGTGCAGGGTGGGGTGCTTGCCGGTGAGTGCGCTGAGTTGCTGCAGCGCTTCTTTCAGCGCAAACGGGCCCAGGGTCAAAATTGCAGCAGTCCCCTGCGCGAAGACGCCGTGCGGACCCCGCAGGCAAGGTTCTGTAGCCTGCCGGACTACCCTTGGGACTCGCAGTACGTCAGCGATTTGCCCGCGCTCGCCGGGCTGCGTCTGCATTACCTCGACCTAGGCCCGCAGGATGCAGCGCAAACCTGGTTATGTCTGCATGGCCCGACGGCCTGGAGCTACCAATATCGCAAGAATATCACTGCACTTTTGGCCGCAGGGCATCGGGTGGTGGCCCCGGATTTGATCGGTTTCGGCAAGAGCGACAAGCCCAAAAAAGAGGGCTTTCACACCTTGCAATGGCATCAACAGGTGTTGCTGCAATTGCTGGAGCGGCTCGATTTGCACCATGTCGTGCTGCTGCGCCCGCGCGGCATGTCGTGGCCGGGGCAAGCGCTGATGAGCGCTGCACCCGAGCGCTTTGCAGAGCTCGTGGTCACTGACCTAGAGCCGCCCAACGAACTGGAACAGGCGGCCTACGAAGCACCGTTTCCAGATCGTGGCCATCTGGCCGCGCCGCGCGCCTTGGCGGCATTGCTGGCGAGCGCCCTGAAATCCAATTCGAATTCATTATGAACAAGCACATCTACATCTATTCTCCGTCTGGCGCCGTGCGCGACAAGGCGGCTTTCAAGCGCGGCGTGGCGCGGCTTGAGTCGCTGGGCCATGAGGTTGAAGTCGACGAGGCCGCGCTGGCCAGTCATTTGCGCTTTGCCGGAGACGACGAGACCCGCCTGGCGGCCATTCACCGCGCTGCAGCCAGCGGGGCCGATGTTGCGTTGATCTCTCGCGGTGGCTACGGCCTGAGCCGCATTCTGCCGGGCATTCACTACAAAGCCGTGGCCAAGGCGATCGATCAAGGCACGCGCTTCGTTGGCATCAGCGATTTCACGGCTTTTCAGAGTGCCGTGCTGGCAAAAACCGGGCGCGTCACCTGGGCCGGGCCGGGCCTGTGCGAAGGTTTTGGCGTAGGCGGCAAGCAAGTTGCTGCCAGCGTGCACGTCACAGCCCCCCAGCTTGTGCCCGACGACATCATGGAAGCCTGCTTTGACGATCTGATAAGCGGGCAGGGGGAGGGCGCGGGCTGGCGGCAACTGCGTGAGCCGGTCAGCAGCGCTGCAGCCCGTCTGTCGGGCGATGCAAATTCAGTAGCTACTCAGGTAATATCCACGAGGGCTACAGCCTCTTTTGGTATAAATAAGTCAGTACTTTGGGGCGGCAACTTGTCGCTCTTGTGCTCTCTGCTGGGTACGCCGTATTTTCCAGAGGTCAAAGGTGGCATCCTGTTTCTGGAAGATGTAGCCGAGCATCCTTACCGGGTCGAGCGCATGCTGACGCAGCTGTTGCACGCCGGTGTCTTGGCGCGGCAAAAGGCGGTTTTGCTGGGTCAATTCACCGACTTCAAACTGGTGCCGCATGACCGGGGCTACAAATTGCACACGGTGGTGAACTGGCTGCGCCAGCAGATCAAAGCGCCGGTGCTGACCAACTTGCCTTATGGTCATGTCGCAACCAAGGTCTTGTTGCCGGTGGGCGCCAAAACCGATCTGATGGTGCAAGGGCGCGATGCTTTGCTATTTTGGGGCCACGCCTGATAAGCAGGGGATTTGCTCTAAACTCTTCCCAACATCTAGAAACGGAATCAGCTGGGTATGGGCGTGCACACTACTGTCGTATTTACCGATCTGTTTGGCAGCACAAGGGTTTTTGAAGCCTTGGGCAATGCCAAAGCGACGCAGGCGGTGATGCAGGTGACGACCTGGATTGCAAAAATAGTCGAGGGGCACGGTGGGCGCGTGGTCAAGATGCTGGGCGACGGGGTGCTTGCCTTGTTTGATGACAGTGCGTCAGCCATCAACGCCGTGGTCGAGATGCAGCGCCTGCACCAAAAACGCATGACCCATGTGGCATCGTCCCATCGGATGCCCATTCGCGTCGGGGTGGCCAGTGGCGACGTTGAAATGGTCGCCGGCGACTGTTATGGCGATGCGGTCAATATTGCGGCGCGTTTGAGCGACCTCTCCGGTGCACATCAGATCTGGGCCAATAGCGCTGCGCTGGACACCGCCACCGAGGGTGATGGGGTGCGCTTTCGAATTCTGGGCCCGATCAACATCCGCGGGCGCGCCGAGCCGTGCACGGTCTACCAAATCGACTGGCAGGACGACGTCGCCTCGGATTTTCTGACCATGCAGGCCGAGACGGACCCGCAGTTTGATGTGACCCGAACCGATGCGTTGGGCGGCCAGATTGAGCTGAGCTGGCTTGATGCCCGCAAGACCTTCCAGTCGTTTGAGCTGCCCATTCACATTGGGCGCATCCACCAGGCCGAGTTCGTCGTCAATGATCCGCGCGTTTCTCGCACGCATGCGCGTATTGACTGGCGCAATGGCAGCG
This sequence comes from Burkholderiales bacterium, assembly GCA_038215405.1. Lineage (GTDB taxonomy): Bacteria > Pseudomonadota > Gammaproteobacteria > Burkholderiales > Burkholderiaceae_C > Rhodoferax. Next base: position 9,668 of record JBBQQX010000101.1, read on the forward strand.
TCATGATCGTGGACCTGAGCTCCTACGGCTGCTGGGTGCGTTTTTCTGGCGGCGGTGCCGACCTGCTGCTCAGGCGCGAGGAATGCGCCTTGCATGGGCACGGCGAAATTGCCCTCGGAACATCGTTTGCCGACCTGAGTGCACCGACGGTGCATTTTTCGGTGGCCTGAACCTGCAGTCCCAAGTCAACTTTAAACGGAGAACACCATCGATAAGCAAATCTGGCTCAAAAAATATCCCGTCGGCATGCCCGCCGAGATCAATCCTGACTTGTTCAAGTCGATCCCGGATTTGCTAGAAAAAACGGCGACCAAGTTCGCCGATCGACCGGCTTTTCACAACCTTGGCCGCACCTTGAGCTATGCCGAATTGGAGCGCCTGACCTGCGAGTTTGCCGCCTTTTTGCAGGGCTTGCCAGGTATGACCCAGGGCGATCGCGTCGCCATCATGGCGCCCAACTTGCTGCAATACCCGGTGGCCCTGTTCGGCATCCTGCGTGCGGGCATGGTCGTGGTGAATGTCAACCCGTTGTACACGCCGCGTGAGTTGGAGCATCAGTTGCACGATTCCGGCGCCAAAGCCATTGTCATCATCGAGAATTTCGCCAGCGTGCTGCAGGGCGTGCTTGTAAGAACGCCGGTCAAGCATGTGATTACCACGCAAGTTGGCGACCTGTTGCCTTGGCCGAAGCGCTGGCTGGTCAATTTCGTCATCAAAAGGGTGAAAAAGATGGTGCCGCCCTGGCACATTGAGAGCGCCATTGGCTTTCGGGCGGCGCTGGGGATGGGCCTAAGGTCAGCATTCAAGCCGGTTCAAATCACGGGCGAGGACATCGCTTTCCTGCAGTACACCGGTGGCACCACCGGTGTCTCCAAGGGCGCCATGCTGACCCACCGCAACGTTTTGGCCAACGTCGAACAAACCGGTGTCTGGATATCGGCGAGCTTCCAACCGGGCGCCGAGATCGCCATGGCGCCGTTGCCCCTGTATCACATCTTCTGCCTGACCTCAACCCTGTCGTTCATGAAGTGGGGCAGCCTGATCGTGCTGATCACCAATCCGCGCGACTTGCCGGCGCTGGTGAAGGAACTCGGCCAATGGAAGTTCAGCGTGCTGACCGGCGTCAACACCTTGTTCAACGGCCTGCTGAACACGACGGGCTTTGCCCAACTCGACTTTTCAGCCCTCAAAGTGGTGGTGGGCGGTGGCGCCGCGGTGCAAAAAACGGTGGCCGAGCGCTGGCAGCAAGTGACAGGGCGTTACATCATGGAGGCCTACGGCCTGACTGAGACCTCGCCTGGAGTCTGTGCCAATCCGCTCAATGAACCCTGGAACGGCAAGATCGGTTTGCCGATCCCGTCCACCGACGTGTCGATACGCGACGACCACTTCAACGAGTTGCCGGTCTGGCGCGGCGAAGGCGATATTGAGCAGCACACGGGTGAGATTTGCATCCGCGGCCCTCAGGTCATGAGGGGTTACTGGAACAACCCGGATGAAACCGCCAAGGTGATGCAGGACGGTTGGTTGAAAACCGGGGACGTCGGCCATCTCGATGCCGAGGGCGCCTTTACCATCACTGACCGCAAGAAAGACATGATTCTGGTTTCTGGTTTCAACGTCTACCCCAATGAGATCGAGAGCGTGATCGCGAGCCATCCCGGGGTGCTGGAATGTGGGGTGGTGGGCATACCCGATGAAAGGACTGGTGAAACGGTCAAAGTGGTGGTTGTCAGAAAAGATCCCCAACTCACCAAAGAGGCGCTTATCGCGCACTGCAAAACCCAACTCACCGGCTACAAAATGCCGCGCCACATCACGTTTCGTGATGAATTGCCCAAGTCGCCGATCGGGAAGATATTGCGCCGCGACCTGCGCGACCTGCGCGACCTTCCCTCCAAGGAGTAACGCTCTATTGCGTTCAACGGCGGGGCAGGCCGAACACCCCGCTTCCCGCCAGCGCCATTTCGATCGGGTCAGTGCAAACCGCTGACCTTGTCGAGTTCCAGGGAGGCGTCAAGCGTGTCCAGAAGCGCCTTGCGAACCTTGAGCTTGGTGTTCTTGTGCGCCGTCATGTTGATCTTCTTCAAGCGTAGGGCAACTTCCTGGGCCGTGACCAGCAACTGGTCAATGGCGACCACCTGGTCAAAGAAGCCTGCCGTGAGTGCGCCCTGGGGGTCGAGCATTTCTGCGCTGATGACCGAACGCTGGAAGGCCGAAGGGTTCAAGCGATTGCGCGCCAATTCGATACCCACATGGTGCATGGTCATGCCAATCTGCACCTCGTTGAGGCCGATATTGAATGGGCCTTCGACGCCAATACGGTAATCGGCTGCCAGCAACAAAAACGCACCCTTGGCAACTGCGTGGCCCGAACAGGCGACGATGATCGGAAACGGGTGTGCCAACATCCGGCGCGTCAGCTTTGAGCCAGCGGTCACCAGATCAATCGCATTTTGCGGGCTTGACATCATGACCTTGAGATCA
>JBBQQX010000102.1:0-11812 GCA_038215405.1 Burkholderiales bacterium
AACCCCGGAGCGATGGCAGCAGTTTGACGCCGATACGCAGGAAGCATTGAAGGCCGGCGTAATCCAAAATTTCGAGGTCGCATACGAGCAGTGCTGGAAAATGTTGCGGCGCTGGCTGGCGGTCAACACAGTCTCCGGCGATGTGGATGGCGTACCAATGCGACAGCTATATCGGGTAGCCGCCAAAGGCGGACTTATTGATGATGTCGAGCTCTGGATGGATTTTCATAAAGCCCGTAATCAGACGTCACACAGCTACAACCCGGTTGCCGCGCAAGCGGTGTTCGACATGGCGCCGATGTTTGCCGCAAATGCGCGCGAGTTGCTCGTGAAGCTGGAGGAACGCAATGATTGACTTGCCGCAGGAACAACTCGAACAAGTACGCGAGATCGTCAAGCGGCATTTGCATGATAGCGAAGTCTTCGCTTTTGGATCCCGCGTCAATGGCAGGGCGAAAAAGTTCTCGGACCTAGACCTCATGATCAAGACCGACGTTACGCTGCCTTGGCGCACTTTGGCCGAACTGCGCGAGTCCTTTGAGGCTTCCGATTTGCCGATTACGGTAGATGTCGTGGACTGGAGCAATTGCACAGAGAAATTCCAGCGTATCGTCGGGCCGGAACTTGTGCGCGTTGTCTGAACGGCTTGTCAATATCGAACCAGATCATCCAGTAGCCGCGACAGTTTCAAGGAGAACCAGCGGGTTGACGCGTCTTTCAGCGAACCCGCATTCCGGGTTGTGCTCCGGCCGATGGCTCCAGTACATGGATGCCCGGGTTGGCCCTTTGATCCCCATGGCTCGCGGCCAGCACCATGCCTTCGCTGATGCCGAACTTCATCTTGCGCGGCGCGAGGTTGGCTGCCAGCACGGTCAGTTTGCCAATCAGGTCAGAAGGCTCATAGGCGCTGGCGATCCCGCTGAAGACATTGCGCGTTCTGCCTTCGCCCGCGTCGAGGGTCAGGCGCAGGAGCTTGGTCGAGCCTTCGACGGCCTCGCAGTGGACGATCCTGGCGATACGCAGGTCGATCCTGGCGAAATCGTCGATGGTGATGGTCGGGGCAATGGGTTCGCCACCGGGCGGCGGCAGTTCGACGACCGCGGGCGTTGGCGGCTCGAACAAGGCGTCGAGTTGCTTGACGTCAACACGTTGCATCAGGTGCTGGTAGGGTGCGATCACATGTCCTTCTGGCAGCGTGTCCAATGCATCTTTCCACTGCAACGGCGGGATATTGAGCATCTTCTCGACCTCTGACGCCAGATTCGGCAATATGGGCTTCAGATACAAGGTCAGCAGGCGAAACGAGTTGATCAATACGCTGCACACAATCTGAAGTCGCGCCGATTGCGACTCGTCTTTCGCCAAATCCCAAGGGCGTTCATCTGCGGCAAATGCGTTGGCGCTGTCTGCCAGGGCCATGATCTCGCGAATGGCGCGGCTGAATTCCCGTCCTTCATAGGCAGACCTGATCGAGTCACAGGCACCCATGGTCTGAGTAATCACGCTGTCCAGTACATCTTCAGGTGCACCGGGCCGGGTCTTGCCTTCAAGAAATACCTTGGCAAGCTTGCCGTCAAATCGCTTTGACAAAAATCCGCTGGCCCTACTCGCGATATTGACGTATTTCCCGATCAGGTCGCTATTGACCCGCAACATGAAGTCTTCCGCATTGAAGTCGATGTCTTCGTTTCTGCCGTTGAGCTTGGCCGCAAGGTAATAGCGCAGCCACTCCGGGTTCATGTCCAGGCGCAGGTATTTGAGCGGGTCCAGGCCGGTGCCGCGGCTCTTGCTCATCTTCTCGCTGTTGACGGTCAAAAAGCCGTGCACAAAAATCGCATTGGGCGTTTTGCGGCCGCTGAAATGCAGCATTGCGGGCCAGAACAACGTGTGAAATGTGATGATGTCCTTGCCGATGAAGTGGTACTGCTCGGTGGCTGGGTCGGCCAGGAAGGCGTCGTAGTTCCGTGCGCCCAGCGCGCTATCGCCCGCCAGCTTGATGAAGCGGTTTTTCAGCGAAGCCAGGTAGCCGATGGGCGCATCGAGCCAGACATAAAAATACTTGCCCGGCGCATCGGGAATCTCGATGCCGAAGTAGGGCGCGTCTCTGGAAATGTCCCAGTCGCCCAGGTCGCGCTTGCCTTCTTCATTGGGAAGCAGCCACTCCTTGATCTTGTTGTAGACCTCGCCCTGCAGGTGCGCCTGGCCCTGTGCGTTGCTGCCTTGCGTCCACTTCTCCAGAAACGCCACACAGCGCGGGTCGGACAATTTGAAAAAGTAATGTTCCGAGTCGCGCAGCACCGGCGTGACGCCGCTCAGGGCCGAGTACGGGTTCTTCAGTTCGGTCGGGCTGTAGACCGCGCCGCATTCCTCGCAGTTGTCGCCGTACTGGTCCTTGGCGCCGCACTTGGGGCATTCGCCCTTGATGAAGCGGTCCGGCAAAAACATGTTCTTTTCGGTGTCGAAAAATTGGGCAATGACGCGCGTGCTGATCAGGCCGTTGGCTTTGAGGTCGATGTATATCGCCTGTGCCAGCTCGTGGTTCTCCACGCCGTCGGTGGAATGCCAGTTGTCAAAGCCGATGTGAAAACCATCCAGATAGGGCTTGCGCCCGGCGGCAATGTCGGCCACAAACTGCTGCGGCGTCTTGCCTGCTTTTTCAGCCGCAATCATGATCGGCGCGCCGTGGCAGTCGTCGGCGCAGACAAAGTGCACCGCGTTGCCCATCATCCGTTGGTAACGCACCCAGATATCGGCCTGGATGTACTCCATGATGTGGCCAATATGGAAATTGCCATTGGCGTAGGGCAGGGCGGTGGTAACGAAGAGTTGGCGTGGCATGGGGCAGGGCTTTCAATGACAGCTGCCGATTTTAGTCGGGGGCGGTAATTCCTCTTGCGCCGGGCCAGGCGGCTTGTGATGGTTCGCAGGGATGACGAGAAAGCGCGGCTGAAGTATTTTTTCGTCAACGGCTCCTGACGGTCCTCTGCTGGCCTTTGCAGGGGTAAGCTTTACCTAAATCAAAAAATTCAGGGAGAAAGTGCTGTGTCAGAACCCTTGGCTCACTCCGGTGGGCATTTGTTGGCAGATCATTTGCAGTCGGTCGCCGCACTGGCGGGCGATTTTTCGGAGGCGTTTGATGCTCCGGATCCTACCCAACGCTGGGCCTATCTGGCGGGTTTGTGGCACGACTTGGGCAAGTACCGGCCCGGGTTTCAACGCTATGTGCGTTTGGGCGACAACCCGGATGCGCACATTGAAAACAAAGTGGGCGGACGCGAAAAAACGCACTCCGCTGCAGGCGCTTTGTGGGCCATTCGCAAGCTCGAAGAAACCCACGGCGCGGGTGGCAAAGTGGCGGCCCGCGTGCTGGCCTACCTCATAGCAAGCCACCATGCTGGCTTGTACGACTGGCACAGCGGATTGAACGAGCGGCTGCAGGAGGTCGACTGCCAGACCGAACTGCAAGAAGCATTGGCAGCACTTCCACCGATCGGCATTCTCGGACAGGGCGATTTTGTGCCTGACCTGAGCCGCATTCCCGGCGGTTCAGTAGGGTTTTCGTTGTGGGTTCGTCTGCTGTTTTCGTGCCTGGTTGATGCCGATTTTCTGGACACCGAAGCGCATTTTGATGCCGGAAAGCCTGCCCGGCGAGAAGGCTTTCCAACGCTGGCCCAGATGCAAACGGCCTTTAACGACGCCATGGCCATCAAGGCGGCAAGCGCCAACCTCACACCCGTCAACACCTTGCGCGCCGATGTGTTACGCCAGTGTCGCGACAAAGCCGCATTGCCTCCAGGCTTCTTTTCCCTAACCGTTCCCACGGGCGGTGGCAAGACCTTGTCCAGTCTCGCGTTTGCGCTTTCGCATGCGCTAGCGCACGGTAAGAGCCGCGTCATCTACGCCATCCCCTACACCAGCATCATCGAACAGACGGCGGACGTATTTCGCGACGTGTTCAAGGCCTTGGGCGACGAGGTGTTGATTGAGCACCATAGCCAGGCCGATGCTGCAGACCGGGATGAGACTGCCCGCAGTCGCCTAGCCTGCGAAAACTGGGAGGCTCCGTTGGTCGTCACCACCAATGTCCAACTGTTCGAGTCCTTGTTTGCCGCCAAAACATCGCGCTGCCGCAAACTGCACAACCTGGTCAACAGCGTCATCGTGCTGGATGAAGCGCAGCAACTGCCACCCGAATTTTTGCAGCCGATTCTGGATGCGCTGAATCTGCTGGTGAAGCATTACGGTGTGACCGTGGTGCTGTGTACCGCCACCCAGCCCGCGCTCAACACGACGGACTATTTTGATGCCGGCAAGAACTTGCGCGGCCTTGAAAACGTTCGCGAAATCATTGACAACCCCGATGCGCTGTTTGATGCGCTCACGCGCGTCAAGGTTGAACTTCCGGCCGATTGGCAAACGCCCACGCCCTGGGCCGACATTGCCGCGCAACTGGCCGCCGAAGACTGCGTACTGGCTATTGTCAGCACCCGCAAGGCCGCTCGGGAATTGCAGCGCCTGCTGCCGCCTGGCGCTTTACATCTGTCCGCGCTGATGTGCGGCGCGCACCGCAAAGCCGTGATCGACCAGATCAAGTCCCGGCTCAAGGCCAAGCGTGAAGGGCAAGACCTGCAGCCGCTGCGCGTGGTCAGCACGCAATTGGTCGAGGCCGGTGTGGATATTGATTTTCCGGTGGTGTACCGCGCCTTGGCCGGGCTGGATTCCATCGCACAGGCGGCGGGCCGCTGCAACCGTGAAGGTTATTTGATCGGCAAAGGGCGCGTCGTAGTTTTTGTACCGCCCGAACGCCCACCCCGGGGCGATTTGGGTAAAGGCGTTGAGGCTTGCATTACGACCTTGCATGACAAGCCCGCTGACCCTTTGGCCCGCGCCTTGTTTGCCACCTATTTTCAGCAGTTCTACCACTCGGTTGATCTGGACCACAAAGGCATTTGTGCACTGCTCAGGGTAGCGCCCGAAACGCTTGGAGTGCAGTTTCGCTCTGCTGCCGATGCGTTTCGCCTGATTGATGACCAGGACAGCGCCACTGTGGTCATTCGTTACGAGGCGCATCGGGAGAAACTGGACAAGCTGCTGGGCAGTCTGACCGCCAATGGCCCCGAGCGCTGGCTGATGCGGCAACTGCAGCGCTACACCGTCAATATTCACAAGCGTGTGGCCGACCGCATGCTGGCCGAAGGCAGCTTGACGCTGCCGATGCCGGGGCTCTACGTGCAGCAGCAGGCTGACGGGCTCTATGACGCGCTGCTTGGTTTGCAGATTGAAGAAATCCCTTTCAACCTCTCTGGTTTGGTGTTTTAAATGAATCTCTCAAAATCATTTTGTCTTGAAGTCTCAGGCCCCTTTGCCTGCTTTACCCGCCCGGAAATGAAGGTTGAGCGCGTCTCGTATGACGTGATGACACCCTCAAGCGCACGCTCGATTTTTGAGGCCGTGCTGTGGAAGCCCGCCATTCGATGGCGGGTGCATCGCATTGAAGTACTCAAGCCGCTGCGCTGGATCAACCTGCGGCGCAATGAAGTCAGCGCCGTGGTTTCCACGCGCAATGTGCAGCAGGCCATGGCGGCAGGCAGCGGCACGCTCGGGCTCTACATTGAAGACGAACGCCAACAACGTGCCGGGTACTTCCTGCGTGAAGTGGCCTATCGCATCCACGCTGATTTGTCGCTGGTACCGGGACGGCCGGGTGAACCGTTGATGAAATACACCGAGATGTTCACCCGCCGCGCCGGCAAAGGGCAGTGCGTGAATCAGCCCTATTTGGGGTGCCGGGAATTTGCGGCCGACTTTCGCTTGATCGATCTGAGCACGCCGCCTGCCACGGCGCCGATTACCGAAACCCGCGAACTGGGCTGGATGCTGCACGACCTTGACTTCACCCACCCTGCCGATCCACAGCCGAGATTCTTCAACGCCAAGATGGTGGCAGGCGTGATTGAAGTGCCGCCGTTTGAGGAGGCACGAGGATGATTCTCCAGGCACTCAACGACTACTACCGCCGCAAGTGCGATGACCCCGACCCGGCAGAGCGTTTGCCAGCGTTTGGACTGGAGCAAAAAGAGATTTTTTTTTTGCTGGAGATCACGGCTGAAGGCAAGCTGGTTCAGCTGATTGACACCCGCACCTTGAACGGCAAGAAAAAGGTAGCGCAGATATTTCGCGTGCCGCTGGGCGTGAAAAAGTCGTCTGGAGTTGTCGCCAATTTATTGTGGGACACGCTGGAATATGTGTTGGGTGTTGACACCAAGGGCAAGTCTGAGCGGGTGGTGGAACAACACGCGCATTTTGTGGCGCGTATCAAGGCCTTACCTCAAGCCACACAAGAGGATGCGGGCATTCAGGCTGTGCTGGCCTTTCTCGCAAACATGGATTTAAAACAGTTGCAAGCCGAACCTGCGTGGGCGCAGGCGTTCGAAATCAATGCCGTTATGAGCTTTCGCTTGCATGGTGACGTGAATCTGGTTTGCCAGCGCCCCGCCGTGGTGAACGCGGCGTTGAATGTGGGGACGGATGTTGACGAGCGACTGGCCATGTGTCTCGTCACCGGCAACGATGCCCCCGTGCAACGCTTGCATGCCGCCATCAAGGGCGTGTGGGGCGCGCAGTCATCCGGTGCCAACATCGTGTCATTCAACGCCCGGTCCTTCGAGTCTTATGGCAAAACGGAACGACAAGGCGAAAACGCCCCGGTCAGTACCGCTGCCGCGTTTGCCTACACCACCGCGCTGAATCACTTGCTACGTAAAGGCTCAAGCCAGCGCATTCAGGTAGGCGACGCGTCCGCCGTATTCTGGGCGGACAAAGACTCGGCATTTGAATCGGCCATCCCCAACATTTTTGGCGAACCACCCACGGACAACCCAGACCGTAACGCGCAGGCGGTGCAGGCATTGTTCTCTGCCATGCACAGCGGCAAACCGGCCGGGCCTGACGGCCAGACCCGTTTTCACATGCTGGGCCTGGCGCCGAACGCGGCGCGCATCAGCATTCGCTTCTATCACTGCCTGCCACTGTATGAGTTGAGTGAGCGCATCCTGCAGTATTTCAAAGACCTGGAGTTGGCGCGCGGCCCGCATGATCCGCAATTCCCCTCTTTGTTTCGGCTGCTTGCCGCTGTGGCGGTGCAAAACAAGGCTGACAACATTCCGCCCAATCTTGGTGGAGCCATCGTCGACGCGGTGTTTGCCGGGCCGGATGTGCCTTACCCCAGCCTGTGGTTAAACGCCGCAGTGGGCCGGTGCCGGGGCGAGCAAAACGTCAATTACCTGCGGGCTTGCGCCATTAAGGCCTGCCTCAATCGCCAAATCCGTCATTCAACTGTCACACCATCCAACGTAATCCAAGAAAAGGAGTTCTTACCCATGCTTGATCTCAGCAACGCCAACCCTGCGTACCGGCTTGGCCGCTTGTTCGCAACGTTGGAAAAAATCCAGGAGGAGGCCAGCCCCGGCCTGAACGCTACGATCCGCGACCGCTACTACGGCGCAGCCTCCAGCACACCCGTGGCCGTCTTCACCACCTTGCTTCGGCTCAAAAATTCGCACCTCAAGAAACTGTCTAGCGGCCGTGCCATGGGATTCGAGAAATTGCTTGGTGAAATATTGAGTGCCGTGGTGGACTTCCCCAAACACATGGCGCTGCCCGACCAAGGCCGCTTTGCACTGGGCTACTACCACCAGCGGCAAGCCTTCTTCACCAAAATTTCTGACACACCCAACGCAACCCCCTCCAACCCCGAAGGAAACTGATCATGAACCTCGCTAACCGTTACGACTTCGTTTTGATTTTTGACGTGAAAGACGGCAACCCCAACGGTGACCCCGATGCGGGCAACATGCCGCGTCTTGACGCTGAATCCGGCCATGGCTTGGTGACCGATGTGTCGCTCAAGCGCAAGGTGCGAAACTTTGTTGGGCTGGTCAAAGCCACTGACAACACCGACCCCGCTGAAGGTGAGCAACGGTTTGCAGACAAGTTTGCACTAGGTGAAAAACGATTTGAAATCTATGTCCGGGAAAAAGCCATTTTGAATCTGGAGCATCAACGCGCGTATTCGGCGCTCAAGCTGGACGTGCCTGCTGAGGCACCAGCGGAGGGTACCGTTGAAGTTGGTGAAACAGAAGTGAAGAAGAAAAAACCAACCAAGGAAAAACGCAAAGGTAGCGCGGACGAGGTGGGCCGGGCGCGGCAATGGATGTGCCAAAACTTCTTTGACGTGAGAACCTTTGGTGCGGTTATGTCCTTGGGCACCAACTGCGGCCAGGTTCGTGGTCCCGTTCAGTTGACTTTTGCCCGTTCCGTTGAGCCCATCATTGCGCTGGAGCACTCCATCACCCGAATGGCGGTAGCCACCGAAGCCGAGGCGGAGAAGCAGCAAGGCGATAACCGCACCATGGGCCGCAAACACACCGTGCCCTATGGCGTGTACGTCGCCCACGGCTTTGTGTCTTCCTTCCTCGCCAAGCAAACCGGGTTCGGCGATGATGATCTCGAACTGGTGTTTCAGGCGCTGGCGCAAATGTTCGAGCACGACCGCTCAGCCGCGCGGGGCGAAATGTCCACAAGAGGGTTGTATGTGTTCAAGCACGACAGCGAACTGGGCAATGCCCCGGCGCACGCCCTATTCGATCGGCTGGTAGTCAAGCCCGCCGCAGAAGGCGAAGTGATTCGCAGCTTTGATGCGTACTCGGTGGCGTTCGACGGCCAAAGCCTGGCGGTTGGGCAAACGGTTCAGCCAGCACCCGGTGTGACCTTGATCCGGCGGTGCTGATTGGAGCCACCCATGAAAATCCTGCCCACTGAATTCGACGGCCAATCCATCCGCCGCGTGTACGACGAAGACACGGAAACCTGGTGGTTTTCAATTGTTGACGTGGTACAGGTACTCACGCAGCAGCCCGATGACCTGACTGCACGCAAGTACTGGAATCAACTCAAACGTCGTCTTGCCAATGAGGGCAGCCAACTGGTGACAACTTGTCACCAGTTGAAAATGCCAGCAGCCGATGGAAAGCAACGGCTTACCGACGTCGCCACCGCCGAAACCCTGCTGCGCCTGGTTCAATCCGTCCCCAGCCCCAAAGCCGAGCCCATCAAACTTTGGCTGGCCAAGGTGGGCTATGAGCGTATGCAAGAGCTGGCTGACCCTGCCTTGTCATTGAACCGTGCGCGCCAGACCTGGCAGCAGCATGGGCGCAGCGACAAGTGGATACAGCAGCGCATGACCGGGCAAGAAACTCGCAACAAGCTCACCGACTACTGGAGCGAGCACGACATCAAGAAGGGCAGCGAATTTGCCATCCTCACCAACATCATTCACCAGGAATGGGCCGGTGTGAGCGTGGCAGAACATAAGGAAGCGAAGGGGCTCACAAGCCACAACCTGCGTGATCACATGAGTGAGGCTGAGCTCATTTTCACGGCGCTGGCAGAGTTATCCACCCGGCAAATTGCCGAAAAGGTCGATGCCACCGGCATGGCAGAAAACAAGACCGCTGCGAAAGCTGGTGGGCGTATTGCCCGACAAGCCCGCCAGCAATTGGAGAACCAAACGGGCAAATCGGTGGTAACGGGTGAAAGCTTCCTGTCAAAATCGGCAAAAAAGATAGCTGGTGACGTATATTAGACGAGGGCTAGAGGCATAAATCACATATGGAATCGGTAGAACCCATCGCCCTGTCCGCCCTGCAGCACTGGCGGTACTGTCCACGCCAGTGCGGCCTGATTCACCTGGAGCAGGTGTTTGACGACAACATCCACACACTGCGCGGCCAGGCGGTGCATGCCAAGGCAGATCAGCCCGGTATGGAAACAGCCAAAGGCGTGCGCGTGGAACGTGCTTTGCCGCTGTGGCACGACGCACTGGGGCTGGTTGGCAAGTCCGACGTGGTGGAGTTTTTGGCCGGTGGCGTGCCCTACCCGGTGGAATACAAGCACGGTAGCCGCAACAAAGCAGCAGACATTGCCGCGTGTGACGACATTCAGCTGGCTGCGCAAGCCATGTGTTTGCAGGCCATGACTGGTAAGCCCGTCAACGAGGGCGCGCTTTTTTATGCCACCTCCAAGCGCCGCCGGGTCGTGCCCATCACCGCGCAGCTGCGCTCTGACGTGGTGCAAACCGCAGAGGCCATTCGCCAGATGCTGGCCAGCGGCACACTGCCACCCCCCTTGAGCGGCGAGCAAGCGGCCAGGCGCTGCAAGGGGTGCTCCCTGCAAGAGCGCTGCCAGCCGCAAGCCACCCACGCAGGGTTGAACGCCGCCCGTGCTGCCTTGTTTGACCCAGACGCATAGCCGCGCCATTCACCCGCCAAACCATGCAACTCCTCAACACCCTTTACGTCACCACACCCGACACCTACCTGCGGCTGGACAACGACACCTTACGTGTGGAAGTAGACCGCGAAACCCGACTGCGCGTGCCGCTGCACCATTTGTGCGCGGTGGTGTGTTTTGGTCACACGGGCCTGTCTGCCCCGCTCATGCACCGGCTGGCAGAAAGTGGCGTGGCCCTGGTGCTGCTGGATGACAACGGGCGCTTCAAGGCCCGGCTGGAGGGCGCTGTCAGCGGCAATGTGCTGCTGCGCCAAGCGCAGTTTCAGCGCGTGGCAGACCCTGTCTTCACTCTGGACATGGCTCGCGCCAGCGTGGCCGGAAAAATCAAAAACACCCGGCAGGTGCTGCAGCGCGGAGCCCGCGAAGCCAAGGTCGAAGACGAGGCCGCCACGTTGACCCGGCTGGCTGATGACTTGGCCGCCAGTCTGCGTGCCTTGCCTGGTGTCGCCAATCTGGATGTCTTGCGCGGGGTTGAAGGCGAGGCGGCGCGCCAATATTTCAGCGGCTTGAATCTGCTAGTGCGCCCCGACCAGCGTAGCGCCTTTGTTATGGACGGGCGCACGCGCAGCCCACCGCGTGATCGCTTCAACGCCATGTTGTCTTTTTTGTACGCCATGTGGATGAACGACTGCCGCAGTGCTTTGGAAGCAGCCGGACTGGACCCGCAAGTGGGTTTCTTGCATGCGTTGCGCCCCGGTCGCGCCGCCTTGGCGCTGGACTTGATGGAAGAGTTTCGGCCTTGGGCTGATCGGCTGGCGCTCACACTGATCAACCGCGGTCAGTTGACGGCGAATGACTTTGTGCTGCGCGAGGGCGGCGGCGTATCGCTGGAACCCGATGCGCGCAAGGCGGTGGTGGTGGCGTATCAGGAACGCAAGCGTGACGAGATCAATCACCCACTGTTGGCGCAGTCTGTTCCCCTGGGTTTATTGCCATTGGTACAGGCGCGCTTGATGGCGCGGGCGGTGCGTGATGATGGTGCGCCATATGTGCCGTTTGTGGCCAGGTAAGGAGTTTTGATGCTGGTATTGGTTTGTTATGACGTGAACACTGAAACCAAAGCTGGCCGCAGGCGCTTGAGGAGGGTGGCACGCGTGTGCGAAAGCACCGGGCAGCGCGTGCAAAAGTCGGTGTTCGAATGCCAGTTGGATTTGGCGCAGTTTGAAACTCTTGAGCGAGAATTGTTGGCGGAAATCGATGCGCAACAAGACTGCCTGCGTCTGTATCGAATGCCTGGGACACGCGGCTTTGAAGTGCTGGAGCACGGCGCCTTCAAGGCAGTAGATTTTGACGGACCACTGGTGCTTTAATTGCCATTTTGGACGGCTGTGGCATAGGCGCTGTGGTAAGGTCTTTGCCGCGAACCTGAAGTGACAGCCTTTTTACCTGAAGGTTCGCGCGCTTCCCAAGTCATTGATATAGATGATATTTTTTACTTTCTTGATGAAAAATTTGAAATCGA
>JBBQQX010000103.1:0-11584 GCA_038215405.1 Burkholderiales bacterium
ACGGCTGGCGGGCTATGAATTTGCCGGCGAGTTGTCGCTGTCGGGCGAGTTGCGCCCGGTGCGCGGCGCGCTCGCCATGAGCCTGGCCTTGCACGCCAGCCGGGTGGTGACGCAACTGGTGCTGCCACCGGGCAGCGCCGAAGAAGCCGCGCTGGTACCGGGCGCCCAGGTCTACAGCGCCCGCCATTTGCTCGACGTGGTGCAGCATTTTTTGCCGATAGAGGCCGCCACGCCACCCGCGGAGCCGTCCGCCGGCTGGTCGCGGATCACGGCCGCGCCCCGGTTTGAGGTCGCTCACTACCTCGATCTGGCCGATGTCAAGGGCCAGCTGGGCGCCAAACGCGCGCTGGAGATTGCGGCCGCCGGTGGCCACAGCCTGCTTTTGACGGGGCCACCGGGATCGGGCAAGTCGATGCTGGCGCATCGCTTTGCCGGCCTGCTGCCGGCCATGACGACCGACGAAGCGCTGCAAAGCGCAGCGGTGGCCAGTCTGGGTGGGCGCTTTTCGCTGGACAAGTGGGCGCAGCGCCCGACCTGCAACCCGCACCACACCGCCAGCGCGGTGGCGTTGGTGGGAGGAGGTTCACCGCCGCGGCCCGGCGAGATTTCATTGGCGCACCACGGCGTGCTGTTCCTCGATGAGTTGCCCGAATTTCCGCGCGCCGCGCTGGAAGCGCTGCGTGAGCCGTTGGAGTCCGGTGTCATCACGATTTCACGCGCGGCGCGGCGCGCCGAGTTTCCGGCGCGCTTCCAATTGATCGGCGCCATGAATCCCTGCCCCTGCGGCTACCTGGGATCAAAGCAAAAGGTGTGTCGCTGCACGCCCGACCAGGTGGCGCGTTACCAGAGCAAGCTCAGCGGCCCTTTGGTGGACCGCATCGACCTGCATGTGGACGTGCCGGCCCTGCCGGCAGGGGATTTGCTGCAGGCGAGCACCGGGGAAAGCACGGCCGACATCCGCGCGCGTTGCACTGCCGCGCGCGAACGCGCGATGGCACGCCAAGGCAAGTCCAATCACGCGCTGCAGGGACAGGAAATAAACCAACACGTGTTGCTCGACGAAGCCGCCGCCAAGTTTCTGAACATCGCCGCCGCGCGCCTGGGCTGGTCAGCCCGCAGCACGCACCGGGCTCTGAAAGTGGCGCGCACCATCGCCGACCTGGCCGGGGCGCACAGCACCCAGGTCACGCACGTGGCCGAGGCGATGCAGTACCGCCGGGCTTTGCGCTCAGGCAGTTGAGCGCATCGACGCCATTAGCTGGCCAGCGCCAGCTCATCCCGAGCCATCAGGACCGAAAAAAGACGGCTGACATCGATCGCCTGAATCAGCAGTTGACCCCCGTTGGCCTTGATGAATTGTTGCACCAGTGGGCCATCGGTGCGCCCGCCAAACGGTGACGCCATGATCTGGACGACGTTGAACTGCGGCACGCCATGCAGCGCATCGACCAGCAGGCCAATGGTTTGCTCACCGTAGCGCACGATGACGACCTGGCTGCTCTTGTCAATCAGCGTGCGCCGCCCGTGCAGCTGAAAGCCAAGGTCAAACACCCAGACCGAGCCATTGCTTTGAGCGTCGCTCTCCAATCCCAATAGGCCGATACAGGCTTTGCGCTCCCCCCTCGGGATGGCCGATATTTTGGCCGCAGACAGCGCCTCCAGCACATGCTCGGCCGGCAGTGCAAACAGGGAACCATCGATGAAGAAAGTTGCGAACTCGCGCCCGCCTGTATCTGCCAAATTTGATTTCAACACGGTGCTGCGTTTGTGGCCCGTGCCCAGGCGCTCGCGCACCTCGCCAAACGAATAGAAAACGACGGCCAGCACATCTTCCCGGTAACCATCCGACACCTTGAATTCCCGGTAACCGCTGGATACGGTGCAGCCCAATATGGCGTAATGGCCGTCGTGGATCACGATTCGCGACGCACTGCTGCCGTTGGGCAGCTTCAACAAAGTCGGGTCTATGGCCAAGCTCATTCCGACCGCGCGTTGGGGGTCAGTGCTGGCGATCACGCCGCCCTGCCGATCCACAAACAAGGCCGTCGCGCCCACCTTGTTCCCCAAGCCGCCACGCAGCATGGCGGAAAATTCCGGCGCTGAATCGAACACGATGCCAATACCGCCGACCACCGTCGCGTCGTCCTCGGGGTGCCGGATTGCGGCGTGATAAATATAGGTAGGACGGGCGCCGTAAAGTGGTGTGGGCGCAAACGGCGTGACGAAGTAATCCTGTTCACCGCGCAAGGCCAGCACCTGCGCCAGCGTCACCTCGTCAATGGCGGTGCCGATCACCGTTTCATCATCCTGGTCCGTCTGGGTGCTGGCAACAATACAACCGCTTGCGTCATAGACGACGATGCGCGCGTAGACCGTGTACAGGCGGTTGATGTACGCCAGCAGGCCAGTGATGCGTTCGACGACTTCTGCGTCGCGCTGCGGCGCCGCCAGGGCCGCACGCAGCTCCGGCGTCAAGGCCCACCAGCGGCAATCGTCCGAGCGCTCATACAGGTTGCGGTCCAGCAGGTGCGACACGAATTCCGAATCGCGCAGGTTGGACGCCAGCACGGTTTCATAGAGGTCGCCAATCGATTTTGAAAACAGTTCATTGCTGCGGGTGCCGGTTTCGCTGATCTGATCGAGGATCGTCTTCAGCTTCATCAGTTCGCCGCGCTGGCCGGTGGTCATGACCTGACCATTCCATACCACGCGTTGAATGGTTTCGGCGGCCGTCATGATCTCGTACAGCGGCGGTGAAAACGATTGGGCGTGCGACAGCAAACCCGCAGCAACGTCGGGATCGAGCGCGGCCAGGGTGTCGCTGCCACCACCCGTAAAGGCAACGTCAACCGGAATCATGACTTGTCCCTGCCAGCCCGGTGGTCCTTTGTAGCATTGATAGCCCTCGGCGCAGAAGGTGCGCACCAGATATTCGCGACCTGAAAACATCATCAATAGAGGTGTCGCACTGGGGTTGACCGGCACCACGGCACCTGAGGGCACCCACAGGGCATCGGCACTTTCAATCACGCGGTTCGCGCCATCGAGCAGCATCATGTTGGAGCGCCCCGCCGGATCGCGATGCGATTGAAAAATGCCCGCCATTTCCTGCTCGAAGTTGAAGCACAGACACAACACGCCGACGACAGCGCCGGTGCCGGGATGCCGCATGCGACGCGAATAGATCAGAGCCTGCTTTTTGGCCGGGCGCAGATCACTGGCGCGAAATGTTTCAACGTAGTTATCGCTGGCCAACGTTTGTGCCAGCAGCGGATCAGCACTGCCTTCCAGGGGTGTCGCCTCGTCAATTTGCACTAGCACATTGCCGGCAACGTCAAGCAAAATGATCTCGTCATACACCGTGTATTTGTTGCGGTAGGCCCGCAGTCGCTGGCGAACGGCGGCCTGGTTGTCGCGCAGGCCGGCGGCAAATTCACACAGCTCGTTGTCGGTGGCCAGAAAGCCGACATCGGCGGTGCGCTCGTACAGATTGCGCACCACAATGTCGATCACGTACTGCGCCTTGGTGCCAATCTCGTCGAGCACGGTGGTCACTTTTTCGCTCACCAGACTGGTGACCAGTTCCTGCTCAAGCCGATTGAAACCCTCACGCGTGGCGGCCATTGTCGGCAAAATGGTTTTGGCTTCAACCGGGCAATTCATCTTGGCGGCGGACTCGATCATGCGCCACATCAGGTTCAACTCGCGCAGCGACTGTTCGCAGCGAATCACGTCGCGCATGTACGGCAGATAAGTGTCTATTTGCAGTGGGCCGGCGTTGTCCATCGTGATTTCATCTTGCTATTTGTGGCTGCTCTGTTGGCGCATTGCAATCAGGTCGGCGACCGCTTTAGGCCGGCTCAACAAAAAGCCCTGAATCAAAGTGCAGCCAAATTGGGACAGAAAATTGAACTGGACGTCGGTCTCGACGCCCTCGGCGATCACCTGCAGCTTCATGTGCCGCCCCAGGTCCACAATGGTGCGCACGATCGCACTGTCGCCCGGGTCGCTGGGCAAACCGCGCACGAAGGACTGGTCAATTTTCAAGGAGGAGATCGGCAGTTTTTTCAGCCGGGACAGCGACGAGTGGCCCATGCCGAAATCATCCAGGCTGATCTTGAAGCCCAGTTGTCGCAACGCGGTCATCACCGGAATCACCTTGTCGGGCTGTTTCATGACCAGGCCCTCGGTCAGCTCCAGGCAAAGGTGGCGCGGCGCCACGCCGCAAGCCTTGATCACAGCCATCAGCTCGTCCGGCAAACTGGCATTGACGAACTCGGGCGCCGCCATGTTGACATTGACCTGCAGATCCGCAAAACCGTTGCGCTGCAGCAGCGCCAGATCACGACACGCCTGCCTGACCACCCAGCGCCCGATCTGCACAATCAGGCCACTGTGCTCCGCCACCGGAATGAAAACATCTGGCCGCACCACCTCGCCATTGGGCCGGCGCCAACGAATCAAAGCCTCAACCGCCACCATGTGCGCCACGTCGCGGTCAAAAACCGGCTGGTACTCCAGAAAGAATTCATTGTTCACCAGCGCGCGTTGCAACTCGGCTTGCATCGTCAGTTGGCTGGCCAGTTCAGAACGCTGCTCAGCCAGGGTCCCAGACGTGCCACTGGAGAAAAAGCTCAGGCCATTGCGACCGCCGCGTTTGCGCCGGTACATGGCGGCATCGGCGCTGCGCATCAGGTCCGAGCCGGTCCAGCCGTCATCCGGGAAGACACTGACCCCTACGCTGGCAGAGACCGTCAATTCCTGCTGCTCAAACAAGATTGGCTGGCATGCGGCCAAGAGCACGCGTTCACCCAGAAATTGCAGTTGCGCCATCGAAGCGACCGGCGCCACCAGGATGGCGAACTCGTCGCCGCCCAGTCGCCCGACCGTGCACCCCGCCAGATCAAGCCCCTTCAAGCGCTGCGCAAATTCATGCAGAACCCGATTGCCGGCCTCATGGCCAAAGGCATCATTGATCTGTTTGAAGCGGTCAAGGTCGATATTCAGGACGGCGAATGAGGTACCCCAGGCCATGGCGCTCAGGCACGCGGCATCGAGCAGGTGATGAAAATGCTTGCGATTGGCCAGGCCGGTCAGATCGTCGTCCTGCGCCAACTGGCGAATGAGTTCCTGCTGCTCCAGGCGCTGCACCGTCTGCGCAATCAGGGCGCCGATGGTCGTGGCCAGGCTGGGCAATTGCGCCTCCCGCTGGCGCGACAGGCTGCTGTAAAACTCTAGCACGCCATGGCGATGACGGCGTCCGTCAGACCTCACACAAGACACCGGGAAGGCATAGCCTGACTGCAGGCCGCATTCACGGGCGCTCTGACGGCGCAAGAATTGCTGGTCATTGACCATGTCTTCCACCCAGGCTGGCTGCAGCGTGGACCAGACATGGCCGACCAGCCCCTCGCCCGGAGCCAACTGAAATGCAGCCGTCTCCTTGATGAAAGACCCAAGCGGGCCGTCCGGCTCATGCCACTCATATTGGCATACCAGTTGCTGCTCGCCCATCGGTTCTCGCGCCAGTGACCAATAGGCGCCACATTCCCAACCCAGGTTCTCACAGACCAGTTGAATCACTTTGGTTACGGCCTCCCCCAATGTGGGGCTGCCGATCAAGAATTGGGTCGATTCAAAACAGAAGCGCTCGCGCATCGCGGCCAGCCGGGACGCCGTCACGTCGACCACCACGCCGCTGCACAGCGCGGACCCGCAAGGCCCGGGCGCTAAGGACGCCAGGCGCAACCAGCGCAGGCCTGCCAGCGCATTGATGATCCTGAATTCATGCGCACTGACTGGCTCCGACGCGCCAAGTTGGTGCAGATCGACGAGCAGCGTCAGCAAATCACCCGGCACCACCTGCTCAAAACAACTGTCGGCTGCGCGGTGCAGTCCCGGGTTGACATCGAGCAGCCGTGCCGCCCCGGTTGACAGCACCCATTGGCCGGTCCGGGTGTCGCACCACCAACGGCCAAATAGCCCCATGTCTTCAGCCGTGTCGGGCAAGGCCGCGCATACCTGTGCCGCCTGCAGGCTGCTGGCAGCAGTGGGGTCACTGGCAGTTATAGACGTCGGGGCGCACAACGCGGACTGTTTTGGCATGGCTTGACTTCCTTGTTGAGCATGGGTAACAGCGACACGCAATTTTTATGCCGCATCACCAGCCCATGTCCGACCAGGCACCCGGGTGCATGGCGCCATTGGAAAAACCATGTAGGGCGGCTGACCGGATGCCAAAAAACCGGAAATCAGCCGTCCTCAGCGCCTTAAACTCCACGCCATCCCAACTCAAAAATGGCAGCCCGTTATGCAGCATGTCGTGTTCAATCAAAAAGGTGGCGTCGGCAAGTCCACCATCACCTGCAACCTCGCGGCCATCAGTGCCTGGCAGGGCTTGCGCACCTTGGTGATCGACCTGGACTCGCAGGGCAACTCCACCCGCTACCTGCTGGGCGCCGACGCGCCGCAGGATTTGCCCAATGTGGCGGAGTTCTTTGAACAAAGCCTGAAGTTCACGATTCGCGACAAGCCTGCGGCCGACTTCATCGTCAATACGCAATGGGAGGGGCTGGACCTGATGGCCTCGCATCCGCTGCTCGACGAGTTGCATGGCAAGCTCGAGTCACGCCACAAGATCTACAAGCTACGCGACGCGCTGGCCGCCCTGGCCGATGATTACGACCAGATCTACATCGACACACCGCCGGCGCTGAACTTCTACACGCGCTCTGCGTTGATGGCGGCGCAGGGTTGCCTGATCCCGTTTGACTGCGACGATTTCTCGCGCCGGGCGCTCTACACCCTGATGGAAAACGTCGCGGAAATCAAGGCCGATCACAATGCCGACCTGCAGGTCGAGGGCATCATCGTCAACCAGTTCCAGCCGCGCGCCAACCTGCCGCAGCGCCTGGTGCAGGAGTTGATCGACGAGGGCTTGCCGGTGCTGCAGCCCTACCTGAGTTCCTCGGTCAAGATTCGCGAGTCGCACGAGCAGTCCCTGCCGATGATCTTTCTGGACCCCAGCCACAAGCTCACGCACGAATACGTGGCCTTGCACGACGCGCTCTTGTAGCTGTCGCGCAGCCGCAATGGATTGATGCGCTCATTGGTCAATCCTGAATTAATAGCTGCGTAGGCTTATTCGACGTGGGCCAGAGCCACATTTCTCATAAAAACTGTCAATCTGCGCGGTTGATGACCTGAGTGCGCCAGCGTACGGACCATCCTCGCATCAAGTTATAGTCTGGCCTAGGTTTGAACAATCAAAATTCGGTTTCAAATTCAACGGCAACAGAAACGTCCCACATGTCAAATGAACTACTCGCACCATTCGACGGTGACCAGACCACAGCCTTCCTTGCCGCAGCCAGTGACAAGGCGCTCGACACACTCGACTACGGCGTCATAGGCTTTGATGCGGATTGCACGGTGCGGCGCTACAACGCCTTCGAGTCCAAGGCGGCGGGGCTGTCGCCGGAGCGCGTGATTGGCAACCACCTGTTCACGGTGGTTGCCCCCTGCATGAACAACTTTCTGGTGGCGCAACGATTCGAGGATGCCACATCGGCCGGCGAGGTGCTCGATGCCACGATCGACTACGTTCTGACATTGAGAATGCGCCCGATCAAAGTCAAGCTCCGGCTGCTGTCCATGCCAGGCGACACCCTGCGCCATATCCTGGTTCAGCGGCGGCTTTGATGGGCCTGGACGCCAAGTCCACTGAGCAGGACGAGGACTATCAGGCACTGATCCAGTTCCTCTACATGGCGCCGATCGGATTGGCACAAATAAGTGTTGATGGCGCAATCTTGATGGCCAATCCCGTGTGCGCACAGTTGCTGATGCCGCTGTCGCCGGATGGTGATTTGTCCAATTTGTTCACGGCACTCAAAGGTGTGGCGCCCGACCTGCGCCACCGTGTCAACAGTTTCAAGCCGGCCCGGGGCATGGTGTGCGATGCGCTGCAAATCCAGTTGAATGCTGGCCCGCCAAGCAAAGGGGCCCCGCAGATACTCTCGCTCGGATTGCTCAAGCTCGATGGCGTCCGGCTGATGGCGGTGATCAATGACATCACGCGGACAAGGCGCTGTATGCGGCCAAGTCGGCCGGACGCAACCGAGTCGAGCGCTGGTCGGGCGATGCGAAAGATGGCGTTCCAGCCGCAAGCGTCCTGCCGGGCGTCCAAGCCAAGCACCAGTTCCGATAAAAACCCATGAACAGTAACCAGAATGAGCTCACGCCCGCCCACGAGGAGTTGATCCAGTTTTTGTACCAGGCGCCGATTGGCCTGGTGCAGGTCACGCCTGACGGCGAGATCACGATGATCAACCCGATGTCGGCGCAACTGCTGATGCCGCTGTCACCCGACGGCAATCTGAGCAACCTGTTTGATGTGCTCAGCGCCCAGGCGCCGCAGCTCGGGGCACAGGTGGCAGCATTCAATGCTGACAGTGGAATGATTTGCGATGGCCTGTATCTGGAGGCGGGAACGATGCTTCGGCCACTGACGCTTTCGCTGCGC
Source organism: Burkholderiales bacterium (assembly GCA_038215405.1). GTDB lineage: Bacteria > Pseudomonadota > Gammaproteobacteria > Burkholderiales > Burkholderiaceae_C > Rhodoferax. Next base: position 8,525 of record JBBQQX010000103.1, read on the forward strand.
TTGCTCAAACTCGGTGACCTGTCGCTGATGGCCTGCCTGACCGATGTGACCGCTGCGGTTGTGCGCAATGCGCAGCGGCTGGCGTTGCAGCTTCGCAAAGCGGCCAGAACCGACAGCCTGACAGATTTGCCCAACAGGGCGGTCGTGATGGACCGGTTGACGCATTTGCTGGAACGCGTCAAAGGCGGGGACAGTGAACAGTTCGCTGTGTTTTTTTTGAATTGCGACGGCTTCATAAGAATCAACGACGCCTATGGCCGGTCCATCGGCGACGACTTGCTGCGGCTGATGGCGGATCGGCTCACCAGCACGCTGCGGCCAAGTGACACCATCGACAGCGGTCACGCCGGTGGGCGGACTGCAGCGCGCCTGAGCGGGGATGAGTTTGTCGTGTTGCTGGAGGACCTGAGTAGCGCCGATGCGGCCCACAGCGTGGCGCAACGCCTGGTCGATTTGCTCTGCCGACCGTATGTCGTTGGCGAGCACAAGGTGCATCTGACGGTCAGCATGGGCGTTGTCCTGTGCGCTCAAGCCGTCGATGACGCTGACGAGGTACTGCTGAACGCAAGCATTGCGATGCAGGAGGCCAAACGCGCTGGCGGCGGTCGCTACTGGATTTTTGAACCGGAAATGAGAGCGCGCGCCACCCGTCGGGGAAGCCTGGAGGCTGAATTGCGCATTGCGCTGTCCAGCGGCGAACTGTTCGTGGTGTACCAGCCGCAGGTCAGTCTGAGCGATGGTCGCTGCACTGGCGTGGAAGCCTTGGTGCGCTGGCTTCATCCAGTTCGTGGTGTGGTGTCGCCTGACGAGTTCATCGCGCTCGCTGAAGAAACCGGCCTGATTGATACGCTGGGCGAGTATGTATTGAACGAGGCATGCCGGCAGTTTGTTAGCTGGCAGACCATGCTGGCGGACCAAGCGCCGCTCAAGATGTCGGTGAACGTTTCCCGCGCCCAGCTCGCCGACCCGCATTTGCCATCGCGGGTGCAGCAGGCCCTGCGCTTGAGCACGATGAAGGCGCAGCAGCTCCAGCTGGAGGTCACAGAAAGCCTGGCGGCGCAGGACAGTCAAGTTCAGGTGCGCCTGCACGAGCTCAAGGCTTTGGGCGTGACGCTGTCGCTGGACGACTTTGGGACTGGCTATTCCTCCTTGTCCAGCCTGAGCCTGCTGCCAGTCGATGTCATCAAAATAGACCGTTCTTTCGTCTGCCAGGCGGAATCGAGCGCGCACCATCGCGTGCTGATTGAGGCGACGATCCTGGTCGCTCGCAGCTTGGGTATGGGAACCGTGGCAGAAGGCATAGAGACGATCGGCGAGGCCAGGTTGCTCCAGCAACTCAAATGTGATGTCGGGCAAGGCTATTTGTACAGCAAGCCGCTTGCTGCGGCCGAAGCCACGCGCTGGCTGACCACTCGCGCAGTGGCCTGCACCTTGGGGCAAGATCAAGACTGAAAGGCTGCCTGTATTTTTTGCAGGTTATCAGCGGCCCGTCTGCAAGAAATCCGCTGACAAGTCGGGCGCAGTGGATGCTCTCAACTGCCCCAGCGGCGTGCATAAACCACTGCGCTCCTACAGAAAGCTACAAATTAGGCGCCAGCAGCCGCTGCAAATCCCGCTCGGCTACGCCACGGCGTGCCGCCAAATCCTTGAGTTGGTCATCGCCAATCTTGCCGACGCTGAAATAGGTGCTTTGCGGGTGGCCAATGTAGAAGCCGCTGACGCTCGCGGCCGGCGTCATGGCCAGGCTCTCGGTCACACCCATACCGATCTCGCCACACTGCAACAACTCGAACATGTCTTTCTTCACGCTGTGGTCCGGGCAGGCCGGGTAGCCCGGTGCCGGGCGGATGCCTTGGTACTTTTCCGCAATCAGGTCGGGGGTGGGCAGGGCTTCATCGGGCGCGTAACCCCACAAATCAGTGCGCACTTTTTGGTGCAGGCACTCGGCAAAGGCTTCGGCCAGCCGGTCCGCCAGCGACTTGAGCAAGATGGCGCTGTAATCGTCATGCGCCGCCAAAAACTGTGCTTCTTTCTTCTCGATGCCGATGCCCGCCGTCACGGCAAAGACGCCGACGTAGTCCCGCACGCTCACTGGTGCGGGATTCATGGCCTCTGCTTTCTGGTCAAAATTTATGACATTTCGGCCTGTAGCCCTCGTATCTATTGCCTGAGGTGCTATATTTTCAGGAGTAACCTTGGACGCCACAAAGTCCGCCAGGCAGCGGCTTGGGCGCATCACGCCGTCGATTTCTTCTTTTGCCGCTTGCTGGCGCAAGCCGTACCAGGTCATCGCGACCTGGCTTCTGCTCTCGTCGGTGTAGAGCGCAATGTCGTCGTCGTTGACCGTGTTGGCCGGGTAAATGCCCAGCACGCCATTGGCGTTAAGCCATCGGCCCGCGATGATCTTCTTCAGCATCGCCTGGCCATCGGCAAAGACTTTTTTGGCCTCGACGCCGACAACCTCATCGTCCAGGATCGCGGGATAGGGCCCGGCCAGATCCCAGGTCTGGAAGAACGGGCCCCAGTCGATGTAACGGGCAATCTCGCCCAAGTCAAAATTCTTGAAAACGCGCCTGCCAATGAATTTCGGTGCCGGCGGCTGGTAGGTCGAAAAATCGACTGGCGTCTTGTTGGCGCGCGCCTTTGCCAGCGGCCACAGCGGGATTTGTTTCTTGTTGGCGTGCTGCTGGCGCACCCGTTCGTAGTCGGTGTTGAGCTCGGCCACAAATGCGCTGGCCGCGTCGCCCAGCAGGTTTTGCACCACGCCGACACTGCGCGAGGCATCGGGCACATAGACCACCGGGCCCTCGTAGTGCGGCGCCACCTTGACGGCGGTGTGCACCCGGCTGGTGGTCGCGCCACCAATGAGCAACGGGATTTTCTTGATGCGAAAGTAATCGTCCTTTTGCATCTCGCCGGCCACGTACTGCATCTCTTCCAGGCTGGGCGTGATCAGGCCCGACAGGCCGATGATGTCGGCGCCCTCCATCTTGGCGCGCGCCAGAATCTCATGGCACGGCACCATCACGCCCATGTTGACCACATCAAAGTTATTGCACT
>JBBQQX010000104.1:0-10978 GCA_038215405.1 Burkholderiales bacterium
CTTTCCTTCGCCAGGTACATGGCGGCATCGGCCCTGCGCGACAGTGTCAACGCATCGTTGCCATGGTCTGGATAGATGGCAACCCCGATGCTGGACCCAATGAGCAGGTGGCAGCCTTCCAGGTCAAAAGACTGACCCAAGGCCTTGCAGATTTTTTCCGCCACCAGCACCGCATACTGATCTTCTTCTACCTGGGTCAGGAGCACGACAAATTCATCACCTCCGAGACGGCCGACCGTGTCGGCGTTGCGAACACAGGCCTGCATTCGATTTGCCGCAGCAATCAGCAACAGATCGCCCACATGGTGGCCACAGCTGTCATTGACAACCTTGAATTCGTCCAGATCAACGAACAGCAGGGCCAAACGCGTCTGATTGCGTTGCGCTTGTGAAAGCGCCTGGCTTAGCCGGTCATCAAACAGGGCACGGTTGGGCAAACCGGTCAGGGAATCATGTTGCGCCAGATGCTCCAGCGTCCGTCGACTCTCGTTCAAATCACGCATGTTCGCCACAATGACGTTCTGCATGTCGTTCAGACTGCTCGCCAGCAGCCCAACCTCATCTTTGCGGGCCGCTGGCAACTCACTGACTACCTGGTCCTTTGAAAACAGGCTCATGGCCTCAACCATCTTGCGCAAGGGACCGGTCACGGCGCGCGAAACCAGCGCGGCCAGCAACGCAGCGAGCACGCTCAGGACTAGGATCATTTGCACGGTGTTCCAACCCATCCGACTGGCTTCCCGCACGATATTGGCCGACGGCTGCGACAGGCCCAGAATCACAAAATGCTTTTCGACTGAACCGCCAAATGGCATACGGACAAAAGCAGCCACGAGTCCGCTTGCGGCCTGTTGCACCCCTTCAACATGGGTCACCACGCTGACGCTCCTGCCATTGATCAAGGTCCGAACCGGATCAAAAAAGTCCTGAATAAGAATTCTCCGCCCCTGATCAAAACCAAAGGCCTCGGCACGATTGGGGTGAATCAGGTAGTCGCCCCAATGATTGCTCAGGTAGAGCTGGTAAGCGCTGGGCAGATCTGATTTCAGCCGTGCAAACAGGCCATTGAGATCCAGGTTGATCACAATAAGCCCCTGCATTTTTCCGTTGTCGCCCAGCACGGGTGAGGCCACTCGCACAGTCGGCTTATGCAAACCGGCGTGCGCGCCTTCTTCGTGGTTGATGGTGATGTCGGACAAATAGACTTGCCCCCGTCCCAGTTGCAGTGTGTTGAAGACGTAAGGGTAATGGGATTTTTCCTGAAGATCGCCTGCCTGCACCGGCAGCAAGTTCTCGCCATCACGGTCCAACCGAACCAACTCCAGGCCGTGTTGGGCGGCGCCAATCAGCCGAACCTGAAAATACTCAGGATGCACTGCCATCATCGCAGTGAAGACATCAAGCAAACGCCTTTTGTCGTCGCCCGCTGCCACGCTCTCTTTGCCATCGACGATCACACGGCTGGCCTGCAGGCCGGCCAGCAGCACGGCGTCTCTGGCGACGGTGTCGATGTTGGCCTGAAAGTTGCGCCCCAGCACCTGGGTCGCCGTCAGCAAATCGCGTTGCGCCGCCGCCAGCAGGGTAGCCCGGCCACTGGCGTAAGAGTAATAGCCGACGATCCCCATGGCAACCAGACTAAAGCTGGTCAGCAGCAGCCCGAGCTTGAGGCCGATACCGTAACGCATGGGCTAAAACCGCCCTGGCAAATCGCCAGAAATAATACGGTCCAACAGGGTCGAGCGGCGCTCCTCATCTTCCACCGGCTCGAGCCAGATAATCTTGCCGGCGCCTGCCGTTTCGGCGTCCGCCTCAATCGTGTTGGACAGGCCCTGGCGCCGGGTTAGCTCAGAACTCACTTTTGCGTCCAGCATGAAGTTGATCCAGCTCTCTGCCAATTTTCTGTTTTTAGCTCCGCGCCTCACGGCCCAGCAGTCCAGCCAGGCCAGCGCACCCTCTTGGGGAATCACGTAACCGACATCGGCGCTCGCGTCGCGCATCAGCTTGAGTTGCTGGCGGCCATAGTTGGCAAACAGAAGTGCCATTGAGTGCTGCCGAAACAGCTCGACTGACTCTTCCGGCAAGGTGTAAAAGGTGAGCACATTGCGGCGCAAGGCAATGAGCTTATTGACCACGCTCTGGAAATCCTGGTCCTCGATCCGAAATGGCTTTGCGCCCAGAACCAGAGAGGCAATCGAAAAGTTGTGGCTGCTGGCGTTGAACGCCAGCACCCGCCCCTGGTATTGCGGATCCCACATCACGGCCAGCGACGTGGGTGGCTGCTTGAACTGTTTGCGATCAAAAATCAGTCCCATCTCCGAATAGGTGTACGGAACCGCGTAGACCTCACCCAGGCGCGTAATGCCGGGAATGCGCTCAATCTGGCGAAACCGGGGCAATTGGTTCGCCGTATTGGGAATATTGGCGAGTCGCAGCGGTAGCACCAGTCGCTCGTCAATGTAATGCTGCAACTCGGCCGTGTTGGCGGCGAACACATCAAAGTCACCGCCCTGGTTCGCGCCGATCTTTTGCCGCAGCACATCGTCAGAACTGACGAAACTGACCTCAACGCGAACGCCCTATGGCTTCTCAAATAACTTGACCAGATCGCTGTCAGCGTAGCCGGGCCAGGTCAGTACCCGCAAGGTTTCCACCGCCTGGCCGGGCATGCTCAAGATCAAACCGACGGAGAGCAGCAACAGGCGAATGAACATGGCAGGCTACATCGCGATATCCGACTCGGCAGTGGTACCCAGCACTTTTTGACCGCCCATATAGGGCCGCAACACCAGCGGCACCCTGACCGAGCCATCGGCATTCTGAAAATTTTCCAGCACGGCAACCAGCGTTCGACCAACCGCCAGGCCGGAACCATTGAGGGTGTGCATCAGTTCGTTCTTGCCCTGGGCGTTCTTGAAGCGTGCTTGCAGACGGCGTGCCTGGAAGGCTTCGCAGTTGGATACCGAGCTGATTTCACGGTACGTATTTTGCGCTGGCAGCCAGACTTCAAGGTCGTAGGTTTTGGCGGCGCCAAAGCCCATATCGCCCGTGCATAAACTCACCACACGGTAAGGCAGATCGAGCTTTTGCAAAATAGCTTCGGCGTGGCCAACCATGGTTTCCAAGGTCTCGTAGCTCTGCTCCGGGTGCACGATCTGCACCATCTCGACTTTGTCGAACTGATGCTGGCGGATCAGGCCCCGCGTGTCGCGCCCGGCGCTGCCAGCTTCTGAGCGAAAGCACGGCGTGTGCGCGGTGAGCTTGATCGGCAGATCGCACTCAGGAACAACCACGTCGCGCACAAAGTTGGTCAAAGGCACTTCACTGGTGGGAATGAGGTACAGCGCCGTGTTGTCGGGTGCAGCTTCGCCCTCTTGCCCGCCTTTTTTAGCGGCAAACAGGTCACCTTCAAACTTGGGTAACTGGCCGGTGCCGCGCATGCTTTGCGCGTTGACGATGTAGGGCGTGTAACACTCGGTATAACCGTGTTCCTGGGTTTGCACGTCCAGCATGAACTGCGCCAGCGCCCGGTGCAGGCGGGCAATCGGGCCTTTCATAACCGTGAAGCGCGCGCCGGTGAGTTTGACGCCCAGCTCGAAGTCCAGCCCCAGCGGCGTGCCAATATCAACGTGGTCTTTCACCTGGAAATCAAATGCTTTGGGACTCTTGCCGTCAGGATTCCAGCTGCGCACGACCACGTTGCCATGCTCATCCGCGCCCAACGGCACGCTCTCGTGCGGCAAGTTGGGCACGCCCAGCAGCAGCGTCTGCAGCTCCAGCTGAATTTGCTCTAGCCGGTTCGCAGAGGCCTCCAGCTCAGTCTTCAGCCCGGCTACATCAAGCATGACCAAATCTGACTCAGCTTGACCGGCGGGGCCCTTGGCCTTGAGCTGACCAATCTGCTTGCTCAAAGAATTGCGCTTGCCCTGCAGTTCCTCCGTGCGCATCTGAATCTTCTTGCGCTCTGCTTCCAGCGTCTTGAAGGCGTCCACATTGAGAAAGGCTTGCGGTGATTTACGGGTCTCGAGGCGGGCAATAACCGAGTCGAGGTCTTTTCGGAGGGTGGTGATGTCTAGCATGACAAGATTGTAAATTTTTTGCGTCCTGGCTTGTCTCAAATGGCTACCACGCGACCCGCAATTGCCCCTCCACCAGTCGCACGCCGCGCCCGGCCATGGCGCGGGCCTCGGCTTCGTCGTGCGTCACCAGCAGCGTCGCCATGCCGGCATCCGCAATATGCTGGCAAAACTCCTCGCGCAAGCCTTGGCGCAGTTCGGCATCCAGAGCCGAAAACGGCTCGTCCAGCAGCAGCGCACGGGGTTGGGTGATCAGGGCCCGCGCCAGCGCGACGCGCTGCTGCTCACCGCCCGAGAGCGTCCACACCTTGTGCCGGGCATGATCAAACAGACCAAAGCGCTCCAGCATTTGCGCCGCGCGCGCACGCGCCTGCGATTTGGCCAGCCGCTGCTCCACCAAGCCAAAAGCGACGTTATCGAGCACGTTCAGGTGCGGAAACAACGCAAAGTCCTGGAACATCAGCGCAAAGTGGCGCCGCTCGGGCGCCAGCCGGGTGATGTCCTGACCGTCAAACCAGACGCTGCCCTTGAGTGGCGGCTGCAAGCCCGCCACGATGCTTAGCAGCGTGCTTTTGCCGCTGCCCGACGGCCCCAGCAAGGCCATAATTTCACCCGCAGCAACCTGCAGGTTGATGTCCTGGAGCAAGACGCGATCGCCATAGCTCTGGCTGATGTGGCGCAGCTCAAGCATGCAGAAACGCCCCCACACCCACGGCACTTGTCGGCAACCGCCTGCGTTCATGATGATCGGCCACCGGCCATTCAATCAGTAAAAAAGCCAGCAGCGCCAGCAGCATCAATAGGCAGGCCAGCACAAAAGCCTGATCCAAACTACTCGCCCCTGGATGACCCAGACGCTGGTAAATCAAGGTTGTGAGCGTGGCCCATTCGGGGCGTGACAAAAACAGCGTGACCGCAAATTCGCCCAAGGCTGTGGCGGCCGCAAAGGCCATACCCCGGCGCAAGGCGGGACGCAACAACGGCAAGGTGACGCGCCAAAAGGTGCGCGGCGGGCTGGCACCCAGCGTGCGGGCAGCATGCAAGACATGCGGGGGCAGACTGTCCAAACCCGCTGACAAGGACTTGGCAACAAAGGGATAGGCCAGCACCGCATAGGCCGCGAGCAACAAGGGCAAGCTGGCCGTCCAGGTGGGGTACAACAGCAACAGACCAAAAGCCACCGTGACAGGCGACACCACAAAGGGCAAAAACGCCGCAGCACGCCAGAGCACCGAGTGCTCTGCAGCCAGCGCGTGCAGCACGCCCAACAGCGTCGCCATAGCCAAGGCCAATGAAGAAAAGCACAAGGTATTCCAAAGAGCTGCCCGCACCTCTGCATCCAGCACGGTCGCCCAAGTGGCCCATCCGGCATCCAGCGCGCGCCAGACAATGGCCAGAATCGGTAGCGCACAAATCACAAACAGGACACCGAGTACCGCCATCACAGCGAGCCATTGCGCCACCCCGTGCGGCCTGCGCCGCCCCACCGGTTCGACGCGCTGGGGTGCGGCCAAGCGCCGCTCAAGCACGGCATAGACCAGCGCCACGGCACCCGTCAGCAGCAGCATCCACAGCGCCAGCACGCTGGCTTGGCCCAACTGCAGCTCATGCGCGACCAGGGTGTAAATCTCGACTTCGACGGTGGCATAGCGCTGGCCGCCCAGCACCAAGGCCAGGCCAAAACCGGCAAAGCAATACAAGAACACCAGGCACAGGCTCGACATCAGCCACGGCGCGATGGACGGCCACTCGACCCGCCAGAAGGCCCGCCACGGCGTGGACCCTAGCGAACGCGCCGCGGCAACCTGACGTGCATTGACCTGGCCAAGCGCATCGACGCCGGCGCGCACGACCAGACACAGATTGAAAAACAGATTGCCGTACAGCAGCAACCAGGGCGTGTCTTGCAGGTTGACCCCAAACCAGCCACTTAGAACGCCATGCGGCCCCCACAGTGCCAGCACACCCAAAGCCGCCACCAAGGTGGGCACCACAAAAGGCAACATCAACAGGCGCAACACCAGCGTGCGCCCCGCAAACTCGAAACGCGCCAGCACCCACGCGAGCGGCAGCCCCAGCACAAACGCAAGCGCACAGGTGAGGCCCGCCTGCGCCAGAGACCAAAGCACGCGCCAGCGCAGGTAATCGTCTTGCCAGGGCGACCAGAGTGACCAGGTCGTGCTTGATACGGCGCCGGGCAAGTTGACGTCACCGGCCCAGCCGGCCAGCACCAAGCGGCCCAGCGGCGCGATCAGCAGCAACAGCAAGGCCGCTGCGGGCAAGAGCCCGAGCCAGACACTGCGGCGCAGCCAGTCAGGCAAGTGGACAGACGGCATCAATGTTTGCGCTACTTGAGCACTACTTTGGTCCAGCGTGCGACCCATTGCGCACCCTGATCAGCCACCATTTGCATGGATGGGGCCTCAAACTCAAGCGGCTCGGCGCCATGGCGCATCACCTCGGCCAGCGGGGTTTTGGCCTGCACCGGGTACATCCACATGGCCGTCTGCAGGGCTTCTTGCACTGGCGCAGAGCGCATAAAGTCCACAAACTTCTGCCCGGCGGCGCGTTGGCCACCGCCCTTGACCAGGCCCACCCCTTCCACCTGGCGAAAGACACCGCCTTTGAGGTTCAGACTGGCAGTGGGTGACTCGGAAATCTTTTCTTTGCTGTAGAACACCTCGGCCGCCGGACTGGTCGCGTAGCTCACCACCAGGGGATAGGCCCCCTTGTTGCGGGCAAAGTCAGTGTAATAAGCCTCGCTCCAGCCTTTGACAACCTTGAGACCATTGCCGCGCATTTGCGCCCACCAGGCAAAAGCGGGCTCTTCGCCCATGGCGGAGATGGTGGCCAACATGAAGGCGTAGCCAGTGCTACTGGTGGCGGGGTTGGGTATGACCAACCAGCCCTTGTAAGCGGGCAGCGTCAAATCCTGCAAGGTTTTCGGCAAAGCCACGCCGCTTTTGGCCACGGCCGCTTTGTCGTAATTCAAGGTCACAAAGCCATAGTCCACGGCTGCCAGCGCAGCACCCAGATTGGCATCAGGTGCGTCTTGCACCTGGGGCAGCACCGGCTCCAGCACGCCGGAAGCCAACGCCTTGCCCACCAGCGTGTTGTCAATGCCAAACACCACGTCGGCGATCGGCTGGGCCCGGGTCAGGATCAGCTTGTTGAGCATTTCACCGGCATCGCCACCCTTGATCATGGCCAGCTTGATGCCGTTTTGTGTCTCAAACTGCGCCAGCAAGGGCTTGGGCAGTGAAAAAGAGCTGTGCACCATCACGCGCAGTTCATTGCCCGCCAGGACTTGAGCTGACACGGACAAAGCCGCCAGCGCAGCGGCAGCGAAAGTAAATAGACGACGGTTCATGGCAAAGCCTTTCAGTGCGCCAGCACAACAACGCTGGGCCAAGGGCAGGGCCGGCAGATGATGGCCACCAGACCTATAGGCTCCACGCTCCCTACGCTGGCATGACCCAGATCAGGTGAGTGGGGTATTTCTCAGCCCTTCTTGCGACGGACACCCCCGGTGAGAGTCGAATTGTAAGAGCACAGAACGGGCCGCTCGCCCGCCGGGGTTCTGCGTGATGCCAAACGGCCTACTCCACCGACCGCAGCCTCAAAAACGAGGCGAACTTGGGCAATCCCCGGGGCGTGCGGTCACGGTAGCGGTAAGTCACGAAGGCGCCCACCGGGGGCGGGTCAGTGCGCTGGTCGTCGGTGAAACCGGTCCCCAGGGCAAAACGCTGTCCCTTGAGAGTCTCCAGCAACAGAGCCCCCATGCGCCCTTGATGGCGACCTTTGCCGGGCAGGTGAGCTACCACGCGCGCGTCCTCGTCAGGCATGGGCTTGAGTTTCAGCAACGCGTCGCTGCGCCCAGGCGACCACAGGGCATTGGCGCGGTGCATGACCAAGCCTTCGCCCCCACCATTGACCGTCTGCGCAAGCAAGTTCTGCAGCGCAGCGGCATCGGGCACGCGTTGCTGGGCCACTACCTGCAACCAGGGCCGGGGCGCCTGCAGCAACACCTGCTTTATGTGCTCGGAACGGGTGGCAAAAGTGTCGACGCTACCGGGTAAGTCAAAGATCATGTACCGCACTGCACGCCAATCCGCATCCACTGGAACGCGATGGCGCACGATGCCGGAAATCTCATCGAAGCGGCCGCGCCCCAGCCAAAGTTCACCGTCTAGCGCGGTTTTGGGCAGGCTGGCCGTGAACCAATCAGGTGCTGCAATCAAACGCCCGCTGCGAAAACGCAGGGTTTGGCCGTCCCAATAGGCCCGCACACCGTCCAGCTTTTCACTGACCAGAAAAGCGCTGGGTGCCTGCCCGGCTTGCCACCATTTGGCGTGCATGAGCAGAGGCTGCGCGCTGGCAGGTGCCGCCGACTTAGGCACCGCAGGCGGGTCAAGCGTTGCCGCTGCCGCACCAGTCAAGCACGTGCCGCCCAGAATCAGGCTCCAAGGCGCCACACGCCAATTGACCCGTTCAAAGCTCATGTATTCCTCCCTGTCAGGCTGAAGCCTGATCGACAAAATGCGAAGCCCAAGGTACACAACCGAAGACCGGCCAAGGCGTCAGACCAGCAGCCGTGACGACTTGGGCACATGCGCCATCAAGAACTCCATCTGATCTACCAGAATGCGACGATTGCGCAGGATGAAATCCTCCCACAGGCTGGGCACATAGGGCGCGTACAGCAGGGGCATACCCGCCTGCTCAGGGGTGCGGTGGCTCTTGCGGTGGTTGCAGGGCCGGCACGCGGTGACCACATTCATCCACGTGTCAATGCCGTTTTGCGCGAACGGGATGATGTGCTCGCGCGTCAGCGTTTCTTCATCAAACTGTTCACCACAATAGGCGCAAAGCTGGCGATCCCGCGCGAATAACTTGGCGTTGGTCAAGCCGGGCTTGAGGTGGAATGGATTGATGCTGGGCACGCCCTTGGTGCCAATGATACTGTTGACCGTGATGATGGACTGCGCACCGCTCAAAGCGTTGTGGCCCCCATGGAACACAGCCACTTGCGCGCCCATTTCCCAGCGCACCTCGGCGGCGGCGTAATGAATCACAGCCTGCTCCAGCGAAATCCACGATTGGGGCAGCCCCTGGGCTGACAGCTTCAAGACTTTCAAAACACGCCTCCTGGAAAAATCCATTGACACGAAATGCAACTGTCGCTGGCAGCTCAAAAAATCCCGGCTGAGCCGCTAAGTCACAATATACCCTCTTTATGTGTCCAATTGACTGCCAACGCTTGAGCAATGTGCGCAGGCTGCTATCAAAAATATAACATCCCAATGAAGGTTTTCCGCGGTCTTCACCATCCCGACGTGGCCAAAGCCTGTGCCCTGACGATCGGCAATTTTGACGGCGTGCACCGGGGTCACCAGGCCATGCTGGCGCTGCTCAAAGGCGAGGCCCAGCAACGCAGTGTGCCCAGTTGCGCCATGACATTCGAGCCCCATCCGCGCGACTACTTTGCCGCCGCCAGCCATAAGCCTGAATTGGCGCCAGCGCGCATTGGCACGCTGCGCGACAAGCTGGCCGACCTGGCCTTGAGCGGGGTTGACCAGACCGTGATCCTGCCCTTTGATGCCCGCCTGGCCGGGCTGTCGCCGCAGGCCTTCATCGACGACGTTCTGGTCAAGGGGCTGGGCGCCAAATATGTTCTGGTGGGCGATGACTTTCGCTTTGGCGCCAAGCGCGCGGGCGACTACGCCCTGCTTGATGCCGCCGGCATGGCCCAAGGCTTCGACGTGGCACGCATGAACAGCTACGAGGTGCATGGCCTGCGGGTGTCGAGTTCGGCCGTGCGCGACGCGCTGGGCCAGGGCCGCTTGCAGGATGTGGCGCGCCTGCTGGGCCGCCCCTATCGCATTTCGGGCCATGTGGTGCATGGCCGCAAGCTCGGGCGGGACTTGGGCTTCAGAACCCTGAACCTGCGCTTTGCCCACTGGAAGCCCGCTGCCAGCGGCATTTTTGTGGTGCTCGTGCATGGCCTGAGCCCGGCGCCGCTGGCGGGCGTGGCCAACATGGGCATTCGCCCCTCACTGGACCCGCGCGATGTGAACGGCGGTCGCGTGCTGTTGGAAACCCATTGCCTGGACTGGCCCGACGCCCTTGGCCCCGAGGGGGCCTACGGTAAAATTATCCGAGTAGAACTTCTCCATAAACTGCACGACGAGCTGAAGTACGACTCTCTGGACGCCCTGACCGCCGGCATCCGACAGGATTGCCTTGATGCGCGAGCGTACTTTAAACAATAGCGCGACCATGACCACCAACACCCCCAAGCCCGACTACCGCAGCACCCTGAACCTGCCCGACACCCCGTTCCCGATGCGCGGCGACCTGCCCAAGCGCGAGCCGGTCTGGGTCAAGCAATGGGAAGACCAAGGCATCTACCAGAAGCTGCGCGCGGCCCGCTGCGGCGCGCCCAAATTTGTGCTGCACGACGGCCCGCCCTACGCCAATGGCCAGATCCACATGGGCCACGCGGTCAACAAGATTCTGAAAGACATGATCGTCAAGGCGCGCCAGTTGCAGGGCATGGACGCGGCCTACATCCCGGGCTGGGACTGCCACGGCCTGCCGATCGAGAACGCGATCGAGAAGAAGTTTGGCCGCAAGCTCGCGCGCGATGACATGCAGGCCAAGAGCCGCGCCTATGCCACCGAACAAATCGACCTGCAGCGAGAAGACTTCAAGCGCCTGGGCGTCTTGGGCGACTGGGACCACCCCTACCGCACCATGGACTTCAAAAACGAGGCCGATGAAATCCGCGCTTTCAAGCGTGTGATTGAGCGCGGTTTTGTCTACCGGGGTTTGAAGCCGGTGTACTGGTGCTTTGACTGCGGCTCCAGCCTGGCCGAGTTCGAGATCGAATACGCCGACAAGAA
>JBBQQX010000105.1:0-10948 GCA_038215405.1 Burkholderiales bacterium
GTCAGTTTCCTGCATGCCAAGGTGGCGGTGATTGATGGCCATTGGGCGACGGTGGGTTCATCCAACCTGGACCCGTTGAGTCTGTTGCTGGCACGTGAGGCCAATGTGGTCGTGGACGACGCAGCCTTCGCGCAGGATTTGCGCGCGCGGCTTGAGCAGGCCATGGTGCAAGATGGTGTGCGCGTGGACCCCGCGCAATATGCCAGGCGTCCGTGGCGCCAGCGCTTTCTCGATCGCGTGGCCTTGGGTGTGATGCGCATCTTGCTGTTCCTGACAGGCAAACGCTATTAAATAAATAGCTTACTATTGTTAATGGACGAGGGCTAACGCCAAAAAACACTACAAACAAAACGCTGCTACCATTCTTCCATGTCAATAAAAAGTGAAAGCACCATGAACATAAGCGATGCCGATGAGGGGACACCCGTTTCCGTCAAAATTCGGGAGCGCCTGCTGGCGGCGCGAAAACGTTTCCATGCCAACGACAACATTGCTGACTTCATCGAGGCCGGTGAGTTGGATCAGTTGCTCGATGAGGTCGAAGAGAAAATGAAAGGCGTGCTGAGCAGCATGGTGATTGACACCGACAACGATCACAACACTGACAACACGGCACGCCGGGTCGCCAAGATGTACCTCAAGGAAGTGTTCAACGGCCGCTACGTCAGCGCGCCCACGATCACCGAGTTTCCCAACGCCGAGCACCTCAATGAGTTGATGATCGTGGGCCCGATCACGGTGCGCAGTGCCTGCAGCCACCACTTGTGCCCGATCATTGGCCAGATCTGGATTGGTGTATTGCCCAACGAACATACCAATGTGATTGGCTTGTCCAAGTACGCGCGCCTGGCCGAGTGGGTCATGGGCCGACCGCAGATTCAGGAGGAAGCGGTGGTTCAATTGGCAGACCTGATCCAGCAAAAAACCCAGCCCGATGGCCTCGCGATCGTGATGGAGGCGAGTCACTTCTGCATGGGCTGGCGCGGTGTCAAGGACCTTGACAGCAAGATGATCAACTCGGTCATGCGCGGCGCCTTTCTCAAAGACCCCAATTTACGCCGTGAATTTCTGTCACTTATCCCGAAGAAAGAAGGCTGATCATGTTGGTTCGTTTGCTTTATGCCAGTCGCGCGACCGATACCAGTCTGGAGGCCATCGAGGCCATCCTGATGCAGTCGCGCCAGCACAACCCCGAGTGCGGCATCACCGGTATTCTTTGCTACGGCGGCGGCATTTTTTTGCAGGCCATTGAAGGCGGGCGCATGGCGGTGAGCGAACTCTATGGCCATATCCAGAGAGATGTCCGCCACAAGGACGTGATGCTGCTGCATTATGAAGAGATCACCGAGCGCCGCTTTGGCGGATGGACCATGGGCCAGGTCAACATGTCCAAGATCAATGCGTCCATTTTGCTCAAGTACGCTGAGAAGCCGGAGCTGAACCCTTATTTGGTGTCGGGCATGGTGTCGTTGGCCCTGCTCGAAGAATTGATGGCCACGGCCTGCGTCATCGGGCGGGCGTGAGTCCTGGGCCGGGTCCCAGGCCGGTTCAAGCGCATGGGCTGATGCTGCTGTGACGGGGACGGCACTGGTGGGGTGCGACTTTTCAAGTCGCCCATCCCGCAAGAAGCCCATTGTTTTGGCCTTTGGAGCCATGGAAAATGGTCGTGTCCAGTTGTTAAAGCTGGAACGACTGGACTCGCTGGAGGCCTTTGCCCACTGGTTAGCGCAGCCGTTGTGCTGGCTGGGTGCCTTTGACCTGCCCTTCGGATTGCCGCGTGAACTGGTCGAAACCCTGCGCTGGCCAACGCAGTGGGAGGACTGCATACACCATTACGCCAGCTTGAGCCGGGAGCAGGTTCGCGTCACATTTGCCGCGTTCTGCGCAACCCGCCCGGTTGGGGCCAAGTTTGCGCACCGGGCGACTGACCGCCTGGCCGGTTCCAGCCCGTCCATGAAGTGGGTCAACCCGCCCGTGGCCTACATGCTGCATGCCGGGGTCCCGCTGCTGGTGGCTGCCGGGGCCCACCTGCCGGGCTTGCACGCGGGTGACCCCAACGCGGTCGACGCGAGTGGCCAGGCGCGCCGCGTGGCGCTGGAAGCGTACCCGGGCTTGTTGGCGCGCGAGGTCTTGGGCCGGCGCAGCTACAAGAGCGACGACCCGGCACGACAAACGCCAGCGCGACTGATTGCCCGCAAAGACCTGATCACGGCGCTGGAGCATGGGCAGACCCGGCTCGCTTTAAGGCTCAAACTGACGCATGCGCAGCGTGACGCGCTTGTCGATGATGCCCGCGGTGACGCGCTGGACGCGGTGCTGTGCCTGATTCAGGCCGCTTGGGCACGGGCCCGGCATACCCAGGGCGACGCCCACTACGGCTTGCCGCCTGAGGTGGACCGGCTCGAGGGTTGGATCGTCACCGCCTGAGGTCAGCGCTGTTATGCCGCGTTTTGCTTGATGATGGTGTCTTCGACTTTGGCTGCCAACTGGGAAATGGCCATCGCGGCCGCGCACCCCGGCATTGATTGCATCAACAACTGACGGCGCATCACGGCCTGTCGGACCGAGGGGTCCGACGGGATGTCGCCGAGGTGGATCAATCGAATCGGGCGTCCCGGATCGGTGACCACAAAGCGGTCCAGCACCTGCTGCAGTTGGGTGGTAATCGCGCGGCCATCGCCCAGGCGTGCCGTCTGGTTGATCACCATGCGAATGGTTTGCCGCTTTTGCTGACCCACCAGCACCTTGATGGTGGCATAGGCATCAGTCAGCGAGGTGGGCTCGGGTGTGGCAACCACCACGACTTCGGAGGCAAGCGAGACGGCAAACAAAACCACATCGGAAATGCCGGCGCCGGTATCGAGCAGCACAATGTCGTAATGCGGGATCAGCCCGCCCATGATGCGCAAGAAGTCGTCGCGCACTTCGGGTGTCAGGCGAGAATATTCCACCATGCCCGAGCCTGCCAGCAAGACCGAGAACCCCCCAGGTGCCCGCACGATGGCTTCTTCAAGCGTCGCCTTGCCGGTAAATACGTCGTGCAGGGTGACCTTGGGGTAGAGGTTAAGCACCACATCCAGATTGGCCAGCCCCAAATCGGCATCGAGTACCAGCACCCGGTGACCGCGCTTGGCCAGCGCGGCGGCCAGATTGGCAGAGACAAAGGTTTTGCCAACACCGCCCTTGCCGCTGGTGACGGCCAAAACCCTGCCCAAGGGCTTCAGGGGTACCGTGGGCGGGGCCAGCACATTGTTCAGTGGCGGATTCAGCACGTCGCTCATCATCAATTTATCCCATTCATGGCGCTGCCAGTTGCACTGAGCGATGAGTCGCCCGAAACACTCTCCAGCCAGGCTGGATCTCCCACGGCGAGGTGACCAAACAACATTTTCTTTTCTTCTGCGCTCACGGCAATTTCCTGCTGCTGGTCGATATGAACGCGGTTGCGTCCTTCGGACTTGGCCCGGTAGAGCTGGATATCGGCCCGGTCAGTCCAGAGGGATGTGGTGGACCGAACCCATTCGGGCGCGTAGGCGCCGCCGATGCTGATGGTGATCTGCAAGCTCAGCAGTGGCGCCACCAACACGTTGAGGGCGCCGACGGTGGCGCGGATTCGTTCGGCCACGATCTTCCCAAACGAAGGCGGGCAGTTGGGCAGAATCGCTGCAAACTCCTCGCCGCCATAGCGCGCCACGGTGTCCATTGGTCGGACGCAGGCCGCCAGCGCTTTGGCCACAGCCTGCAGCACCCGGTCGCCAGCCAGATGACCGTAGGTGTCGTTGACCTTCTTGAAATGGTCAATGTCCATCATCAACAGCAAGGCCGACTCACCCGAACGGGCCACGGCGTCAATTTCGCGGGCCAATACGTTGCGGAAATGGCGTCGATTGGCCAAGCCCGTCAGCGGGTCTTTCAGGGAGAGTTCACAAAGTTGGTCAATGATCCTTTGCAGGTACTCGATGCGCGATTCATCGGGTTCTTGCAAACTGCCAGGTGCATCGTGCGCCAGCAAGGCGCGTGCATCATCCAGACGCAAATCATGCAGATCGATCATGGCGGATACAGTTTGAG
Source organism: Burkholderiales bacterium (assembly GCA_038215405.1). Lineage (GTDB taxonomy): Bacteria > Pseudomonadota > Gammaproteobacteria > Burkholderiales > Burkholderiaceae_C > Rhodoferax. Next base: position 4,072 of record JBBQQX010000105.1, read on the forward strand.
AGGTCACAGCAAGAATTGGTTACGACACCAAACCAGTCTAACAGGAACGATTTTGAAATTTGATGAGAAGTCAGGTTCTTTTTCCCTGCAATCGGAGCGTTTCGCTGAAGCTTTGAGCGCAACGCCTTCCCTAAGGCCGTTGTTGCGACAATCGACCAGATGAAGCGAGCACTCTCACGCCACAAGATCAGCAGGACTTTCATTTTTCTGTTGGCTGCGATCCTGCTCGCAAGCCACTGGGCCGATGCGACGGAGGTCTTTGCCGGCAAAGTGGCCTTTGTCACCGATGGTGACACGCTCTGGGTGCGCCCGGACGCCGGGGGGGCGCCGCGCAAGCTGCGCATTGAGGGTATCGACGCGCCCGAGATTTGCCAGGCGGGTGGCGAGGCAGCGCGCGAGCTGCTCAAGCGCTGGGTGCTGCACCAGCAGGTCGAGGTCACGGTCAGAAGCCATGATGACTATGGGCGCGGCCTGGCGCAAATCCGTGTCGACGGCAGCGATCTGGGCGCAGAGTTGGTGCGTGCGGGCCAGGCTTGGTCGTACCGCTGGCGGCGCGACCTGGGACCTTATGCGGCCGAGGAGGCTGCGGCGCGCGCAGCGGGCCTGGGCCTGTTCGCCGCGGCCCAGGTCGAATTGCCGCGCGCTTTCCGCCAGCGCCACGGCCCGTGTCATGCGGCGTCGCGCTGAATCAGCGTTGTCAGCGTGACTGCCCACAGACCGGGCAGCCGACCTGACGTGCAACACGCACCTCGGTGAACTCCATGGAACGGCCGTCGAGCATCAGCAGGCGCCCGGTGAGGGGCCGCCCGGCACCGCTGAGCAGTTTGAGCGCTTCAGCCGCCTGGATCGATCCGACAATGCCCACCAAGGGGGCGAAGACGCCCATGGTGGCGCAGCGCGTCTCTTCGAAGCTGTTGTCCGGGGGGAAGACGCAGGCGTAACACGGGGAGCTGGCGTCACGCGGGTCATAGACACAGATCTGACCATCAAAGCGGATGGCTGCGCCCGACACCAAGGGCTTGCGATGCTGCACGCACGCGGCATTGATGGTATGGCGCGTGGCGAAGTTGTCACAACAGTCCAGCACTACATCGGCCTGCGCCACCAGCGTGTCGAGCAAGGGGGCATCGGCATGCTGCATCAGCGGGGTCACCTGCACGTCGGGGTTGATGGCGGCAATGGCGGCTTCCATGGACAGCACCTTGGGCTGTCCGACGCGCGCCAGCGTGTGGGCAATCTGCCGCTGCAGGTTGGTCACATCCACCGTATCGTGATCGACCACGGTGATGTGGCCGACGCCGGCCGAGCCCAAGTACAGCGCCACGGGGGAACCCAAACCACCCGCGCCCACCATCAGTGCGCGACTGCCTGAAACCCGCGCCTGACCTTCAATCCCGATTTCGTTAAGCAGGATATGACGCGAGTAGCGCAGCAGTTGCTCGTCCGTCATGCGCCGGTTTTCACTCTTCTTTCTTCTCTTCCGGGCGCTCGACCATGGTCTTGCTGACCAGCACTGGCTGACCCTTGAGCTGGTGGATGGCCTGGAGCAGTTGGAAGTCCTTGTCGGTGCCGTACTCCGGCAGCCGGCGCTCGGCCAGCGGCTTTTTGAGTTCCTCCTCCAACTTCTTAACCGCTTCTTCGCGCGTCTTTTCGGTAGCCGCATTCTTTTGTTCGTCGCCCTGGCCGTTGCTCAGGTGCTTTTCCAGATCGGCTTCGCGCGTGCGCAACGCTGCAAACAGATTGCCCTCCTCGGTTTCATCGAGCATGACGTCAGGCACGATCCCTTTGGCTTGAATCGACTTGCCACTGGGCGTGTAGTAGCGGCTGGTGGTGAGCTTCAGGGCAGCCGACGGGCAGTTGTCCATGCGAAAACCGGCGTCCAGGCAAACGGCGGTTTGCACCGAACCCTTGCCGAAGGTCTGGTTGCCCAACAGCTTGGCGCGCTTGTGATCTTGCAGCGCCCCAGCGACGATTTCACTGGCAGAGGCCGAGCCTTCATTGACCAGCACCACCAAGGGTACGCTTTTCAGTGCGCCTTTGGTCACGTCGAACAGGTGCTTGAGCGGATCGGCACCGCCGCGGCGCCGGTAATACTCAGGCGCAGCCTTGTAGGTGAATTTGCTATCGGCCAATTGGCCATTGGCCGACACCACCGTCACGTTTTCAGGCAAGAAAGCGGCCGAAATCGCCACGGCGGCGTCCAGGTAGCCGCCCGGATCATTGCGCAGGTCCAGTACCAGGCCCTTGAGGTGGGGCTCCTGCTTGTAGATTTCTTCCATCTTGCGTGCGAAGTCGTCCACCGTGCGCTCCTGGAACTGGCTCAGGCGAATCCAGGCGTAACCGGGTTCGATCACCTTGCTGCGCACCGACTGGGTGCGGATTTCTTCACGCGTGATCGAAACCGGGAAAGTCCGGCTTTCGGACTTGCGCAGAATGGTCAGGATCACTTTGGTGTTGGGTTCGCCACGCATGCGCTTGACGCCTTCATTCAGCGACAACCCCTTGACCAGGGTGTCGTTGATCTTGATGATCAGGTCATTGGGCTTGATGCCCGCCCGAAACGCCGGTGAGCCTTCAATCGGTGACACCACCTTGATCACACCATCTTCCTGCGAGATTTCGATGCCGACACCGACAAACTTGCCCGTGGTGCCCTCGTTGAAGTCTTTCAGCGCCTTCTTGTCCAGGTAGACCGAATGCGGGTCCAAGCCCGCCACCATGCCGGCGATGGCATCGGTGATGAGCTTTTTGTCATCGACCGGTTCCACGTAGTTGCTCTTGATCATGCCAAACACCGCAGCCAATTGCTGCAACTCCTCCAGCGGCAACGGCGTGAGCGTGCCACGTGCCACCGTTTGCAGGGACACGGTGGTCAAAGCGCCCGCCATGACACCGATGGAAATCCAGCCTGTGATTTTCAATTTTTGACCCATGGATACCTCTGAATAATTGGGACAGAGCTTACGCCGCTTTGGATCGCGGCGGTCTCACCAACATGTTTTAACCGCGTGCAATGTACACGCTTTGACGAATCTCACAGGGTGAGGTTCCCGGTTTACTCAAGCTTTACCCTGCGAGGCCACGGCGGCAGCGGCTTTGGCCGCCGCCTCGGCGTCGCCCAGGTAGTAGTGGCGAATGGGTTTGAGGTTCTCGTCGAGTTCATACACCAGTGGAATGCCGTTCGGGATGTTCAAACCCACGATGTCGTCGTCGGAGATGTTGTCCAGGTACTTCACCAGCGCCCTGATCGAGTTGCCGTGCGCCGCCACCACCACGCGTTTGCCGGCCTTGATGGCGGGCGCCAGCGCCTCGTGCCAAAACGGCATGACCCGCGCTACCGTGTCTTTCAGACATTCCGTCAGGGGCACTTGGTCCGTCGTCAGTCGGGCGTAACGCGGATCAGCCAGCTCACTGCGCGGATCGGTGGGTTCAAGCGCAGGTGGCGCAGTGTCGTAGCTGCGCCGCCAGGCCAGTACCTGGGCGTCGCCATATTGTTTGGCGGTTTCGGCCTTGTTGAGCCCCTGCAACGCGCCGTAATGGCGCTCGTTGAGTCGCCAGCTGTTGACCACCGGGATCCAGGTGCGGTCCATCTCGTCGAGCACATGCCACAGGGTGCGGGTCGAGCGCTTGAGGACGCTGGTGTAGGCAATGTCAAACTCATAGCCTTCGGCCTTGAGCAGGCGCCCGGCGTTTTTGGCTTGTTCGATGCCCAGGGGGGTCAAGTCAACATCGGTCCAGCCCGTAAATCGGTTGTCAAGATTCCAGGTGGATTCGCCGTGGCGGATGAGAACGAGTTTGTACATGGTGTTTTGTGGGTTCAGGCAAAGGGCAAAACGAAGGCCAAATGCCTTGCGCGCACCGTCATTCTAAAATGGCGGCTTTATCAACGGCTCTTTGCAAGGAATAACGTGAAATTTATTTTCGACAACTGGATGATTATGTCCGTCGCGCTGGCGTCGGGCGCGATGCTGTTCTGGCCGGTGCTCAAGGGCGCCAGCGGCGGCTCTTTGACGGCCGCCGGTGCCGTGCAGCTGATCAACCGGGAAAAAGCCGTCGTGATTGACATCTGTGAGAGCACCGAGTTTGCCGCCGGTCATATCGTGGGCGCCAAGAATATTCCCCTGGGACAGTTGGAAGAAAAATTGCCTGCTGCGGTGAAGAATAAGGCGCTGCCGCTGATTCTGGTGTGCCAGTCGGGTGCGCGTTCCAAGCGCGCGGTGACGATTGCCCACAAGCTGGGCTATGCGCAGGCGCAGTCTCTGGCGGGCGGTCTCGGTGGCTGGCGCACCGCCAGTCTGCCGCTTGAAAAATCCTGATGTGCAAGATCGTCAAACTGAATTCCAGGGAATGAGTGCCATGCAAACCGTCAAGATGTACACCACCGCCGTCTGCCCTTATTGCACGCGGGCCAAGCAGATTCTCAAAGCCAAAGGCGTGACGCAAATTGAAGAAATCCGCATTGACAACGACGCCCAGGCGCGCGCCCACATGATGGAAAGCACGGGGCGGCGCACCGTACCCCAGATATTCATCGGGCAGACCCATGTCGGGGGTTGCGATGATCTGATGGCGTTGGACGCGCAGGGTGGCTTGCTGCCCTTGCTCAATGCCGCCTGACACGGCTTGCGACGCCGGGTCGATTTCACCTGAGATAATGACCGCCGTTCCCTTTCGTTGGCCCGCTCAACTCATCCGGTCGCAGGCTATTTTTTAACCTAGATTTTGTCTACAGCGGCGCAGCAGGGCGCGAGCTCAAGCCGGCGTTGCCACTCACCCACCCAGGACCTCCCATGACCGATCAACCAACTCCCGTTTTCCAGATTCAACGCGTTTACCTCAAGGAAGCCTCGCTGGAGCAGCCCAATTCGCCTGCCATCCTGCTGGAGCAGGAGTCGCCCACCGTCGACATCCAACTCGGCGTCAACGCCGGGCCAGTGGCGGACGGCGTGTTTGAGGTGACGGTCACCGCCACGGTGCAGACCAAGATCAAGGACAAGACCGTGTTTCTGGTGGAAGCCACGCAAGCGGGCATTTTTGAGATCCGCAATTTGCCGCAAGAGCAGATGAACCAGATCATGGGCATTGCCTGCCCGCAAATCGTTTATCCGTATTTGCGCGGTAACGTGGCCGACCTGATCCAGCGTGGCGGTTTTCCGCCGGTGCATTTGTCTGAAATCAACTTCCAGGCCATGTTCGAACAGCAGCAACAGCAACAGGCCGCTGCCGCCGAGGCGCCGCAGATCGTTACCCAGTAGAAATATATTGCCTTTTAGGCCTCTAGCCCGCGTATTCATTGCATAAGCAGCTATGAAAATAGTGGTTCTTGGCGCCGGTGCCTGGGGCACGGCCTTGGCGCTCAGCGCGTGCCATCACCGCGCTGGCGGCCACACGGTGACGCTCTGGGCGCGCGACGCGGCGCAAGCCGCGTTCATGCAGGCGCACCGGGAGAATGCGCGCTACTTGCCGGGCGTCACCTTGCCAGCGGCTTTGGGCATCAGCTCGGCCCGCTTGCCCGACACCCAGCCTGCACTGCAGACCGCTCTTCATGCTGCTGCGCCAGACTCCTTTGGCGCGCTGATTGGCAGCGCTGATCTGCTCATCCTGGCCACGCCGATGGCGGCTTTGCGCACCATGCTGGCCCACTTGTCGACCTGCCGCGTTCCCGTGGCCTGGCTGTGCAAGGGCTTTGAGGCGGCCTCATCTTCAGAGGCTTTTGGGCTTCTAGCCCACGAAGTACAAGCGCAAGTTGCTCCTGATTTAATAGCTGGTGGCTTGAGCGGTCCGAGCTTTGCGCTGGAGGTGGCGCGCGGTCAGCCCACCGCGCTGGTCGCCGCCAGTGTGCACGCTGTGGTGCGCGACACCTTGGTGGCGGCATTTCACAGCCCGACGCTGCGGGTCTACGCCAATGACGACATCGTCGGCGTCGAAGTGGGCGGGGCGGTGAAAAACGTGCTGGCCATTGCCGTGGGCCTTTGCGACGGTTTGAACCTGGGCCTGAATGCACGCGCCGCCCTGATTACCCGCGGCCTGGCCGAGATGACACGCCTGGGTGTGGCCTTGGGCGCGCAGGCCGAAACCTTCATGGGCCTGACTGGCCTGGGCGATCTGGTGCTGACGGCCACCGGCGACCTCTCGCGCAACCGCCAGGTCGGTCTCGCGCTGGCACATGGCCAGACGCTGGCGCAGGCAGTGGCTGCGCTCGGTCATGTGGCCGAAGGGGTCTACAGCGCGCGCACCGTGGTGCATCGCGCCAGCCAACTCGGTGTGGAAATGCCGATTGCGCAGGCTGTGGTGGCCTTGCTCGATGGCCATATCAGGCCGGCCGAGGCGGTGGCCACCCTGATGGGCCGTGACCCGGCCAGCGAGCAAACTTAGAGTCCTTGGCTGGCGTCAGTTCAAAGCGCTGACGCCACAAGTCGCTCAGAGTGGGTCTCGCTGGATGCGTGCGCCAATGTGCGCCAAGGCTTGCTCGACCTGATCCACCAGAATCAGGCACAGATCACCTTCGCTCAAGCTGTCCATCGCGCTGTCAATGGCGAGAAACTCGCCTTGAATCTCCGAGATGCTTTGGGTGCGCGTGGCCCCGGCCAGACCGGCCCGCAAGAGCGCCAGCACTTCGCCGTCGGCGCGTCCGCGCTGGCACTGGTCCTGGTACAGCACCACGTTGTCAAACGCGTTACCCAGAATTTCGGTTTGCTGGCGGATATCTTCGTCACGGCGGTCGCCCGCGCCGCTGATCACGACCGTTCGGCGTTTGCCAGGCATGCTTTGCACCGCCTGAACCAGCGCCGCAATCGCATCCGGGTTGTGGCCGTAGTCGGCAATGACCGTGGCGCCCCGGTAGCTGAACAGATTGAAGCGGCCCAGCGCGTTGTCG
>JBBQQX010000106.1:0-10732 GCA_038215405.1 Burkholderiales bacterium
GTGCTGTTTGAACTCGATCGCCTGCTGCACAGCACCACCCATTGCGGCCTGGGCGCCAGCGCCTGCAACCCCTTGCGCGACACCGTCTTGAAGTTCCGTCCGGCCTATGAGAAGCGGCTGCAGTCGCTCAATTTTGAGCCGGGTTTTGACCTCGACGCCGAGTTGTCGATTGCCCGGCACATGACCGGGCGCGACGACGCGGGCGCGCATTTGTGAAGCCAGGCGCAGCCGGCCGGCGTGTTGCCAGTGCTCAGGCGGGGTTGCACGGGCAAGCCCACAAGCGCATCACGCACCGCCGACCAGCTAGATTGACATAAGAGCAGTTTACTGACAATCGGCTGCGTGACCCGACGCTTAGAATGCTTGTGAATGAGGCCCAGACCCCGCCCCAAACACCCCCCAAACAGAAGTCGAAAAATTATGTTGATAGGGCATATTTTGGATTCAATATTTCCCGCATCCGAAAAAACGGCGGCATTTTTTCTGGCTGCAGTGCTGTCGCTGGCATCCCAAGCCCAAGTGCTGACCAGGCCGACTGGGCCAGTCGTTCTGACTGTCAGTGGAAAGATTGCACATAAAAACTCGGAGGCTTTCGCCGAATTCGATGCCGCCATGCTCGATGCCATGCCTGTGTCCCAAATTTCAACATCAACGCCGTGGCGCAAGGGTGGCGTGACGTTCTCTGGCCCCTCGCTCAAAGCACTGCTGACCGCAGTCGGTGCCAGTGGCCAAACGCTGCGGATGATCGCGCTGGATGACTATGCGGTGCGGGTTCCCATTGGTGACGCGACACTATTCACCCCGGTGCTGGCGCGCAAAATCGATGGCATAGCGTTGAAGATCAAAGATCGCGGGCCACTGTTCATGATCTATCTCTTTGACGACCGGCCCGAGCTGAAAAATGACCTGTATTACGGCCGCTCGATCTGGCACCTGTCGCGCATTGTGGTTGAGTGAAATGTGGCATCCAACGTGATGAAATCCTGGTTACACGACTTGGATCAAGCCACCGGTGACAGGCCGCAGCGTGCACGGTTTCAGCGTGGGCTGTTAACTATTTTGCTTCTGGCTATTTTGGGCGTGCCCGCTTTTGCCTGGGTGCAGTACCGTCAGACAGAAAATTTGGAACGATTGACGTCGCAGGATTTCAGCGGCTTTGAGTGGGATGCCTTCAAGCTGGAATTGCGCTCATTGCACCTGCGTGCTGCGTTGCGTGATGCGGTGGCGCACCCGGATGCATCTGAATGGCTCACCAATGCGAGCACGCAGTACGACTTGTTTGCCGCGCAAGCCCAGTTGATGGCAGCGCGCGCGATCGAGGAAGGGATCGACGACGAGCCTACTTTCAAATTGGCCATGTCGCAGGCGTTTGCGTTCATGAAAGAGGCCGATCCCGTTCTGGATGAAGTTCCCCGCAAATCTGCTGCGCAGGCACTGCAAGCGCTTTACACGCAAACCGAAGAATTGCGCGCGCAGATTTATCCGCTGGTAGTCGCGACGCATGATTTGAGACTGTTGCGTACCAAGCAGCTGACCGACGAGGTTGCGCGGGTCAATTTTTACTTCGCTTGGCTGTCTGCGTTTGTGGTCGTGTTGGGCGTGGGCTGGGCGCTCTCGGCCATGCACAACCTGCGGCTGGCGGCCGACCGGCAGGATGAATTGGAAGGAAAGTTTGAAGAAAGCAGTTTTAGCGCTTCGCATGATTTCTTGACGGGTCTGGCCAACCGCAGACTGCTGCGCGATCAATTGGATCACGCGATTGCAAGCAGCAAGCGCAACAACTCGGGCGGCGCTGTCATCATGCTTGATCTTGACAATTTCAAACCCGTCAATGACCGCTATGGTCACGACGCTGGCGACTCGTTGCTGATGGAAGTGGCCAGGCGGATCAAGAAATGTGTGCGTGATGTTGACACCGTTGCCAGGGTCGGCGGTGATGAATTTGTAGTACTTCTCGGGCAGCTTGATTGCCGACCAGACGACGCGGCCGATGTCGTCAGTGCCATCTCCCAAAAGCTGCTTGCCACGGTGTCAGCGCCTTATGCTTTGACCCCGTCCGGCAGCAAGGCGGACGTGGGTGTGGTCACGCACCGCTGCACGGTGAGTATGGGGGTGTCAATGTTCACCAAAGACACCGCCGACATGGATGAACTCCTGCAGCGTGCTGATGCTGCCATGTACCGCGTCAAACGGGGCGGTGGCAACCGGGTTGAAGTTGCCGCGTAGCCAACCGGCGCGATTCGTTTCCCTGCCCATGAGCACGCGCCACCCACGCAACAGCGCCTTGCTGTTTGCCGATCTGGACAACTTCAGAACCCTCAATGACGCGCTGGGACATTCCCAGGGTGACCGGTTGCTGGTGCAGGTGGCACAGCGGCTCAAGCTGGAGCTGACCACGGCGGTGATCGCCGATTTCGGCGAGGCTTGACCGCTTATCAACATCCGTAAGGCCCAGACGCGCCATATCGAGGTGCTTTTGGGCTTGTACTTGTCAACCAAGACGCCGCAGAACGCCCGCTTCTTTGCCTGGCTCGCGCACGGATCAGCTGCGACAGCATGAATGACAGAGGACCAACGCCCGCAATTGGTCAAAAGTTGAGGTCTGACAAGCTCTGCAACGCCAATTGCCTGCATCATTTTCCTTTGCCGGGTGAGATACCATATTGGTGCCGCTTGACGGCTGGCAGCTCCCCTTCGACAACCCATGACCGGCCGCGCCGCGTTTGGCGCACATCTGGAGAACGGCACATGACTGACAACGTGGATGGCGCACAGGCGCTGTCAACTTTCTCTCTCGACGGTGACGACCTGCCATTCAATTCCGGCGAGACGCTCTTGCAGGCCGCGACACGCGCCGGGCGCTACATCCCGCACCTGTGCTGGCACCCCGACTTTGCAGCGCATGGCTCGTGCCGGATTTGCAGCGTCAAGGTCAACGGCCGCGTCGGGGCCGCTTGCAGCGTATTCGCCGCTGAAGGGCAGGTGGTGGAGAGCAACACCGACGAAATGAACCGCCAGCGCAAGACGCTGCTCCAGATGCTGTTCGTGGAAGGCAACCACTTTTGCCCGAGTTGCGAAAAGAGCGGCAACTGCCTGCTGCAGGCCACCGCCTACCAGATGGGCATGGAAGGCCCGCACTTCGAGGAGTTTTACCCAAGCCGCCCGGTTGATGCCAGCCACCCCGACATCCTGCTCGACCTGAACCGCTGCATCCTGTGCGAGCTGTGCGTGCGCGCCAGCCGCGAGCTCGATGGCAAGGCCATTTTTGCTATCGGCGGCCATGGCATGGGCACGCATCTGCTGGTCAACAGCGCCAGCGGCCAGTTGGGCGACACCCCCATGAGTCTGGAGGATCGCGCGGCACACATCTGCCCGGTCGGCGCGATCCTGCCCAAGCGGCGTGGCTTTGTGATCCCGATCGGGCAACGACGTTTTGACGCCAAGCCGGTGTCGCAGCAGGTCGAAGGGGCGCCAGAATGACCGCGCCTGCCTCGCCCCCGGCGCCACGCAAGCTCAAGGTCGCCACCGTGTCGCTGGCCGGCTGCTTTGGCTGCCACATGTCGCTGCTGGACATTGACGAGCGCCTGTTCGATCTGCTCGAACTGGTCGAATTTGACCGCTCACCGCTGACCGACATCAAGCAGGTGGGGGCCTGTGACATCGGCCTGATTGAAGGCGGGCTGTGCAATGCCGAGAATGTGCAGGTGCTGCGCGAGTTCCGCGCGCATTGCAAGACGCTGGTGGCCGTGGGCGCCTGCGCCATCAACGGCGGCCTGCCGGCGCAGCGCAACCATCTGGACCTGGGCGAGGTGTTGACGCAGGTGTACCGCAGCCGGCCGGGCCTGAGCGCGGGCGGCGCAATTCCCAATGACCCCGAGTTGCCGCTGCTGCTGAACAAGGTGCACCCGATCCGCGAGGTGGTGCACGTGGACTATTCGCTACCGGGTTGCCCGCCCTCGGCCGACGCTTTCTGGCAGTTCCTCACCGACCTGATGGCCGGGCGCACGCCGCATCTGGGGCACGGCCTGATCCATTACGACTAAGGCGCGACCATGAGCAATTCACTTGAAACTGCGGCGCCCGCTGCCGCTGCGCAAGGCCTGCGCCGGGTCGCGATCGACCCGGTGTCACGCGTCGAAGGCCACGGCAAGGTCACGCTTTTGCTGGACGCGCAGAACCGTGTGCAGCAGGTGCGCCTGCACATCGTGGAGTTCCGCGGCTTCGAGCAGTTCATTCAGGGCCGACCTTACTGGGAAGTGCCGGTGATGGTGCAGCGGCTGTGCGGTATCTGCCCGGTGTCGCACCACCTGGCCGCGTCCAAGGCCTTTGACCGGGTGATCGGCGCGATGCCGGTCACGCCCACGGCCGACAAGATCCGCCGCCTGATGCATTACGGCCAGGTGATGCAGTCGCATGCGCTGCACTTCTTTTACCTGGCCGCGCCCGATCTGCTGTTTGGTTTTGACTCGGAAGTCAACCGGCGCAACATCGTCGGCGTGGCGCAAGCCCATCCAGACATCGCGCGCAAAGGCGTGCTGCTGCGCAAGTTTGGCCAGGAGGTGATCCGCGCCACCGCCGGCAAGCGCGTGCATGGCACTGGCTCGGTGCCGGGCGGCGTGAACAAGCACGTCAGCCTGGCGGACCAGGCCCTGCTTGCGCGCGATGTGGCGCAAATGCTCGCGTGGGCGCAAGAGGCGGTATTGATTGCCAAACAACTGCACGCGCAAAACCCGGCGCTGTACGACAGTTTTGGCAGTTTCCGCTCGAACCTATTGTCGCTGGTGCGCTCGGATGGCGCGCTTGACCTGTACGACGGCGTGCTGCGCGCTCGCGACACGATGGGTGCCCTTCTGTTCGACGGCGCCTGCGACCAGGACTATCTGGGCTTGATCGAAGAAGAGGTCAAACCCTGGACCTACATGAAGTTTCCGTTCCTCAAAAGTCTGGGGCCCGATCTCGGCTGGTACCGGGTCGGGCCGCTGGCGCGGCTGCAAAACTGCGACTTCATTCCGAGCCCGCTGGCCGAAAAGGAACGCCTTGAATTCATCGCCTGGGGTCGCGGTGAGCCAATACACGCCACGCTGGCCTACCACTGGGCGCGCATGATCGAGATGCTGCACTGCGTCGAGGTCATCCAGACCTTGCTGGACGATCCCGATATCCTGGGCGGGGAGCTGATGGCGAGTGGGCCGCGCCAGCGCGGCGGCGTCGGCGTGATCGAGGCGCCGCGCGGCACGCTGATCCACCATTACGAGGTCGGCGACGACGATCTGGTGACGATGTGCAACCTGATCGTCTCGACCACCCACAACAACCAGGCCATGAACGAGGCGGTGCGCTCGGTGGCGCGCGAGTACCTGGACGGCCGGGAGCTGACCGAAGGTCTGCTCAACCACATCGAGGTCGCCATCCGCGCCTACGACCCCTGCCTGTCTTGCGCCACCCATGCGATCGGGCAGATGCCGCTGGAGGTGACGCTGCTCGGCTTTGACGGTGAGTTGATCGACCGTGTGCTCAAGTCGGGAACGGGCGAGTTTCGCCGTGACCTGGGCGCGGACTAGCTCGACGAGTACCAGTTGCCCTGACGCACACCAAAAAGTGGGGTGCCAGCCGGTAACACCGACACCCATGCCCCCAGCCCGCCGAAGAATATGCTGTTTCGCCCGCCCACAAGTTGTAAAATTTGTGCAATTTTTCACCAACTTTGGTGCCAGCCATCACTAAAGTGGCATAAGAAGATATCAAAATTTATGCCATGAAGAGCGATGCAAAGGGAAAAATCTCCTCCTGGCATTCAATTAAAACCCGGGTGACGCTGCTCACATTGGGCATCTTCATCGCGAGCCTGACCTCGCTGACGTTTTACGTCAGCCGCCTGGTGCAAGACCACCTTCAGAAGGTTCTGGGCGAGCACGAGTTTGCGACGGTTTCCATGGTGGCTGCCGATCTGAACACCGAGGTGCAAAGCCGGCTGGACGGGCTTGAGTTGGTTGCCAGAACGCTGGCCGCCAACCTGCCGCAGGGCGCAGCCGCCGCGCAGAACACGCTCGAAAATTTACCGCGTTTTCAGACCTTTTTTAACGCTGGCGGTTACGTGACTGGGCCAGACGGCACAGTAATTGCCTCGGTCCCCACCTCGGTGGGCCGTGTCGGCGTGAACTACATGGACCGAGACCACGTCGTGGCCGCGCTAAAGGGGGGTAAATCGACGGTCGGCAAGCCGGTGCTTGGCAAGCTGCTGAATACACCCGTGGTCTCGATGGCAGCGCCCATTCGAGATCCGCAGGGCAAGGTCATTGGGGCCATTGTGGGTGTCATCGACTTGGGAAAACCCAATTTTCTGGACAAAATCACCCAGGGTGCGTTCAACAAAACGGGGGTCGTGTCAATTGTTGCGCCGCAGTACCGTGTGACGGTCACATCATCCGACAAGAAGCTGGTTTTGTTTGCGTTGCCCGCACCGGGTGTGAATCCGTATCTTGATCGAAACATCGCCGGCTTTGAGGGCTCCACCGTTCTGGTCAACGTGCTGGGTCAGGAACAGCTGGCCTCGGTCAAGCAGATTCCTGCAGCGCAGTGGTACCTGTTTTCAGGGCAGCCCACCCAAGAGGTGTTTGCCCCGGTGCGTACCCTGCAACAGCAAATGCTTTGGGCCTTGATCTTTTTGAATTTGTTGGCTGGCACGCTGACTTGGTGGATGCTCAGACACCAACTGGCCCCCGTTTTTGACACGGCACGCAAGATAGCCCTCCTGGCTGAGTCTGACGAGCCCCCGCCGCCTTTGCCGATCACCCGCCAGGATGAGATTGGTGAACTGGTTGCTGCCTTTAACCATCTGCTGCAAGCCTTGGGCCAGCGCGATGCCGCGTTAAAAGACAGCCACCAAAACCTGGCCATCACGCTCAATTCGATTGGTGATGCGGTGATTGCCACCGACACCGCCGGCCGCATCACGCGCATGAACCCCACCGCAGTGCGCTTGACAGCCTGGCCGTTGGCCGCCGCGCTGGGTCAGCCCCTGATCGAGGTGTTTCGCATCGTCAACGCCCAGACGCGGCTGCCTGTAGTCACTCCGGTGGAGTTGGTGATGGAGCGCGGTCAGGTGGTGGGCCTGGCCAACCATACCGTGCTGCTCGCGCGTGATGGCCGCGAGTACCAAATTGCCGACTCTGCGGCACCCATTCGCAATGCGTCGGATCAGATTGTTGGGGTCGTGCTGGTGTTCAGCGATGTGAGCGAGAAATACCTGGCCGAAGTAGCCCTGAAAGAGAGCGAACAGCGATTTCGCGTACTCTACGAAAAGGCACCATTGCCGTACCAGTCGTTGGACATCAAGGGCAACATCCTTGAAGTCAATGAGGCCTGGCTTGCGCTGCTGGGCTACACCCGTGAAGAAGTCATGGGCCACTTTATTGCCGATTTTCTGACCAAGGACTCAATTGAAACGTTCAAGGGTGAGTTCCCTCGTTTCAAGGCACGCGGCCTTGTCAATGGCCTGGAATTTGATCTTCGCTGCAAAAACGGCACCCACAAACGGGTCGTGATCAATGGCCGGATCGCGCGCGACAGTAAGGGCGATTTTCAGTGCACCCACGGCATCCTCACCGACATCACCGAACGCCAACATGCCCAGGCCAGGCTGCAACTGGTGGCCAATGTTTTTGAACATGCTGGCGAAGGCATCCTCATTACCGACACGCAGGGCACCATTGTTGATGTCAACGCCGCCTTCACCCGCATCACCGGCTACAGCCGCGAGCAAGCCATTGGCCAAAATCCGCGCATTTTGAAGTCCGGGCGGCAAAGTAAGGCGTTCTATGAAACCATGTGGCGTGATTTGACTGAACAGGGGCACTGGAATGGCGAAGTCTGGAACCGCGACCAGGATGGCGCGGTGTACGCCGAGTTGCTCACCATCAGCGCCTTGCGCGACGCGCATGGCGACGTGCAGCAATACGTGGGCTTGTTCTCCGACATTACAGCTGTCAAAACCCACCAAAGCCAGTTGGAGCACCTGGCCCACTTTGATGCGCTGACCAACCTGCCCAACCGGGTGCTTCTGGCAGATCGGCTGCACCAGGCCATGGCGCAGGCGCAGCGGCGACAGCAGCAAGTGGCTGTGGTCTACCTGGACCTGGACGGTTTCAAGGACATCAACGACTGCCATGGCCACGAGACCGGCGACCAGATGCTCATCATGCTGGCTGATCGCATGAAAGAGGTGCTGCGCGAGGGTGACACGCTGGCGCGCTTTGGGGGCGACGAGTTCGTGGCGGTGCTGATCGACCTGGAAAGCTCGGCAGACTGCCTGCCGCTGGTCAATCGGCTGTTGACGACAGCGGCACAGCCAAGGCCGGTGGCTGGGCTGAATTTGCAGGTCTCGGCCAGCATCGGTGTCACCTTCTTCCCGCAAGCGCAAGACATCGACGCTGACCAACTTTTACGCCAGGCCGACCAGGCCATGTACCAGGCCAAAGTGGCGGGCAAAAACCGCTACCAGATTTTCGACGCGGCGCACGACAGCATCCTGCGTGAACACCATGAAAGCCTGGAACGCCTTCGCCTAGCACTGCTGCACCACGAGTTCGTGCTGTACTACCAGCCCAAGGTCAACATGCACAGCGGCCAGGTGATGGGTGCCGAGGCGCTGATCCGCTGGCAGCACCCGGAAAAGGGTTTGCTGGCACCTGCGACCTTCTTGCCCGTGATCGAAGACCACCCGCTGGCCGTTGCCGTGGGTGAGTGGGTGATTGACACCGCCCTGCAGCAGATGGAGCAATGGCACGCCGCCGGCCTGGACCTGCCGGTGAGCGTCAACATTGGCGCACGCCAATTGCAGCAAGCTGACTTTGTGGAGCGCCTGCAAGCCATCCTGGCAAAGCACCCGCAAGTGCGACCAGACTTCGTTGAGCTGGAAATACTGGAAACCAGTGCGCTGTCCGATATGGCGCAGGTGTTGCAAGTGATAGACGCCTGCGCCCAGATTGGCGTGAAGTTAGCGCTGGACGACTTTGGCACCGGCTATTCGTCACTCACCTACCTCAAGCGCCTGCGCGTGGCAACGCTCAAGATTGACCAGAGCTTTGTGCGCGACATGCTTGACGATCCGGATGATCTGACGATTTTGCAAGGCGTGATCAGCCTGGCCGCGGCCTTCAAGCGCGAGGTGATTGCTGAAGGTGTGGAAACAGTGGCGCACGGCACCGCGCTGCTGCAACTGGGCTGTGAACTGGCGCAAGGCTATGGCATTGCCCGGCCCATGCCAGCCGATAAGGTGCCCGCCTGGGCGGCAAGCTGGCGGCCCGACGCGGCGTGGTGTGTGCCAAGGGGCCGGGCTCTGCAGCGCAGCATTTCTTGATGGGCGTTCCTTGCTTGTGCTGGGTACGTTGGCTGCTTGGGAGCGATCTATACTTTTCGCGGATTATGAGCAGCGGTCTGCGTCAGCGCGGCGGCGTGACCGAAGCGGTGCGCACGGTGGCGCGTGAGTACCTGGACGGGCGCGAGCTCACTGAAGGTCTGCTCAACCACAATGAGGTCGTCATTCGCGCCTACGCCCCCTGCCTGTCCCGCGCCACCGATGCGCTCCGGCCGAAGCGCCTGGACGTGGCGCCCGGTGCGCCGGCATGATGGCAACGTCCGCACCGGTGGCGCCACTGCTGGTGTTTGGCTGGGGCAATCTGAGCCGGGGCGACGACGCGCTGGGTCCGCTCCTGGTTGAGCGTTTGCGTGTGCTGGCCGCGCCTGGCCTGAGCGTGGACTACCTGGACGATTACCAGTTGCAGATCGAGCATGCGCTTGATCTGGTGGGCAGGCAGCGCGTGTTGTTTGTCGACGCCAGCCCGAGTTGTCGCGAGCCCTTCGAGGTGACGCAACTGTGCGCCGCGCCCGACAGCAGCTTCACTACTCATGCCTTGAGCCCACCGGCGCTGCTGCAGGTGTTCTGCAGTTTGCGCGCCGAAGCGCCGCCACCTTGCACGCTGCTGGCGATCCGGGGCGAGCAGTTCGAGTTGGGCACACCGCCCAGTCACGCAGCGCTGGCGAACTTGACTGCCGCGCTGGCCTGGGCGACTGGCTGGCTGGTAGCGCCAGTGACTGAGCCCAAGCCGCGCTCAAGCAGCGGCGTTGACAGTCCTCAAGCCAGCGCCACCATGCGGATCGGTACCCCGCTGAGAACTGCGTTGCCGGAGAGCGGGTCGCGCGATTGATCATCCAGCAGTGCATTCAGGTTGGCACCGGGGCGCTGGGCCGCCAGGCTCAGTTGCGCACCGGGCAGGTCGTGGCCCCAGCCGTGTGGCAGGCTGACCACGCCGGGCATCATGTCCGTGCTGATTTGCACCTGCGCCTCGATGCTGCCCGTGTCGCTGCTGATGCGAGCCAGGCTGCCGTCGAGAAGTTGCAGGCGCGCCGCATCCACCGGGTGCACCAAGGCGGTACAGCGAAACGGCCCCTTGGCCAGGGTGGGCAGGTTGTGCATCCAGCTGTTGTTGCTGCGCACGTCGCGCCGGCCGATGACGACCAGATCGGCTGCAGCGCTGTGCAGGTCGGCCCAGGCGCGCGGCAGGTCGGCCCAGGCGCGCGGCAGGTCGGCCAGCAGCTGGGGCGGGGCCAATTCAATCTTGCCGCTGGGGGTGCGTAACAGCTCGGGCACACGCGGCTGCAGTTCACACAGGTCGACGCCACCGCTGGCGCTGGCGGCCGTCACCTTGGCCAGGGTCAAGCCATCGGGCTTCAG
>JBBQQX010000107.1:0-10612 GCA_038215405.1 Burkholderiales bacterium
GGTTTACCGGGTGACCGTTCTGGACACTGCCGACACCGGGTCATTCAAACTGCTCGCTCCACGCCGGACGTTGCCATTGGCCGGTTGGGTGTCTGCCATGTGGCGCCTGATTTCGGTGTTGGTGGCGGAGCGATCGTCCACGTGCGAACGAAAGACCTGCGCCGAATTACTTTAACCAGCCGCGTTTTCTGAAGTACCACATCGGCACCAGCGCACTGGCCACCATCAGAGCCAGCGCATAGGGGTAGCCCAGCGCCCAGTCGAGTTCGGGCAGGTATTTGAAGTTCATGCCGTAGATGCTGGCGATCAAGGTGGGCGGCAGCAGCGCGACACTGGCGACCGAGAAGATTTTGATGATCTTGTTCTGGTTGATGTTGATAAAGCCGACCGTGGCATCCATCAAGAAGTTGATCTTGTCGAACAGAAAAGCGGTGTGTGAATCGAGTGAATCGATGTCGCGCAGAATTTGCCGGGCATCCTCAAACTGTTCGCTGTTGAGCATCTTGCTGCGCATCATGAAGCTCACGGCACGGCGCGTGTCCATGGCGTTGCGGCGGATGCGTCCGCTCATGTCCTCATGGCGCGCAATGGCCCCCAGCACCTCGCCGGCCATGGCATCCGTCACATCGCCCGAGAGTACCTTGTTGCTGACCTTTTCCAGGTTGTCGTAAATGCCTTCCAGCGTGTCGGCCGAGTATTCGGCGTCGGCATCAAACAGCTTGAGCAGCACTTCCTTGGCGTCTTCAATCAGACCCGGCGCGCGCCGGGCCCGCATGCGTAAGAGCCGAAACACCGGCACGTCTTCGTCGTGAATCGAAAACAGCACACCCATGCTCTTGAGTTCGTCATTGACCAGATTCAGGATGAAGGCGACCCGCACCGTGTGCGGCTCGTCGTCGTCAGCCACCAAAAAGTCACTGCGAATGTGCAGGTCGCCGTTGTCTTCCCGGTAAAAGCGGGCCGATTCCTCAATGTCTTCGTCCATCGCATCGTCGGGGATCGACAAGCCGTAGTGCTGCTTGATCCAGCGCTTTTCTTCTGGAGTGGGGGATTCCAGATCGACCCAGATGGGCTGAAATTTGGACAGTTCTTCCAGCGAATCGATCTCTTCCTGGAACAGCCGGCCATTGGCCAGCGTAAAGATGTTGAGCATGGCTCACTCCCGGGTATTGGTTTGCATCTGGCAGGACTTGCGGGTTCTCGCTTCCAACCCCGATGTCGTCAAGGCGGGCTGAAAGCTAGCAACTGGGGCAGGGTATCAAGGTGTGGTTTGTGGGGAGTTGACCTGCGGAAATTATCGCATTGCAGCACTGCCGGGTTCGGGCCGGTAGTGCCAATAATCTGCATTTTGATGGCGCAACCCGAGTTTCATATACTTGTGGTCTTGCGACGCGCACCTGCTTGCAGCCTTGGCTGTGGCTGGTGGCGCACGCCCCTCTATTCAAACGGCCGCGCTATGTCCAATTCATCCAATCTACCCGCTTGCCCCCAGTGCACCCTTGAAAATACCTACCCCGATGGCGCCAATTATGTCTGCCCTGACTGCGGCCATGAGTGGCCGATGAGCGCAGCGACTCAAGCGGGCGAGGACGCCGGCGCAGTTATCAAGGATGCCAACGGCAACCCGCTGGTCGATGGCGACACCGTGATCCTGATCAAGGACCTGAAGGTCAAGGGTTCGTCCATCGTGCTGAAAAAGGGCACCAAAATCAAAGGCATCCGCCTGCCCGATGGTGCCGGAGACCACGAGGTGGACTGCAAGACAGATCAGGGCGCGTTCATGCTCAAGGCCGAGTTCATGAAGAAGGCCTGAGCCCGGCTTGAGATCCCGTCACCATGGCCACCACGACCCTGCATTCGCGTTACTGGGCTGACCTGTCCACACGGGACTTTGCCCAGCTGATTTCCAGCGGACAATCCGCGAAAACCATCGCGGTGCTGCCGGTGGCGGCCACCGAGCAGCATGGCCCGCACCTGCCCGTCAGTGTGGACACAGCGCTGGTGGACGGCATCGTGGCGGCGGCCTTGCCGCATCTGGCTGCTGATTTGAGGGTGTTGTTCTTGCCGACGCAAGCGGTCGGCTTGAGCCCGGAACACGCGCGCTTTCCCGGCACCCTGACCCTCAAAAATGAAACCATCCTGCGGCTTTGGACCGACATTGGCGAGTCGGTCGCGGCCGCCGGCATCAAGAAGCTGCTGCTGTTCAACAGTCACGGCGGCAATGTCAGTGTGATGGATCTGGTGGCACGCGATCTGCGCGCACGCTTTGACATGCTGGTGTACAGCGCCAGCTGGTTCAATTTGCCTTTGATCGACGCGCAAGGCAGAGATGTCAGCGCTTTGTTCAGCTTGGAGGAGCATCGCTTTGGTATCCACGCCGGTGACATGGAAAGTTCCATGATGCTGGCCCTTGACCCGGCGCGGGTGGATATGGCACAGGCGCAAAACTTTCATTCCACATCGCAAGACCGGGCGAACAAATTCGCCATTTTGGGCAATGGCAAAAGTGCCAAGCTGGGCTGGCAAATGCAGGACTACAACTCCAGCGGGGCGGTGGGCAATGCGGCTGGCGCTACCGCAGACAAGGGGCGCGCCCTGGTGGCTGCTGCCGGGCTCGGCCTGGCGCGGCTATTGACGGAGATGGACCAGCTGCCGCTGGGCACGCTGGTCAGTGGGTCAGCGCCCGGCGCGCGCTGACCCCGACCGTTGCCCGATCACCCGCTGCTGCGGCCTCGCTGAACTCATGCTGGTTTCTTACGACTTGTTCGCCCTGGGTGCGGCCGCCTGCTGGGCGCTGGGCAGCGTCACGTCGGTCACGCCTTCGCGCCACCTGGGTGCCTTTGCCTTCACGCGCTGGCGCATGCTGATGGTGGCGCTGATGCTGTGGACGGTGGTGTTGGTGAGCGGCGGCTGGCGCACTTTTTCATCGGGCGCCTGGGGCGTGATGGCGGTCAGCGGCCTGATTGGCATTTTTGTTGGCGACACCGCCTTGTTTGCCGCCATGAACCGGCTCGGGCCGCGCCGCGCCGGCGTCCTGTTTGCGACCCATGCGGTGTTCAGCGCGCTTTTGGGTTTCTGGCTCTTGCACGAGCGCATGAGTCTGCAAGCCCTATGGGGCGGCGTCTTGACGCTGGTCGGCGTGATGACTGCGATTGTGTTAGGGCGCCGCAAAGAAGAAAACCACGCCTGGGAGGCCGATCAGGGCCATGTGGGCACCGGGGTGCTGCTGGCCCTGCTGGCGGCGCTGTGTCAGGCGGTCGGCTCCCTGATTGCCAAGCCGGTGATGATGACCGATGTGGACCCGGTCATGGCCTCCGCCGTGCGGGTAACCGTCGCCACTTGCGCCCATTTTGTGCTGCTGGGCGCGGGTTTTCGCGCTGCACGCGCGCAGAGCCCGCCGACGCTGCGGGTGCTGGTGCAGACCGGGCTCAACGGTTTTATTGCCATGGGTGTGGGCATGACGCTGATTCTGCTGGCATTGCAAAAGGGTGACGTCGGCATGGTGGCGATCTTGTCGTCGGTGTCACCGGTGCTGGTGCTGCCCTTGCTGTGGCTGAACCTGGGGCGCGCGCCCGCGCCAGGCGCCTGGCTGGGGGCGGTCATGACGGTGGCCGGGACGGCGCTGATTTTGCTGCGCTGACGGGCAGCCTCTCAGGCGTGCGTGATCCACGATGCATGCTCCGGCTGATCCAGATGCGCCAGCGCGTTGAAGGTCAGCAGGCTGTGGCGTTTCGGGTTGAAGGCGAACTCGGTGACCGCGCTGTTGCGGATGCGCAGGTTGAGCTCGATCGTGGTCTCGGGCGCGGTGCCCAGCACGTGGCCGACGGCGGTGGCGATGGGACCGCCGCTGGAGACGATCAGCACATGACCGTTGCAATTCTTGCGGATGTGGTCCAGCGCACTGACCACGCCGTGCCGGAACTCGCGGTAGCTGGGCATGCCGACCGGGCTGACCACGCCGTTCATCCACTGCGTCAGGCCATCGCGCAGCAGGCGAAAGTGGTGGCGGTAGAGCTCGGGCGTGTCAGGTTTTTTCAACGGGTAGGGGTGCACGGTGGCGATCAGCGCCAGGCTGTCGAATTCATTCAAGCCTGGCCATAACAGCGGCGTGGCCCCGGCGTCCGCCGCGCCGTGCAGGCCCTCGCAAATGCCGGCGTAGGTCTGCGTGTGGCGCTTGAGCGTGCCGGTCAGCACCGTGTCAAAGCTCAGCCCCTTGTCCTGCCAGTACTGGCCCAGTCGCACGCTCTGCTGCAGGCCCATGGGGCTGAGCTGGTCGTAGTCTTCTGCGCCAAATGAAGCCTGGCCGTGGCGTACAAGGTAAAGGTGTCCCATGCCGGTAATTTATAAGAAATCGGGCTGTAGCCCTTGTCGCGCAAGCGACGTAAGCTACAAATAAAATAGCAATCAGAGTCGCACGTGGCCGTCGATACAGGTGACGGATTCACCGCCGACCCACACCTGGCCGGTGTCGTCTTGTTCAATCTGCACCTGGCCCGCTCGACCCAGGCAGGTACCCTGGGTCGCCGTGTAGCGCGTGGGCGCTAGTGCGTCGGCGATCAACCACTGCGCCAGGCTGGCGTTGAAGCTGCCGGTGACCGGGTCTTCGCCCACCATCACATCGTTGGCAAAAAATCGCACTTCGACCTGCGCTGGCGCAGTTGGCGCGACGTCGATGGCTGACGGTGTGGCGACGCCAAAAGCGCGCGCTTCGCGGTTGGAGCGCCGGATGAGCCCGCCGCCCGCTGAGGCACCCGCCACTGACGCCACACCGACACCGCTGATGCCCGCAGCAACCATCCAGAGCCGCAGCGCCGCCACATCGGGCTCAAGCTGCAGCACCGCATCTGCACTGCTGAGCAGCATGCCAAAGTGGCGCGGGCCATTGGTCAAGTGTTGCGCGGCCACCACCTGATCGCGGCCCAGGCCCAGCGCTGCGGCCAGGCCAGCCACGGAGTCGGGCTCGGGCTGGCTGCGCGCGAGGGCGGGGGCGGCGAAGGCCAGTTGCCTGGCGCTGCGGCGGATGCGCACCAGCCCAACCTGGCATTGCTGCACGACCAGTTCGGCATGTCTGGGCACGCCACCGTTCTCGATCCACGCGTGGCAACTGCCCAGCGTGGGGTGACCGGCAAAAGGCATCTCGTAAGCCGTGGTGAAGATGCGCACCTGGTAGTCCGCACCCGCAGCCGCCGCCTCGGCACTGGGGGGCAGCACAAACGCGGTTTCCGACAGGTTGGTCCACCGCGCGAAATGCTGCATCTCATCGGCGCTCAAGCCGGTGCCATCGAGCACCACGGCCAGCGGGTTGCCCAGATAAGGCGTGTCAGTGAAAACATCAACTTGCTTGAAAGCCCGGTCCCGAGCCGGTCGAAGGGGGCCGGCTTTCATAAGGTGGCGCCGTAGGCTTTGAGCGCCAAGGCCAATGCGGATACGCCCTGGTGAATCTCGTCCACGCTGGGTGTGACGAACGACAGGCGCAGCGTGCGGGGGTCACCGTGGTCGGCGTAAAACGGTGCGCCGGGCACAAAGGCCACGCCCTTGTTGACTGCAAATGGAAGCAAGTCCACTGCGCTCATGTTCTTGGGTAGACGCGCCCACAAAAACATGCCACCTGCCGGGGTATTCCAGGTCAGCGACTGGTCGGGCTGGCCATTGGATGCTGGAAAGTGTTGCGCCAGTGCCTCGAGCATGGCGTCGCGCTGTGATTTGTAGAGCGCGCGAATGGTGGGCACATGGCGCTGCAGAAAGCCGTCTTTCATCACCTCGGCAATCATGCGCTGGTTGAAGCCGGGGCTGTGCAGGTCGGCCGCCTGTTTGGCTTGCAGCAGTTTAGGGTAAACCGCTTGGGGTGCCACGACAAAACCCAGCCGCAGGCCCGGCGCCAGCACCTTGGAGAAGGAGCCCAGGTAGATGCAACCGTCCGGGTTGCGTGCGGTCAAAGGCGGCGGCGGTGGGGTGTCAAACCACAGGTCGCCATAGGGGTTGTCTTCGATCAGGGGCAGGCCCAGGCGTGCGGCTTCGGTGCTCAAAGCGGCGCGGCGTGCTTCGCTCATGGTGCGGCCGGTGGGGTTCTGGAAGTTTGGCAGCACGTACAGAAAGCGGGCCGCCTCACCTGTTCCCGCGGCAACGGCGGCTTGCCGCAGCGCCGCTATGTCCAGCCCGTCATCATCACTGGCCACGCTCACCACCTCAGGCTCCATCGGCGTGAAAGCCATCACCGCGCCCAGGTAGGTGGGTGATTCGACCAGAATGCGGCTGCCTGCATCCACCAGCACTTTGGCTACCAGGTCCAGGCCCTGCTGGGAGCCGGTGGTGATCAGTACCTGGGCCGGGTCCACTGGCCAGACCAGTCCGGCGGATGCGGCCTGAACGCGCAAATTCTCGGCCACCATTTCGCGCAACGGGCCAAAGCCTTCACTGGCGGCGTATTGCAGGGCGCCTGCGGGGTCGTCGCGCAGGACCTTGGCGCAAGCCGCTTCAAACTCGGCCACCGGAAACGTCTTGGCAGACGGCAGGCCACCGGCAAAACTGATGATGCCGGGCCGCTCGGTGACCTTGAGGATTTCGCGGATCACCGACGGGTTCATGCGCGCGGCGCGGCGTGCCAGTTGCCAGGGCGATGGGGCTGCGATGGGTGGGGTGCTGTTCATGACGACTTGGCTCCAAGTGTTGGTGGTGTTGGTTTTGATGTGGACAAAGTGTTGCGTACCGGCATGGTGCGGCCCACAAAGACGACAGTGACAACGGCAAGGCCAAAGCCCACGGTGAGCGCGTCCAGTCGTTCGCCCAAAATCGGCACGGCAAACACCATACTCAAAAAAGGTTGCAGCAACTGCACTTGGCTGACCCGCACCGTGCCGCCCAGCGCCAGCCCCCGGTACCAGGCAAAAAAGCCCAGCCATTGGGAGAACACCGCGACATAGAAAAAAGCCCCCCATGCTTCTATTTTTATAGCTTCTTGTGGATACTCAGCAAGGGCTATGGGCAGATTGAGTGGTAAACCCAGCACCAGCGCCCAGCAGATCACATGGTCAGCGCGCAGGCGTTGCGAGAGCAGTGCACCCACGCCATAGCCGACTGCCGCGCAGACCATGGCCAGCAGCAGCAAGAGATCAGCGCCCGCCAGCGTCAGGCCGCTCTGGCCTGAGCGCAGCACGGCAAACGCCACGACCAGTGCGGTGCCCAAACCGGCACAGGCCCAAAACCCGGCGCAAGGGCGCTGACGGTGCAGCCAGGCGCCGACCGAAGCGGTCGCCAGCGGTAGAACACCCAGAATTACGCTGGCGTGTACCGCTTCGACATGGCGCATCGCCACCGATGAGAACAGGGGAAAGCCAAACACAACCCCCAGCGTCACGACGCCCAGCGGCAGCCAGTCCCCGCGTCTGGGGCTTGGCGCGCGGGTGGCCGCCAAAAACACGATGGCCAAAATGGCAGCCACCGTGGCGCGACCGGCGGCCACAAAAACGCCGGACATCTGCGGCGCTGCGGCGCTGCCAACCGCCAGCCGCGTCATGGGCAGTGTCAGAGCAAAAATCACCACCCCCAGCGTGCCCAGCAGGAAGCCATTGCGAATGGCGTTCGGCTGGGTTGTCATGCTCTGTTTGCCTGTGGCTGGATGGTCAGCGCCCATTGGGCTGCGCTTTGGGCGTGCAATTGCGTGGTGTCAAACAGCGGCAGATCGCAGTCCTGTGGGCCAATCAGCATGGCGATTTCGGTGCAGCCCAAAATGACGGCCTGCGCGCCGCGTGCGCCCAGGTCGGCAATCACCCGCAGGAAAGCGTCGCGCGAGGTCGGCAACACTTGGCCCAGGCACAACTCGTCATAGATCGCCCGGTGGACCAGGTCACGGTCGGCTGGTTGGGGTGTCAGCACGGTCAAGCCGTGATCCTGTTCGAGACGGCTGCGGTAAAAGTCTTGCTCCATGGTGAAGCGGGTGCCCAGCAAACCGACCGTCGTGTGACCGGCCTGTTTGATGGCCACCGCAGTGGGGTCGGCAATGTGCAGCAAGGGGATCTGCACGGCGTTTGAAATGGCAGCAGCGACCTTGTGCATGGTGTTGGTGCACAGCACCAGCGCGTCGGCTCCGGCATGCTCCAACTTCTGGGCAATGCCAGCGAGCACGGCGGCGGCTGCGTCCCATTGCCCGGTGGCTTGCAGGTGTTCAATCTCATGAAAATCAACGCTGTACAAGATGATCTTGGCCGAGTGCAGCCCGCCCAATCGGGCTTTGACGGTTTCGTTGATCTCGCGGTAATACGGCACGGTCGATTCCCAGCTCATGCCGCCGATCAGGCCAAGTGTTTTCAGACCGATGGAATTCATGTTGAAGCCTTTTTTGTCAGCGTTAAAAGGTGCTCATCCAGCCGGCAGTTGCCACCAGCACGGCGGCCATGCTGCGGTTGAACCAGCGCAAGCGCCTGCCGGCGTGCTCGGGGTCGGTCAGCCACTGGCGCAACAGCGAGCCCACCAGCGCGTAGGTCAGGTTGCTGCACAAGCCAAACAAAAGCATCAGCGGCAGGATGATGGCAAAGCGGTTGAGCAGGTCGGCGCGCCCGGCAAGCCAACCGGCCACCACGGTCAGCGCCAGCATCCAGGCCTTGATGTTCACAAACTGCAGCATGACACCTTGCCAGAACGTGACGTTGAGCTGTGTGGCGTCGGCCTGCGCCAGTGTGTTGGTTTTAAACAGCTTGAAAGCCAGCCACAACAGGTACGCCACGCCAAGCGCTTGAACCGCCAGTCGGAGCACCGGCAGAGCCAACACCATCGCCCCCACGCCACCCGCGCACAGGCTGAACAGCAAGCCCCATCCGACGGGCACCGACACCACAAAGCGTAGCGCGCGCCGCAAACCCAGGTTGGCCGCCAGCGCCGTCGACAAGGTCGTGTTGGGGCCGGGCGTAAAGCTCGCCGCCGTGCACAGCAGCAGCAGCGCGCTGAGTTCAGTGTTGCTCATGGGGTCGCTTGCGGGTGTTCATGGGGTTCACTTTATCGTCAAAAACAATACACTGGCAGTACACTTGTGAAAACATTTACCTGAGCTGTATTGGCTGCCATGGCAACACAGGTTTGGAAGAAAGGGCATCTGCATGTTAGTCAAAGCCGCGTCGCAGTCCTTGGCCGAACAACTGGCTGAGCGTTTTGCCGAGCGCATTCGCACCGGCTTGTTGGCGCCGGGCACGCGTTTGCCGTCGGTGCGCCAGTGCGCGCAGCAGCAGGGCGTGAGCCCCTCTACCGTGGTCGCGGCCTACGACCAGTTGCTGGCGCAGGGGTTGGTTGAGGCCCTTAAGAATCGCGGGTTCTATATAAGAAACAGGGCTGTAGCCCTCGTCCATATTGCTCAGACAGCTATCAACTCAATAGCTACCGATGACACACCAACAAGGCTCAACACCACGCTGAAAGCCCAGCACGTGCCGGTGAATGCCACGGCACTGATCCGCGGCATGTTTCAGGGCAGCAGCGAGCAGCCGCAACCTGGCATGGGGGCGTTTCCACCGGACTGGCTGCAAACCACTTTCATGGCCGCTGCCGTGCGCCGCGTCACCAGCGGCAAGCAGTTGCAGGCGTTCTCGCTGCAATATGGCGAGCCCGCTGGCGATGGCGGCTTGCGCCAGTCGCTTTCTACCAAGCTCAACGCCCTGGCCATTCACGCCGCGCCGCAGCAGATCATCACCACCGTGGGGGCCACCCACGCGTTGGACATTGTGAGTCGCACGCTGCTGCGCGCCGGTGATTTCGTGATGGTTGAAGAGCCGGGCTGGGCGATTGAATTTGCCCGGCTCGATGCCCTGGGCATGCGCATCTTGCCGGTGCCGCGTGGCCCGGACGGGCCGGACTTGGCGGTGATGGCGCGCTATTGCGAACTGCACCAGCCCAAGCTGTTTGTCAGTGTCAGCGTGTTCCACAACCCAACCGGCTACTGCCTGACGCCGGGCAGCGCCCACCGCGTGTTGCAGCTGGCCAATCAGCATGATTTTCATATTGTTGAAGACGACACCTACAGCCACATTGCGCCCGAGCACGCCACCCGCCTGTGCGCGCTGGACGGTTTGCAGCGCACCATTTATGTCAGCGGTTTTGCCAAAATTCTGGCACCCGGCTGGCGGGTGGGCTTCCTGGCGGCCCCCACCGCGTTGGTGGAGCGTCTGCTTGACACCAAGTTGCTGGCCACGCTGACCACCCCCGCGCTGCTCGAAAAAGCCCTGGCCTGGTG
Source organism: Burkholderiales bacterium (assembly GCA_038215405.1). Taxonomy (GTDB): domain Bacteria; phylum Pseudomonadota; class Gammaproteobacteria; order Burkholderiales; family Burkholderiaceae_C; genus Rhodoferax. Next base: position 10,217 of record JBBQQX010000107.1, read on the forward strand.
CATTGACCAGGGCCAGTTACGCCGCCATGCCGAGCGTATTCGTACGCGCCTCAATCAGGCCCGGGGTCGAAGTGCCCGGCTGGCGCTGGCGGCAGGCTGTACCTTTGCCGCGCCACCGGCGGGGCTGTTTGGTTGGGTCGATACGGGTGTGGACACCGAGCTGCTTTCGCAGCGCATGCTAGACGTGGGTTATCTATTGGCACCGGGTGCCCTGTTTCATGCCAATCGTGCGCCCAGCACGCTGATGCGCATCAACTTTTGCACCACGCAGGATGCCCAGTTCTGGCAGGTGTTTCAGGCTGTCAGGGCGGGGATGTAGCCTGGATCGCCTCCTGACACGCCAGCGCTGCCCGCGTCAGGTCAGCCGATGTAATTGAAGAGCGAGAGTTTTTGCAC
>JBBQQX010000108.1:0-10462 GCA_038215405.1 Burkholderiales bacterium
GTAAGCGGGTGGCCATTACACCTTGACGCCAGTGGTGCCGTGATGTCACGAGGTCGCAGTTAAGGATTTGTCGGCTGCCAGCGATGTGGCAACAATTCTTCGATGTGGCTGTTCTTCTGCGTAGGCATGCGAGCCAGCACATCCTTCAGATACGCATACGGATCATGTCCGCTCAGCTTGGCGCTCTGAATCAGACTCATCACCGCAGCAACACGCTGGCCCGCACGCAGGGAGCCAGCGAACAACCAGTTGTTGCGACCGATGGCGATCGGGCGAATCTGGTTCTCGATCCAGTTGTTATCGATTGGCAATTGCCCGTCATCGAGAAACTGTGTCAGTGGCCCCCAGCGCTTGAGACTGTAATCAAGTGCCTTGGCGGTGGCTGACCCATCCGTGATTTTTTGGCGCTGCAGCAGCATCCACTCTTTGAACGCACAGGCAAGCGGCTTTGATTCTCGTTGCCGGATTTGCAGACGCTCATCCGCGCTGAGATGCTTGACCTCCCGCTCCACGTCATAGAGTTGGCTGATGTACGCACAAGCCTGCCCTGCAATCTGGCTCTTGCTGCTGACATGCAGATCAAAAAATTTTCGACGCGAATGCGCCATGCATCCAGCCTCCATGATGCCACTGACAAATCCCGCTTTGTACCCCGAGTAATCGTCACAAACCAAACTGCCCTTCCATTCACCCAGGAATGTTCTGGCATGTTCGCCGGCGCGAGATTCGCAGAAGTCGTAGACCACCGCTTTCAAATCCTCGAATGCTCCGGGCGCATAGGCCCAAAGATAAGCCCGGTGGGTCTTTTTGTTGCCCGGTTTGAGCATCGCCACCGGAGTCTCATCGGCATGCAGCACCGAGTGGCTGAGGATTTCGTCCTTGAGCGCATCCACCAGCGGTTGCAGTTGCACACCACAGATGCCCACCCATTGCGCCAAGGTCGAGCGTGGAATTTCCACACCGGCGCGCCCAAAAATGCGTTCCTGGCGGTACAGCGGCAAATGGTCGCTGTACTTGGCCACCAGCACCTGGGCCAGCAAGCCCGCAGTGGGGATGCCCTTGTCGATGATCTGAGCGGGTACCGGTGCCTGGATCAGGGTTTCGCATTGGGCACAGGCCCACTTGCCACGAATATGCTGCTCCACCGTGAACACGCCCGGCGTGTAGTCCAACTTCTCTGAGACATCTTGGCCGATGCGTTTGAGTTGGCAGCCACAGCCGCAGGTGGTGGAATCCGGTTCGTGATGGATGTCTACGCGCGGCAGTCCTGCAGGAAGGGCTGCACGCTTGGGCTGCTGGCGGGGTTGGGTGTCGCTCTTTGCAGCCGGAGCCAGCTCTTTGAGTTCTTCTTCAATGGCGGCAATGTCGGCGTCAATCGTCTCGTCGAGCAAACTGACCTGGCCAGCATTAAGCAGCTCGCTACTGCGCCCGAACTTCCAGCGTTTGAGCGTGGCCAGTTCGTGGGTGAGTTTGTCGATCTTGGCCTGGCGGTACAGCAGGTCGCCGTCTTTGGCGGCGATGATCTGGCTTTGCTGTGCAACCCTGGCGATCAACTCCGCAGCGAGTTCGCGCAGTTGTTCTGCGTTCAGATTCTGCAGTGATTCAAGGGCTTCGACCATGCACAGTAGTGTGCCTGTAAGAACTATTTTTTGCTATTGGCGCATATCCCAATTGACTCAAAAAAGATAGTGACTCAACATTGCTCAGCGGTCGTTTGCGACGGATCTATATCCCATTTCAACCTGAAAAAAACATCACACGACGGTGATAATGCCACCCTCGCCAATGCGGCTCCAGGGCAAACCCAGAACCAGAGCGTCAAGTTGTGGACGACTCAAATTGACCTGGGCTGGGGCATCTGGAGCTGGCCAGACAAAGTGGCCAAGATGAAGCCGTCTTGCGGCCAACCAGAATCCAATTCCATCATGCACCAGCACTTTCATGCGGTTGGCGCGTCGATTTGCAAAGAGGTAGGCGGTGTGCGGGTGGGCACCGCCGAAGACTTTGACAACCCGTGCAAGGGCAGAGTCGATGCCAGAGCGCATGTCCAAGGGTTCTGTGGCGAGCCACACGGCGTCCACTCGGATCATGCCAGCACCTCGCGCAGCCATTGGGCGCATTGACTTGATGCGCTCAGGGGCCAGTGGATATGCACGGTGGTGGCGCCGTGCTGGAGTTCAATGCGAATGTCGGCTTGCACGATGGCGCTCGCTGGTGACACTGGTTCAAATTTGATGGGTATGAAGGCAGGGCTGGTGTGAACTGGTGCCAACGTTGTGGCCGTCGTCGATCGCCCGGTGTCGTTGCGCTGTGAAGTCTCAGCGACCCAGCGACGAGCCAAGTTTGCGTTGAGGCCGTTGGCCAGCGCGATTGCAGCAGTCGAGACGCCCGGCTCAAGGCAAGCAGCTATGACTTTGCGTTTGAATTCAGCACTGTAGCGTCCGCGCCGACGACCCGCCCGCGGCATTTGAATTTCTGGAGTGTCCATGTGTCCACCTGAGTTGAAGTGGACACGATGCTCCTAAGAATTGCCGATCTCCGCAAGGTGACTTCGCCACCCGCTTACCGTCCTGTTGACAAGCCAAGCACTTGACTTTGACAAAGTGCGCGCGGTCTACCGGGACCGGCTGCTTGGCTTCGAGCGCTTTCGCCAGCGCGTGGTCGAGCTGGGCCTTCCCCTGGCAATGCCGCACTGGCAAGACATGCCGCAATTCGACATCGACCAGCACCTGCATCATATTGCGCTGGCCGCGCCACACGACCAGGTCGCCCTGCGCGCGCTGGTCAGCGACCTTGCCAGCACGCCGCTGGATCACGCACAGCCACTGTGGCAAGTGCATGTGGTCGACGATGTCGAGGGCGGCAGCGCCCTGATCATGCGTTGCCACCACTGCATCGCCGACGGCACCGGCATGATGACGGTGATTGGCAATCTCTTCGACAGCGCGCCCGTCCCATCGCACCCGCAGCACTCGCCAGTTTCTGTGGTAACCGAAGCACCGGCCAGCGGCAGCCGATTGCGCGCGCCCGGACTCGATTTGATCGACCGCGGCGCCCGCAGCGCCGCCGCCGTGACCCATGCCGTGGTCGACGTACTGACGCATCCAGGGCGGCTCCTGGAACAAGCCGCCGTGGTGGTCGGCGGCGCAGCGATGCTGGTGAGCGAGCTTCTAAAAACCGACGATCCACAGTCCCCGCTCAAAGGAGACTTTGCGCCGCAAAAGCGTGTCGCCTGGTCCAACCCGGTCGCCCTCAAGGACATCAAGGCGATCGGTGCGCGCTACGACGCGCGGGTGAACGATGTGCTGGTAGCGGCTGTGACCGGTGCATTGCGCAATTACCTGAAAGGGCGCGGCCTGGATATGAACCATTCGACCCTGCGTGCCATGGTGCCGGTCGATCTGCGCCCGCCCGAGCGCGCCGGGCAGTTGGGCAACGAGTTTGGCCTGGTGATCCTCGAACTTGCAGTGGCCAAGGGCACCCCCGCACAGCGGCTGGCGCTGACGAAGACCCGCATGGACGAACTCAAGCGCTCACCAGAATCGGTGGCAACGCGCATCCTGATGGAGATCCTGGGACACGGCCCCAAGGCGCTGGAGGACTTTGCCAACATGCTGTTCGGCCGCAAGGCCAGCCTGGTGGTGACCAATGTGGTCGGCCCCCGCGAAGTGCTGTACCTGGCAGGGGTGCCGATTGACCGGATGATGGCCTGGGCGCCGCATCCGGGCCGTGAGCTCGGCATGGCCATTAGCATCCTGAGCTACCGCGGCACGGCGTCGGTGACAGTCATTGGCGACGCGTTGCTGGTGCCCGACCCGCAGGCCATTACCGAGCAGTTTCAGCTTGAATTCAAGAACTTGTTGCGCACGGCAAAAGCGCGAACCAGCCGCACGCCCGGGGAGCGGACACCGGCCAGGCCCGTACCCGCGCGCGGCCGACGGCCCTGAAGGCCCACGCTGAGCTGCTGGCAAAATGCAAGGGCATCGGCTTCGTCGGTGGCACGGTGTTTGGCATTTAAGGGGTATTTGACATGGCTGGCCCGACGACTGAATTTTGGCAGGAGCGTTTTGAAAAAAAAGAAACCGGCTGGGACCGTGGCAACGCCAGTCCTCAGCTGCTGGCCTGGCTGGACAGCGGCGAGCTGCAGCCTTGTCGGATCGCCGTGCCTGGCTGCGGCAGTGGATGGGAAGTGGCGGAGCTTGCGCAGCGTGGCTTTGACGTCACCGGCCTGGATTACACCGCGGCTGCGGCTGAGAGAACCAGGGCGCTTTGTGCTGCCCGCGGCCTGAGGGCCGAAGTCGTGCAGGCGGACGTGCTGAGCTACCAGCCCGAACAGAAGTTTTCCGCCATTTACGAGCAAACCTGCTTGTGTGCGATTCATCCCGAACACTGGTTCGACTACGCGCGGCAACTGCACCAGTGGCTGGAACCGCAGGGCAGTCTCTGGATCCTGTTCATGCAGATGGTTCGCCCGGGCGCAACTGAAGAGGGCCAGATTCAGGGGCCGCCCTACCATTGCGACATCAATGCCATGCGCGCCTTGTTCCCACAAAAAGACTGGGTTTGGCCCAAGCCGCCATATGCCAAGGTCGTCCACCCTAATCTCTCGCATGAGTTGGCCCTGCGGCTGCTACGTCGATGAGCGCGCGCTCGGCTTGCTGAACTTGTGAAGTCTGCGCCCCTTCAGCGAGCTCTGCCGCTGGCTGGGCGTGGTGCTCTCATTTTCAAAGGCTATAACCAGTTTCTTATCCGGCGCTAGCGGCCCAACGTTGCTGGAGCCTGGCTGGTGGCGCTGCCTGAGGATGACTTGTCGGTCTCGCAAGCACGGGTCATAGGCAGCAACCCGACCTCGCCAAGTGCATCAGTAGTGGGGCGGCAAATCGTCGCTCGCCGAGCGCGGTGCGCCTGAGCCCGCGTCACCAGGCTGCGGGCGAAGCTGCGCCAACTCCCGAACCAGCTGATCAATCTGTTCCTGTTGACGCACGATGACCTGGTCCAGCTGGTCCAGTTGGTCTTCGGTGAAAGAGGCCTTGACCTCAAGTTCCATCAAGCGTTGTTCGGTGTCGTTCGGTTTGTCCATGCACGTATTGGACCTGAAGTTTCGATCCGAACCCAATTTTGGCGGGGCTCGGACCAGGCCCGAGCAGCCCCAGGCAAAAAATTCAGTAGAAGGTGGGCTAGCGCACAGACACCTGGGCAAGGCCCGCCTACATTCGCACCCAATCAGTCCGCAGCCCGCACCGCCCAATCAGGATCCTTTTTCATGAACCACCTTAGCACCAGCTTCAATTTGCCGCACGGTCAGGTCGACGACTTCGCCGCGCCTCAACCCACACAGCAGCAAGGCCAATACCGCTTGGCTGGTGGGCTGCACTCACCGGTCTGGTTGACCGTTCTGGGCAGTCTGCTCATTCTGGGGATGCTGATGGCCTTTCATCAGGTCGTAAATGGCGCCGTCCAGCAGAGCCAATTGCGAAACAATGCCAATGCCCTTCAGGCCGGGGCGATCGGACGCTGCCACATCTTGCCGGGTCGGGACGCCAGCGACCGTTGCCTGCTGCAACTGAGAGCGCGCGCCAACGCCAATGGCTTGGCCAATATGCCAGGCATGCAGCTGGCAGGCCAATGATCAATCCGCAGCAGCTCTTGTTTTTAGCTATTAAATAGATAGCTTATAACGATTATTCGGCGCGGGCTAGCGGCCTAAAACATCCAAAGTTATCGCAGAATCGTGCTTCGGCATGACCGCTGCTTCACTGGCGCCGTTCATGGCCTGGCAAACAACTGGGCAAGCTCCAGGTTGATTTGATCGGCGTCGCCTGCGTTCAGCTCGAGCAGCCGGCGCAAACGGGTCATGCTGAGCACCTCGATGTTCTGACATTCAATGCCAATGCGCTCGTCTTCCAGGTGCACGACCTTCCCGGCCATCTCGATCGCCTCGCCCCCATCAGCCAGCGGTAGCAGCAGACGGCATCTTTCCTGTAGCGCCAGCGTTTGCGCTGATGTGCTCTGGACCAAGGCGCCCTTGAGCGCGATGTCGATCAGGTGCACCTGGAGCGTGCGGTCATGCAGTTGCAGCGACACTTCGGCGGCAAAGGGGATGCGCGAAAAATGGCGAAGGCTTTTGACGGATAGTGTCTTCATGTTGAAACTCCAAAATTGCCGGGCTGCAAGGTGCACATCGCATTGTGTCAGTAACGGGCTCAGGGAGCGTCGCGTTCAACAGCAGCATTGGCAAACGGTCCGGCTGAAAAAAATGCGCTGCTGTCGGGCTGCGTCGCCAGTGGCAGCGGCCCCATGGCGCGGCCGTAAAGGCGGCGCACCCGCTGCGCCAGGCTCGGGTGGCTCTCAAACCAATCGGCCCACCGGCCCTCAGCGCTGGCCTCGACCAGCAGCATGTGCTGCAGCGCCGGATCGGCAATGCCGCTACGACCCAGTCGCTGCGTCGCCGCGTCACGCCGCTGCGTCATCGCCTTGCGCAGCACGCCGCCCAGACCGTCGCGGCTACGCGTCCACTGCACAGCGCGGGCATCGGCCAGAAATTCGCGCTGCCGCGAGACGGCCGCTTTCAACACGCGACCGGCCAGCCAGCCGGCAAAGCCGGCGACCATGATGGCCGAGCCAAACCAAGTGCCCAGGCCACCGCGCTCGCGTACCGCACTGCCAAAGTTGTAGACCAGCTCCAGGCCATACACCATGCCGGCCAGCTGCATGTTCAGGCGGGTGTCGCCCTCGCGCAGATGACTCAGCTCGTGCGCCACCAGGCCCTGCAGTTCGTCCCGCGTCAGTTGATCCAGCGCGCCCTGAGTGACGGCGATGACGGCATCACGCTCGTCCCAGCCGGCTGCAAACGCATTGATGACTTCCGTGCGCGCCAGCAGCATCGGCTGCGGGCGCGGCACGCCACCGGCAATGCAGAGCTCGTCGAGCACATTGCAGAAACGATGCTCCGCGTGCGACACCGAGGGCCGCAATTCGCGCGCACCCACACGTTGTGCCAGGCGCAGCCCACCGGCGCGCAACTGCGAGGTCTCCACCCACCAGCCGCCCAGCACCAACAACAGCGAGACGCCGACGTTCACGGCCAGAAAACCGGTTGGAAATGACAGCGACACTGGCAAGAAAACGGAGATAAAGGCGGCCATCAGCACCCAGGCCAGCGCCAGCGCGCCGTGCACCGCCGCGACCAGCAAGATCACGGCCAAAAAGAAGGCCAGCAACAGCCACCGTGTCTCGGCGCGAGCCTGCTGCTGATGGTCAAAAAACCGCATGGCAATCCGCGCCAAAGCGTCAGAAACTGCTTGGACCAAGCACTCAGAAGCGCACCTGGGGAGCCGCGCGCTCGGCTTCGCTGCGGGTGGCCTCCAGCATCGCCGCCGGGGCAAATCCCAACAGCCGGGCGACGATCAGATCCGGGAACTGGGTGGCCCCGTTGTTGAAGTCCAGCACCTGGTCGTTGTAGGCCTGGCGCGCAAAGCCGAGCCGATTTTCCGTGCTGGTGAGTTCTTCGCTGAGCGACTTCATGGTGGCGTCCGCCTTCAAATCGGGGTAGCTTTCGGCAACGGCCATCAGCCTTCCCAAGCTACCGCCCAAGGCCCCTTCGGCCAGGGCCAAGGCGCCGATTCCGGCCGAGTTGGCGGGATGCGCACGGGCGGTTGCGGCCGCGGCCTGCGCCAAGCCACGCGCCCGAATCACCGCCTCCAAGGTCGCGGATTCATGCGCCAGGTAAGCCCGCGCGACTTCGACCAGGTTGGGCACCAGGTCGTGACGCCGCTTGAGCTGCACATCAATCTGGCCAAACGCATTGACGATGCGGTTGCGCAATTGCACCAAGCGGTTGTAGATGAGAACAGCCCAAATCAGCGCCGCGGCAATCACGATGAGTAAGCCCCAAGTCAACATCATCATTCACCTCGCTATTTAGACCAGGAGGATCATAGCGGCGGCGCTGGCGACGCAGCACCACCGGCACGACGCGTCTCGCGCAACATGAATAGATAAAGCCCTTCGACCTTGTCGCGCGCCCAGGGCGTCTTGCGCAAAAATTTCAGGCTTGAGGCGATGCTGGGGTCGCTGGCGAAACAGCGCACCGGGATGCGCTCGGCCAGCCCCGGCCAACCGTAGTGCGCGACCAGCGCGGTGACGATGGCCTCCAGGGTCAGGCCATGCAGGGGGTTGCGGACTTGGGACGGCGCCGCGCCAGGCGGCGCACTCGTTGGGGAAGGCGGCTTTTGCATGCTGCGATTTTGGCACCGACCCGATGAGTTTCAGCGGGCACCGTCACAAGTCCTGCGATTTGACCGCTAGCCCGCCCTTTGCGGCCTCCGCCAACTGAGCGTCGTGGCGCGCCTGCCCGGATACCAGGCAGTAAGCCAGCTAGAATACGCGGCTTGGAAGCGTGGCAGAGTGGTCGATTGCACCGGTCTTGAAAACCGGCAAACCGAAAGGTTTCGTGAGTTCGAATCTCACCGCTTCCGCCAGATACCCCTGTTATGGGGTATTTTTTTGTCTAAAATTTTACGGTACCCACATAAAAATACAGAATTTTCATTGTTGCGTTCGAATCACGCAGTATCATGCAGACTTATCCAAGCACACAATTTTATGTGGGTACGGATGTTGGTTTATGTGGGGATGAATTCGTATATGCCAAAAATCACCAAGCCACTGGGTGCCTTAGAGGTCAAGCGTCTAAGCGCGCCAAAAATGCACCCGGTCGGAACAGTTCCAGGATTAATGCTCAATATCAAGGAATCGGGCGCGAAATCGTGGATATTACGAACGACAGTTGGATCAAGACGCTCAGACATCGGTTTGGGTGGCTACCCAGGCATATCGCTTGCCGGTGCTATCGAGGCGGCACGCTCTGCAAAGCTCCAGATTCAACAAGGGGTTGACCCAGTCGCCGAGCGACGAAACAAGCGGTCTGTTGTGGAATGGACGTTTGAGCGATGCGCACTCGCCTATATCAGTGGTCACGAGGCAAGCTGGAAAAACGCAAAACATGCTGATCAATGGCGCAACACTTTGGCAACTTACGTTTATCCGAAGTTTGGAGACAAGCACGTTCGCGACATAGAGATGTCAGATGTCATCAATGCAATTGAACCCAATTGGACAATCAAGAACGAAACGATGGTTCGGGTGCGCAACCGAATTGAATTAGTTTTGTCATGGGCTGCTGTTCGTGGTTACCGCAGTAAGGAAAATCCTGCTCAGTGGCGGGGCAACCTCGATCAAGTCTTACCTAGGCCATCGAAAGTAAACAATCGTGCTCATCACCCTTCAATGCCCATAGATGACGTTCAAGCCTTTGCGAAATTATTACGTTCCTCCGGAGGCACCGCAAACCGTTGTCTGGAGTTTGTACTACTGACTGCATGCCGCTCAGGCGAAGCCCGATTGGCAACATGGTCAGAATTCGACATAAAGAAAAGCGTTTGGAATATTCCAGGTGAACGAATGAAGTCCGGGAGACCCCATCGTGTTCCGTTGTCGAAGCCAGTAATAGAGCTGCTGAAGGGCCTGCCAACGTTTGAAGACACCACTCTCGTTTTCCCAGGTCGTGACACAACTAAGCCACTATCCGATATGAGTCTGACCGCAATCATGCGCAGAATGAAATTACAGACAGTTCCACACGGATTTCGATCAACTTTCAGTGACTGGTGCGCCGAACGGACGGCCTACCCGGCAGAGGTCCGGGAAATGGCACTTGCTCATGCTATTGGTACTTCGACAGAAGCGGCCTATCGGAGAGGTGATCTTTTTGAAAAGCGAACGAATCTCATGTCTGACTGGGCCATATTTGTTTCAATCTCTCACGAGTAGCGCATACCGACTCAAAGCAGTGCTGGTCACAGCCTGTGACATATTTTGGGCTATGAGAAGCTCAGAAGTTCAACATCAACCTCCCAAATACTCTGGCCAGTTCCGCATTAGTTTGCGCCGCGCGGCCTTAGATATGCATCGCTTTTCAAAAACCGTATGCCTGCTCCACAAAGCGCTTGCGATCACCGACGACTTCTTGACCAGCCAAGTCAAATCTTCAAACCTAGGGTGTTCGTCCGATCTCTTACGATCTCTCAGGTGAAGCCGCCACGCAGATCCAAGTCTTGCATATAACTCGTCTTGATCCAGCACGCGAAGCATTGAGCCTGTTTCGGTCGGTCGTAACGGTTTGCAGTTTGGGCGATGGATGAGTTTGACCGCTGTAGGATAGGTGGATGCACCGTGCCTCGTCCGGTCTTTAAGTGACGCTGCCAAAATCAAAGTCTTCAGCGATGCCATCGTCATCCATCGAACCGGGTATTTCTTCTTTCGTAAGGGCTCCACAAACCCCAGTGATTCAAGAAGCGGTTTGACCCGATAAATCTGGTATGCGCAGATTCCAAGGCAGCAGCGCCTCAACCGCTTCGACGGTTTTGGCGGCAGGTAGATCCCGCAGCACCCGGCGTAGCCA
>JBBQQX010000109.1:0-10426 GCA_038215405.1 Burkholderiales bacterium
GCTGCCAGCACAATGGCCGCGTACAAACCCTCATCGAGCTTGCGCAAGCGGGTGTCCAGGTTGCCGCGCAAGGGTTCAATCTTGAGGTCTGGACGCAAGGCACGCAGCAGGGCCATGCGGCGCAAGCTCGAGGTGCCCACCACCGCGCCCTGCGGCAAACTGGCCAGATCGGCGTAGTCATTGGACACAAACGCGTCGCGCGGGTCTTCACGCTCCATCACGCAGGCCAGCGCAAAGCCCTCGGGCAGCTCCATCGGCACGTCTTTGAGCGAATGCACCGCCAGGTCGGCCTGACCGGCTTCCAGCGCGACTTCGAGTTCCTTGACAAAAAGGCCCTTGCCGCCGACCTTGCTCAAAGTGCGGTCCAGAATCTGGTCGCCCAGGGTCGTCATGCCCAGCAGGCTGACTTGGTGGCCGCGCTGCGTGAGCAGCGCCTGAACATGTTCTGCCTGCCACATGGCAAGGCGGCTCTCGCGGGTGGCTATGGTCAAAGTACTCATGGAGATGGGTTGGCAGGACGTGACCTGTCTGTAATCATTTAGGTGCGCAGGATGCTAGCATGCCCGCCACTGCCTCCTGTGCCCGCCGCTTGCTCAAGAACCGCCATGATCAAACCAAAGAAATCCGATTCCACCCAGCGCACCCAAGACAACGAACGCCCATTGGTCGACGATATCCGCCTGTTGGGCCGGATTCTGGGCGACGTCATCCGTGAGCAAGAGGGGGTTGCCGCCTTCGAGCTGATCGAGCAAATTCGCCAACTGTCGGTGGCGTTTAGGCGCGACACCGACCATGAAGCCAACAAGGCATTGAAGCAACTGCTCAAGGGACTCAGCGGCGACCAGACCGTGAGCGTGACGCGGGCCTTCACCTATTTCAGCCATCTCGCCAACCTGGCCGAAGACCGGCACCATATCCGCCGCCGGGCCGTCCATGAGCGCAGCGGCAGTGCCCAGGAGGGCAGCATTGAAGTCGCGCTTGCGCGCCTGAAGTCGGCTGGTATCGGCGCTGGCGCCATTGCCACCTCACTGGCCCACAGCTTTGTGTCCCCGGTGCTGACCGCGCACCCGACCGAAGTGCAGCGCAAGAGCATTTTGGACGCAGAGCGTGCCATCGCCCAACTTCTGACCGTGCGTGACGACATCAAAGTCAACGCCTCTGCCTTGAACATCAAGAATGACGCCTTGACGCCGCGCGAACTGCTGTCCAACGAAGTACAGATGAAAGCCCGCGTGCTGCAACTCTGGCAAACCCGCCTGCTGCGCTCGAGCAAGCTCACTGTGGCCGACGAGGTGGAAAACGCCTTGAGCTACTATGAAAGCACATTTTTGCGGGAAATTCCCAAGCTGTACGCTGAATTGGAGGGCGCACTGGGACAGCACCCGGTGCACAGTTTCCTGCGCATGGGGCAATGGATTGGCGGCGACCGGGACGGCAACCCCAATGTCAACGCGCAGACCCTGAGTCATGCCCTGCGCCGCCAGGCCGACGTCGTGCTGCGCCATTACCTGACCGAGGTGCACTACCTCGGCGCCGAACTGTCATTGTCGGCACTGCTGGTGGATTTCCCGCCCGCGATGCAGGCGCTGGCCGACAAGTCACCTGACCACAACCCCCACCGCATGGACGAGCCCTACCGGCGCGCGCTGATTGGCGTCTACGCCCGACTCGCGGCCACCCTCAAAGACCTGACGGGCGGCGAGGCCACACGCCACGCCGTGGCACCGCAAAACGCCTACCCCAACGCGCAAGCATTTCTGGCCGACCTGCGCATCATCGAAGCCTCGCTGCTGGCGCACCACGGCCAGGCGCTGGCAGCGCAGCGCCTGCACCCGCTGATCCGCGCGGTCGAGGTGTTTGGTTTCCATCTGGCCACGGTCGACCTGCGCCAAAGCTCGGACCAGCATGAAGCGGTGTTGGCCGAATTGCTGGCCGTGGCACGGCTGGAGGCTGCTTACCCCCAGCTCGATGAAATGGCCAAGCGCGCGCTGCTGCTGAGCCTGCTGAACGACGCGCGGCCCTTGCGCGTGATGGGCAACACGTATTCGGCCCTGGCCCAAAGCGAACTCGCTGTTTTCGAGACCGCCAAGGTCATGCGCGCGCTGTTTGGCGCGCAGGCCATTCGCCACTACATCATCAGCCACACCGAGACCGTGAGCGACCTGCTCGAAGTGCTGCTGCTGCAAAAGGAAGTCGGCTTGCTGCAGGGTACGCTCGATAACCACGCCCACTGCGAGCTGATCGTGGTGCCACTGTTTGAAACGATTGAAGACCTGCGCAACGCCGCGCCCATCATGCGCGCGTACTACGCCCTGCCCGGCATCCACGCGCTGGTCAGCCGCGGGCAAGTCGAGCAGTACCATGAGCAGGACATCATGCTGGGCTACTCCGACAGCAACAAGGACGGCGGCATTTTCACCAGCAACTGGGAGCTCTACCAAGCCGAGATTGCGCTGGTCGAGGTGTTTGACGCAATGGCGACCGGCCACAACAGCCCCAGCCATGCGGATTCGGCCACAGATGCCCGGGCGATCCAATTGCGCCTGTTCCATGGTCGCGGCGGCACCGTGGGGCGCGGCGGTGGCCCGAGCTACCAAGCCATTCTGGCGCAGCCACCGGGCACGGTGCGCGGTCAGATCCGGCTGACGGAACAGGGCGAAGTCATTGGCTCCAAGTACGCCAACCCCGAGATCGGCCGACGCAACCTGGAAACCCTGGTCGCCGCCACCTTGGAGGCGACGCTGCTCCAGCCTACCAAATCGGCCACCCCGCCATTCCTGCAGGCCGCGGCCGAGCTGTCCCTGAGCAGCATGGCGGCCTACCGCCAACTGGTCTATGAAACCCCCGGGTTCACCGACTACTTTTTCAATGCCACGCCCATTCGTGAGATTGCCGAACTCAACATCGGCTCCCGCCCGGCCTCGCGCAAGCCGTCGCAAAAAATTGAAGACCTGCGCGCCATTCCATGGGGCTTCAGCTGGGGCCAATGCCGCCTGACGCTGCCAGGCTGGTACGGCTTTGGCGCGGCGGTTGAATTGTTTTTGGCCCATGGCGTGCAGAAGGACCAGCTGGCGCTGCTGCAAAAAATGCACCGGCAGTGGCCATTTTTTCAAACACTGCTCTCCAACATGGACATGGTGATAGCCAAGAGTGACCTGGCGCTGGCCTCGCGCTACGCCGAGTTGGTGAGTGACAGCCGCCTGCGCAAAAAAATCTTTGCAGCCATTGAAGCCGAGTGGCACCGCACCGCGAACGCGCTGAGCCTGATCACCGGCGAACCGCATCGTCTGGCGCACAACAGCGCCCTGCAGCGCTCCATACGCCACCGATTTCCCTACATTGATCCCTTGCATCACCTGCAAGTCGAACTGGTGCGTCGCTACCGCGCCGGGCAGACCGATGAGCGCGTGCAGCGCGGCATTCACATCTCGATCAACGGCATTGCGGCGGGGCTGCGCAACACCGGTTAAGAACCCTTTCGCGCGCCAGCAAGATTGCTTGCAGACGACTCACGATTGAGACAGTCATTGAGTTGCGTATCAACTATTTGTGGGCCTCTACGATTCACAACAAATCGCAACAAATAGCCCGGTTGCGCCCCTGATCCTTTGATCGATACAAAGACTCATCAGCACGTGCCACCAAGGTATCGGCGTCGGCGCCGTGCATGGGATAGACGGCAATTGCGGCGCAAAGCGTCACATTGACCATGGCGTCACCGACATGGATACCTGCTCACGGGAAGCGAGTCTGCCTCGTGTCCATTGTTTTATGGACAATTACGCTGCAGCCCGCGTTCAATAAGCGCATATAGCTATTTTTTTAATAGCATTTTCGCAGCAATCAGCGCTTGGCTTGGCATCGACCATGGCCTGGCAGCAGGGGCCAATCAAGTCAATTGCCCGCGCCAGAGCCAAAGCCCAGTGCCGGCCATCGCCGTGCTGGCGCGGCCCGCCCCATGCCAGAGGCGCCTCAACAGAACGGCTGAGCAAAAAAAATGTGTGGCACATTAAAGCCCCATGTTTGCCAGCCCCGTCCGCCTGAAACCAGCCCTGTGGTGGAGCGTTCTTTTGTTCATCAGCGCGATCTTGGGCTGGGCGCTGACCTCGTTCCATTTACCCGCCGGGGTGCTGCTCGGTTGCATGCTGGCGGGCATCGTGTTGTCGTCCCAGGACATTCGACTTGGCGTACCTTCCCCTCTGTTCGTGCTGGCGCAAGGGGTGCTGGGCTGCCTGATGGCCAGAAGCCTGCAGCCCGCCACGCTGGTCAAGGTGGCCGGTGACTGGCCCCTCTTTCTGATCGCCACGGTCTCGATCATCGCCGCCAGCGCGGGCTTGGGTTGGCTCCTGATGCGCCGCCAGGTATTCCCGGGAACGACCGCCGTGTGGGGCCTGGCCCCGGGTGCAGCCTCGGCCATGGTCGTCATGGCAGAGTCCTATGGCGCCGATGTGCGGTTGGTGGCCTTCATGCAGTATCTGCGCGTGGCCGTGGTGACGGCGGTGGCCGCACTGGTCGCTCATTTTTGGACCACCCAGAGCGCGTCCCCGGCCGCTGAAGTTCAATGGTTTGCGGTCACAAGCGAGCGCGACCTGGGCTGGACGCTGCTGCTCGCCTTCGCCGTGTCAAGCATCGCGCGCTGGCGGCGCATCCCGGGCGGCGCCATGGTGGCCCCGCTGGTCCTGGGTGCGGCCTTGCAGGCCATGGGCTGGCTGGTGATTGAACTGCCGTCGGCGCTGCTGGCCGTGTCCTATGCGGTGATCGGCTGGAGCATTGGCCTGCGCTTCACCCGCAGCATCTTGCTGCATGCCTTGCGCGCCTTGCCCGCGGTGCTGGGCTCGATCTTTGTGCTGATGGGGGTGGGGCTGGTCATTGCCGTGGGTCTGACCTATTGGGCCGGTTATGACCCGTTGACGTCCTATCTGGCCAGCAGCCCGGGCGGTGCCGATTCTGTGGCCATCATCGCCGCCACCAGTGCCGTCGACGCCGGCTTCGTGATGGCAATGCAACTGGCACGCTTTCTGATGGTGCTGGTTTTGGGTCCGCGCGTGTCGAAGTTTGTTGCGACACAATCTGGCATCGACCGATGATTTCACTTCATTTATTACTTTCAAGAGATTAAGCCGTGCGCATCCTCCTGGCTGAAGACGAAAGCGAGCTCGCCAATTGGCTGGTCCGTGCGCTGCAGCAGGTCGATTTCCAGGTTGACTGGGTCAATGATGGCCGCCTGGTTCGCAGCGCCCTCAAAGGCACGCGCTACGACGCCTTGATCCTTGACCTGGGCCTGCCCGGCCTGGGCGGCCATGACGTATTGGCCGACCTGCGCGAAGCAGACCATCGACTGCCCGTGCTGATCCTGACGGCACGCGATTCCCTGATCGAACGGGTGAGCACCTTGCGCGAGGGGGCCGACGACTTCCTGGCCAAGCCGTTCGAACTGGCCGAGTTGGAGGCACGCCTCATCGCCCTCATCCGGCGCGCCCGCGGCAGCGAGCATCCCCGCTTCGCCTGCGGGCCACTGGCCTTTGATGCCGCCAGCAAGCAGTTCACCCTGGATCACGAGCCCTTGACGCTGACACCGCGCGAGCATGCCGCGCTGCGGGCGCTGATTCAGCACAGCGGCGAGCCCTTGTCCAAGCAGGATATCCTGGACCGGGTGTTCTCCGACGAGCAGGACGTGCATCCCGAGGCGATTGAAGTGCTGGTGCACCGGCTGCGCAAACGACTCGCCAACAGCTCGCTTCGCATCACGACCCTGCGGGGCCTGGGGTACGTCCTGGAATGCAGCCTTTGAAGCTGAACGCATGGCGCGCTTTGCACGCCTTGAGCCTGCGGCGCACCTTGCTGCTGGTGCTCATCCCTGGCCTGCTGCTGGTGGGCGGCGCCGAGGTGTGGCAGACCTGGCGCACGGCTGTTGGCGCCACCAACGCCGCGTACGACCGCTCGCTCCTTGGCGCCATCAAGGCCATGGATGCCAATATTTCCACGGCCAGCGGCGGCCTGGGCGTTGAACTGCCCTATCGGCTGCTCGAGTTCTTCGAGCTGACCGCCAATGGCCGTGTCTACTACCGGGTCGCCACCGAAGACGCCCTGGTTGAAATTGGCACTGCCGACTTACCGCCTGCGCCCAGTGTGCTGGTCACCGGACGGCCCCAATTCATTGATGCCAATTTCTATGGCGAAGCCGTCCGCGTGGGCTCCTATGCGCGCCTGCTCGACCCGCCGCTGGCAGGGCAAGCCAAGGGCCAGCGGGTGGTCATTCAGATCGCGGAAACGCTGGAGTCGCGTCAGGCCTTCACGCGCACGCTGGTGGTCGAAGCGGTGGCCCGCGACCTGCTGTTGCTCATTGTGGCCATCGGTTTGATGACGCTGGCGGTAGGCTGGGCGCTGCTGCCCCTGGCGCGACTGCGCAATGAAGTGCAGGCGCGCTCCGCCCTGGACTTGACGCCGATCGTGGCCGCGGGTGTCCCAGCCGATGTGCAACCGCTGGTGCAGGCGATCAATCACCACATCGAGCGCAACCGGCAGCACACCGAGGCGCGCCAGCGTTTTGTGGACGATGCCTCGCACCAGTTGCGCACGCCGCTGGCGACCTTGAGCACGCAAGTGGGCTTTGCCTTGCGTGAGGCAGATCCAGCGCACCAGCGCGAGGCCCTTGTCGCCATCAAAACCCAGCTTGAAGAAATGGTCAGGCAGACCAACCAGATGCTGGCCTTGGCGCGTGTTGACAGCGCCGGGCTCAAGACGGAAGTCGTGGATGCCTGCGAGGTGGTGGAAAGGACGACGCGCGAGTGGTGGATCGCGGCGCGCGAACACGGTGTTGATCTGGGATTTGAGCCCGATACCAAACCCCTGCGCGTGTTGGTGGACCCGGCGATGCTGCAAGAAGCCCTGTCCAATTTGCTGCATAACGCGATTCGCTACACGCCACGGGGCGGGCAAGTCACGGTGCAATTGACGCACAGCGAAGGCGAGGCGGTCATCTCCGTGATCGACAACGGCACAGGCCTGCCCACGCAGGAACTCGCCCGCGCCGGTGATCGCTTCTTTCGGGGCAGCAATGCGTCCCAGCCGGGCACCGGTCTGGGTCTCGCCATCGTGCGCTCCATTGCCGAGCGCCATGGCGGTGAATTGCGCGTAGACGCCAATGCCCGTGGCCAGGGCTTGGCCGTTGCCATCGTTTTGCCCCTCATACGCAGCGCCGGGTAAAGCAAGGGTTTTCCCTAGTCATTTGGTGTTTGTCCTGAAAGCACACTGAAAGCCTGGTCGCGCTAAAGTTCGCTCACTCCTCCTGATGGCCAAGCCATGACAGGAGGCCTAATCCAAAAACTACTGGAGCTGCCATGAAATTCAAGTCACCCCTTCTTTCACTGATCCTGGCCAGCGTGGCAGCCGTGAGCACGGCCGGCGCGCTCGACAAAACTGAGTGCATCGCAGCAGCTAAGCCCGGCGGCGGTTTTGACCTGTCCTGCAAACTGGTGCAGCAGGCCTTGATGCAAGGCAAGTACGTGTCCGACCCGATGCGCATCACTTACATGCCCGGGGGCATTGGTGCGGTGGCCTACAACACCATCATTGCACAGCGCCCGGCCGAGGCCAACACCCTGGTCGCCTACTCAGGCGGTTCGCTCCTGAACATTGCGCAGGGCAAGTTCGGTCGTTACAACGAGAACGATGTGCGCTGGGTGTCTGCCGTGGGCAGTGACTTCGGCGCCGTCATCGTCGCTGAGAATTCACCGTTCAAGTCGCTGAAGGAATTGGTCGCCGCGATCAAGGCCGACCCCACCAAGGTGGTCTTTGGCGCGGGCGGCTCCGTCGGCAGCCAGGACTGGATGAAGGCCGCATTGACCGCACGCGCCGCTGGACTGGACCCAAAGTCGATGCGATTCGTCGCGTTTGAGGGCGGTGGCGAGGCGATCACGGCACTGCAAGGCGGCCACGTGCAGGTCTATTCCGGAGACGCATCGGAGGCCGAAGAGCAGATCAAGGCAGGCGCCAAGATTCGGGTGCTGGCGGTGATGTCCGACAAGCGCCTGGAAGGCAGCTTGTCAGGCGTGCCCACGGCCAAAGAGCAGGGCATGGATGTCGAGTGGCCCATCATCCGCGGCTACTACGTCGGACCAAAGGTCAGTGATGCTGACTACAAGGTCTGGGTCGACACCTTCAACAAGATGCTGGCCACGCCCGAGTTCAACAAACTGCGCGCCGAGCGCGGGCTGTTCAAGTTCGCCATGACCGGCGCCGAGTTGACGGCCTACGTCAAACAGCGCGTCGCCTACTACCGCACCATGGCGGCCGACTTCGGCCTCAACGTCGCCAAGTAATTGGCGCAGCGTGACCGGGCGCGTCGCCCGGTTGCCAACCTTCAAGGAGACGGAACAATGAGCGACCGCATTTTGGGCGCGGTGTGCGTGATCGTGGGCGCGGGCATGGCCTGGGCCGCCCACGGCTATGCCGCCCCTATATCGTACGAACCGGTGGGTCCGCGCGCCTTTCCGCTGCTGATGGCCGGTCTGATGGCCGGCGCCGGTGCCTGGCTGGTGGTGCGTCCGGGGCCCCATGGCTTTGGGCTCGCCCGCGATCATCTCAAGCCGATCAGTTTTGCTGTGGTGGCTGTGTTCATTTACGCGCTACTTTATGAATGGCTTGGTTTCACGCTCGCCACCACCGTCATGGCACTGCCCGTCGGCATGGCCTTTGGCGGTAGCTGGAAGCAGTCGCTGGCCGCTGGCGCTGGTCTGGGGCTGGTGCTGTTCCTGCTGTTCGACAAGCTGCTCGATGTCGTTCTGCCAACCGGCGTGTTGTCGTTCATTCTCGGGGGGCGTTGATGGAGACGCTGCAATATCTTCTCACCGGCTTCGGTGTGGCCCTGACCCCCACCAATCTCATGGTGGCCGCGATCGGCGCCTTCATCGGCACCATCGTTGGCATGCTGCCGGGGCTGGGGCCGATCAACGGCGTGGCTATTTTGATGCCCCTGGCCTTTGCGCTCAAACTGCCGCCTGAAACTGCGCTGATCCTGCTGGCTGCGGTCTACATGGGCTGTGAATACGGGGGTCGCATCTCGTCGATTCTGCTCAATGTGCCGGGCGACGCGGGTGCCATCATGACCGCACTGGACGGCTACCCCATGGCCAAGAAAGGCATGGGCGGTGTCGCGCTGTCGATCTCGGCCTGGAGTTCGTTCATCGGCTCATTGATCGCCACCATCGGCATCGTGCTGTTCGCGCCCCTGCTGGCACGCTGGGCGCTGGCGTTCGGACCCGCCGAATATTTTGCCCTGATGTGCTTTGCGTTTGCCTGCATCACCGGGCTGATGGGAGACGCACCGATGAAGGCGGCCCTTGCCGCGGTGATTGGCCTGTCGCTGTCCACCATCGGACTGGACTCGAACTCCGGCGTGTACCGCTTCACCGGGGACAACCTGCATTTGTCTGACGGCATCCAGTTCATCGTGGTGGTCATTGGCGTGTTCTCGATCAGCGAAATCCTGCTGATGCTGGAGCAGCACCACAAGAGCGAAGGCATCATCAAGGAGACCGGCCGCGCGCTGTTCAACATGAAGGAGCTGGCGCTGACCTGGTGGGGCACGGTGCGCTCTGCGGTGCTGGGTTTCATCGTCGGTGTGCTGCCGGGTGCCGGCGCCACAATTGCCAGCGCCATGGCCTACTCGATGGAAAAACGCATGACCGGTGCAGACGGCCATTTTGGGCAGGGCGACATCCGCGGTGTCGCCGCCCCCGAGGCCGCCAACAACGCCTCGGCCGCGGGCTCTTTTGTGCCTATGTTGACACTGGGCGTGCCGGGCTCTGGCACCACCGCCGTGATGGTGGGCGCGCTCTCCTTGTACAACATCACACCGGGGCCGGCGCTGTTTTCGCAGAACCCGACGCTGGTGTGGGGCTTGATTGCCTCGCTGTTCGTCGCCAACGTGATGCTGCTGTGCATCAACATCCCGATGGTGGGCGTGTTCACGCGCGTGCTGCGCCTGCCCAATTGGGCGCTGGTGCCGGGCATTCTGGCCATCAGCACCGTGGGTGTGTTTTCAGTGCATGCCACCACCTTCGATTTGATGCTGATGTCCACTTTTGGTGTGGCGGGCTACCTGCTACGCAAGCAGGGCGTGCCGATGGCGCCGCTGATTCTGGGCTTTGTGCTGGGCGACATGATGGAGCAGAACCTGCGCCGCGCCCTGTCGATCACCAATGGCGAGCTCGGCATTTTGTTTCAGAGCCCCATTTCCAAGGGTCTGTGGATCATCGCCGCCGCGATGATTGTGGTGCCGCCACTGATGCGCATGCGGGCGGGTCGCCAGGTGCAGGCTGTGATTTGAGGCGAAACACCGTTCTTGGTGGGCTTGTCGAATCACCGCTCAGACAGGCTCAGGGCGAACCGCTTCATCATTCGGGGCGGTCGCCGAGTCATGGAC
>JBBQQX010000110.1:0-10392 GCA_038215405.1 Burkholderiales bacterium
GGCACATAGACCAGTGGGGTCTTGGACGCCTGAAAGACACCCAGGATGTCACGCAGCACAGCGTCACTGCAGAGGCTGCCCCCACTCTTGATGTCGCCGTCATGCACGACAAAGTCCAGGTTCTCGCGGTCCATGTCGGCGATGAGATCGGGCATCTGCTGGCGCTCCCAGTGGCTGTAAGGCATGTCGCCGATCAAGCCGAATGAGACCGGTTGGGCGCTGGCCAGGTGGCCCCAGCCCAGCAACAAGACCAGCGGGGCGATCCAGCGAAAGAATTGGGTGCGTGTCATTGAGTTCCCGGTCAAAGACCGGATTACACCACCCCGGCCGTGCGCAGTGCAGCAATCGCGGACGCATCAATGGCCCACTGCGACTGCTCGGCGGCCTGACAAAAGCGGGCAAACTGGCCGTCGTTGCCGGCGCCGGGCGCTCGACCTTGATCACGTCCGCGCCCAAATCGGCCAGCATCTGGGCGCACAAGGGGCCGGCCAGGACGCGGGAAAAGTCCAGCACCTTGAGGTGGCTGAGTGCGCCCGCTGGCGCGGTGGCTTGTGGGTCTGCTTGTTTCATGGCAATCACAAAAGATTGCATTCAACGCTTGCTACGTCATTCCAATGACGTTTGAGCAACGCTGGATCGCGGTCCAGCAGCAAGACAGAAAATCCGCAGAGTGTGCAGCTCATGAAATCCGAAAAAAAGGGGCAAGGTCACGCGGTTGAATTCCTATCCGCTTGAAATTTATCAAAAAGTGACGGTCTGAATTTTTTTAATGTTCAAGCGGTTGTGCGTCATGGGCTTACTGGCGTTTGACCCAGCCGGAGGGCAGGCAGTGCCTGCCCTCCGATTATTGACCAACAAAATTGGAGATCGCCATGGTGGATCGTCGTGACTTTATCAAAACCACTGCTGCCGTCGGTGCAGTAGCTTTGCTCGGTGGGAGGTGGCAAGACGCGTATGCGTTTTATCAATCCTCGGGGATTGCCCTGTTTGGGACTCAGTTGCGCGGTATCGGACCCGGCAACAACATTCCGGTCGCGGCCCCCGACGTCCCCCTGAGCTACGTCTGGCCGGGCGCGACCCACTATACGATCGACGCGACTCAGTATACGGACCAGATCCTGCCGGTGACCCCGGGTCAGACGCCAACCACGCTCTGGGGCTATCACCCCACCAATCTACTTGGTGGAGGAGTTCAGGCGCAAAAGCACCTGGGTGGGATCATCGTTGGCACCAGGGGCACGCCGATCCAGATCACTTTCAACAACAAATTGCCTTTCAGCCAAGGGCAGCACATCATCCCCAACGACCTGACGATCATGGGCGCCGCCGATGGCAACTTCCGGCTGACGGCGCACTTCCACGGTGGGTTCGTGCCGTGGATCAGTGACGGCGGCCCTATGACCTGGTTCGATCCGAACGGGAACTACGGGCCGAGCGCTGGGCCCGGCGGCGCCATGTACAAGGTTGTCAATCCGAACTTGCTGCCAGGCCAGGCAGAGGTTTATTACCCCTTGGACCAGAGCGCGCGCTTTGGCTGGTACCACGACCACGCTCTTGGCACCACGCGGATCAACGCTTATGCCGGGTTAGCCTCGGGACTGATCATTCGTGATGCGCCCGAGGCCAACCTCGTCGCCACCGCGGGCCTGCCGCCGTACATCGAGACCAGCCTGCTTTCCGGAACCACGGTGCTCGAGTTGCCGCTCATTTTTCAGGACAAGACCTTCGTCGGCCCCAACATCAATCTGATTGACCCAACTTGGCAGACCGTTGTCGCGCCACCCGCGCGCGTGCCGGGCAGCCTGTGGTACCCCCATCTCTACGAGCGCAACCGCTGGAGAGCCGCCGGCAACGTCAATGGCGCAAGCGCCAAGAACCCGCCGCCGCCTAACCCTTCGGCGATTCCGGAGTTCTTCGGCGACACGATGCTTGTCAACGGCACCGCCTTTCCAACAGCCACCGTCGAGCCGCGACGCTACCGACTGCGCCTGCTCAATGCCTGCAACGCGCGCTTCCTGAATCTGCAGTTCTACGTGGCCGACACCAGCGCCAACGGCATTACGCTGAACGCGCTGGGTAGCCCCGCCAACGCGCCGTTTGTCTCGTCCCTGTATGGCGAAACCGCGGCGCCGCAGTTGCTGCAGATCGGAACCGAAGGCGGGTTCCTGTTCAAACCGACGCTGATCCCGACCAACGTGCCGTTCAACCCGGTAACGATGACTGGCTCGCTGCTGGTCGCCCCCGCCGAGCGGCCTGACCTCATCATCGACTTCGCCGCGATGGCTGGCAAGACGATCATCCTTTACAACGATGCGCCCGCGCCGTTCCCGATGGGTGACCCGCGCTACGACTACTTCCCGGGCTGGAATATCAAGGGTAATCCGACCAATGGACTGACTGTGGCCGGCTTCGGGCCTAACAGCCGCGTGCTGATGCGTTTCCAGGTCGGCGCCACGGTCACCGCACCGGCCGACCCACGGCTGCTGATCAACACCGCGACCGTCATGCCCGGTGTCGACGCGCCACTGAGCACTCTGAACGTTCCGGTGCGCCAATTGACCCTGAACGAGGCGTTCGACGTCTACGGCCGGCTGATTCAGATGCTGGGCACCACAGTGCCGTTGGTGTCACCCAGCGCGGGCTTCGGCCGGGCCTATACCGATCCTGCGACCGAGGTGGTAACCCGAGGGGCGACGGAAATCTGGGAAATTTTCAACACCACCGCCGACGTGCACCCGATGCACTTCCACCTGGTCAATGTGCTACTGATCAACCGGCAGCCGTTCAAAGCGAGCAGCGTCGGATCGGCCGGTGGTGTCAGCTACACCGGGGTATCCACTGCGCCCAACGCCAACGAACTCGGGTGGAAAGAGACTGTCGCAATGTATCCGGGCACTGTGACGCGGGTAGCCATGCGGTTCGACCTGCCGGCCACGCCGTTCGTCGTGCCGCCGAGTCCGCGCACGGGTGGTCATGAGTACGTCTGGCACTGCCACATCCTCGAGCATGAGGAGCACGACATGATGCGCCCGCTGATCGTTCTCTAAGGCCCCGGCTTAGACCACGGGCCTGCACCTAGGCGTCGGCAAAAGCCTGAGCGATATCGTTGATGGGCCCGCAGGACATGGCCTTGTCTTTGAGCAGCGCCCTGTCGATCACCGCCACGCCAACGCGCATCGGGCCGCCGCTAGGCATGCCGTCGGCCTCACCGGTGATGCTCATCAGGCCGCTCATGGCCTGGATCATCAGGTCGTAGCCGGTGCGCTCGGCGTACGGTCCGTCCTGACCGAGGCCGGTGACCTAACAGTAGATCAGGCGCGGGTTGACTGCTCGGCGATCCTGCTCAATTCACTGGCCGACCGGCTGGCCGAAGCCTTTGCCGAGCGCCAGAACAAGGCGCCATAACGCTCTGGACGTTGAGTGAGATCACCGGTCGCGCGTCAAGCCTGCTGTTCGAGGATTTTCAGTTGAACGTCCAGCAGTCGATCTTTGCCAAAGTACATCTCCTTACCCACAAAGAAAGTGGGCGCACCAAAGGCGCCGCGCTCAAAGGCATTTTGCGTATTGGCCATCAGCTTCGCCTTGACGTCCTGATTCAGCGAGCCTTCCAGCAGGGACTTCGGGTCAAGCCCTGCGTTATCGAGAACTGCCAGAATCTCAGACGCTTCATTGAGGTTGCGTCCCTGTTCCCACATGGCCGCAAACATGGCATTCACATAGGGTGCGAAGCAACCCAGCGCTTCGGCGGCTACCGCGCCACGCATGATGGCCAGCGTATTGACCGGGAAGAAGGGATTGAACTTGAACGCGGTGATGCCATGTTTGACGATGAAGCGTTTCATTTCAAGCAGGTCATAGGCACGCTTGTTGGGAATGGTCGCCGTCGTCTCAGCCGGGGACCGGTTGTTACTGAGCTTGAACAAACCACCCAGGAGAATCGGAACATATTGAACCGTCACGCCGGTGCGCTGCGCCAGTGCGGGCAGCACCTTGTGGCACAGGTAGGCGTTGGGACTGCCGATGTCGAACAGAAATTGGACTGGTGCATTCATGGGTGTCTCGCGGGGTGACGTTTGAAATAAGGGGGAGAGGAGCGTTTACCAGGGCTCATTCCAGGGGCGCAGTTCGGTTTCATGCGTCCAGGCGTCACGCGGCTGTTGGTGGATCTGCCAATAGGCCTGTGCAATGTGATCCGGATTCAGGATGCCATCATTTTCTTTTTGCGCGTATTTTTCCGGGAAGTTGCTGCGGATGAACTCGGTGTCGATGGAGCCGTCAATGACCGGGTGCGCAACATGAATGCCCTTGGGCCACAACTCGCGCGCCATGCTCTGTGCCAGTGCGCGCAAAGCATGTTTTGCTCCGGCAAAGGCCGCGAAGCCCTCGCGTCCGCGCAAGCTCGCGGTGGCGCCGGTAAAGATGATGGTGCCGCGAGCGCGTGGCAGCATGACCTTGGTGACTTCGCGCCCCATGAGGAAGCCGCTGAAGCATGCCATTTCCCACACTTTTTGGTACACGCGTGAGGTGGTCTCCGTGATGCCAAAGCGCACATTGGCGCCGATGTTGAAGACCGCCACTTCGATCGGGGCGATGTCGCGCTCGATCTTTTCGATCAGCGCCACCATATCGTCTTCCTTGCGGGCATCACTGCCAAAAGCGTAAGCCACGCCGCCCTCGCTGCGGATTTGCGCCACCAGCGGCTCCAGCTTTTCGGCAGTGCGCCGGGTCACGCACGCGATGTAGCCCTCGCGGGCAAAGCGCCGCGCAATGGCTCCACCGGTTGCGTCCCCGGCACCGATGACCAGGATGGCCTTTTTGGGTTCCATGAAATTGACTCCTTGTTTGAAGTGGGGTAGCTAAGCGTGATGTCCAGGACGGACACCGGATTGATCGTTCAGCAGCCGCTCGGCGGAGCGGCGCAGTGCCGCCAGCAGTTCGCGCTGCAACTTTTCATCGGACAGCGCGCGCGCGAGCATGACCGCGCCCACGTTCTGGGCGATGAGGGTCCAGGCACCGTCCGCCGATCCCGTCAGTCGCTCGAGGCTGGCGTGAACTTCCTGCATGCCTTGTTCAAACACGTCGCGCACGCACAGGTCGGCGCGGGCCACTTCGGGCGTCAAAGACGGCAACAGGCAGCCCTGTTCCGGATGTTTGACGTGCTGGAGGCTCAGGTAAGCGTTCATTGACTTGATGGCAGCCGCGCGGTCCGAGGGGTCGATTGCGTCGTACCTCTGCGCCGTGCGTTTGAGCTCGGCTGAAATCAAAGAGGCAAATAGATCGGCTTTGCCACCGAAGTGCTTGTAAAGCGAGCCGGTCGTGACGCCGGCAGCAGCCGCCAACGCCGACATTCCGCTGTCACCAAAACCATGTTGCTTGGCATGGCTACCGCCTGCGGCGACCAGACGCTGTCGGGCTGACTCTTTGTATTCCTGGGTGTAACGCATCACTGGACCAAATGAATTGACTGGACGGCAACAGTGCCTGCAAGTAGGATAACGCACATTATCCAATTAGGCAAGCCACACCATGACTGCCTTCAATTGAAAGTCTGGCCATCGCCCGCAATGGCGGCAGTGCGTGGATGCATCGTCAGCGACCCGATGCGCTGGTTTTGGCTCTACCCAGCTCCGCCATCAATCCTGCTTGGCGATCTTTCGGAATCCCCACCAGATCGCTGCGTCATAAGCGATTTTCAAGACAGCACACGAAACCAAAGGAGCAGCCAGAAAGCCTGCTGCGAACAGGACGCCTCCAATGCTGGGGCCAGCAGCGGACGCAAGACTACGCGGGACGGCGGTAAAGCTGGCTGCTGCGGCTCGCTCGCCAGGTGTTACGACCGACATGACGAATGCGCTACGAGCGGGGACATCCATTTGCGACAGCAAAGAGCGCACGATCAGCAAGCCCAAAGTCACGCCAAGGCCGGGCGTGAATGCGGCGGCAATCAGGCAAAGACTGGCGGGAATGTGCGTGAACACCATCGTATTGAGAAGCCCGATTCGCTTGGCAAGCCAGGGCGCGGCAAGCTGTGACGCGGCCGAGCACAGGCCGGACCAAAAGAAAAATTGTCCGGCGGACGCCAGCGACATGTCGAAGCGTTTGAACAGCCACAACGCCAGCAAGGCGTTGACCACCAGTCCGCCGGCGAACGAGTCCAGTGAGAACAAGGCTGTCAAACGGATCACGATGCCACGCGAAGGTCCAAGCGGTGTCGACTTTTTGCGCTCCTGCTCGAGCGGCTTGGGTAGGCCGTGGTAGATCAACCAGACGGCGCAACCGATGACGCCGTAGAGCACAAACATGGAGCGCAAGGCGTCCAGTTGCGAAAGTGCTGTCCATGCGGAAATGTGTGATGGCAATGCAGCCGCTAACGCCCCGACGGCCGAAAGCAGGGAACCCAGCAAACCATAGCGGGCGAACAGTGACGTGCGTGCATCACCGTCTGCAGCCTCGGCAAGCCTGGCGTGTTCCAGCGGCAAAAACACGCTTACGTCGCCAGAACTGGGATTGAGCGTGCCGACAAAGGCGATGAGCAGCAGAGGCCAGAAGGAGGATCCGGCCGCGAACGCGAATCCGGTCCCGGCCATCAGGAGGGCCGCACCCGAAAGCAGGCTGCCGTGATGAAATCGGTAGCCCCAGGCTCCAACCGCCAGGGTCGCGATGGCGGATCCCAGCAGAGTGGCAGTGGCGAGAAGGCCTACCTTCCAAGTTGCAAGTCCGAGGGCCATCAAGTAGGCCGGCAAGAGCACCGCCACATAGCCATCGGCGAAGGCGCGCAGGGCTCGACCCTGGAGCAAGGGGAGGACCGATGGACTCGCGCCAACCGGTAGCAGCCAGCGCTGGAAGATCACCGGCTTCCCAATGCCCGGCCAGGCTTGGTCAGTGGCGTCCGTGCGCAGCTCGCATACAGCGCGTCATAGACAACCATACCGTGCGCGAGCATCTCGTGGTCGTTCTCGAAGTTCATCGATAACCCGCGCGAAATCGCAAGCAGTCCGGCGGCTTCCCTCGCAAGCGCTGGCGCGTCGGTGTCGGCGGCTCGCACGATCAGGGCGAGCTGGTCGAGGGCTTGATCCTTGATGTCGTATTTAGCGATGAAGGCGTCGAAGCTGCACTGGTCGCCGTGGTGTCCGAGTTCCACGTCTGGCACGTCGTAGGGGATCGCTCCCGTCTGAGCGGCGATACGGGCCACATCACCGGGGGGCACATAGAAGAACTCCGGGGCGTCGTCGATGAATCGGGTAATCAGCCAGGGGCAGGCAATGCGGTCAATCTTGGGATGCTCACGGGTGATCCATTTCATTTGATTTCTCCTTTGCTTCAATACCCATGAGTGGCTATCTAATGGTTTCAGACATTCAAGAATACAAGCCCAGCGTATTGGTGGAAACGATGAAAACTCAAGGCTGATCGACCAACCTGCGAAGCGTGATTTATTTCAGTTTCAGGCCGAGAATCAGAGGCGGATTGTGTGCCACTTAGGTCCATGCTGATTCGGCAAAACTCCTGACCAATGACGTCCCGCCGTTGCTGCTCGCTGGCTTGTTCTACCTGGGACGCGGTTTGGGACTTGGGGAGCTCTTGCTGGCACGGCGCATCAAAGAACAGTCAACCCATCAAAAAAGAACTGCGTCACGTGAAACTCTCGCCTCAGCGCAAGGACGGTGCGGCCTCTCGCCGCTCCACCAGCTTCAGCAGCACCAGCAGCGCGGTGCCAACGGCCATCACGGCGGCGGCGAAGTACAGGCCCGCGTCGTAGCTGCCAAGATGGGCCGCCAGTGAGCCGGTGATGGCCGGGGCCATGATCTGGGCCACGCCGTAGGAGATCGTCATTTTGCCCATCATCTTGGCAGGACGGGTCGGGTAGTAGCGCCCAGCCATCGACAGCACCAGACTCACCATGCCGATGAAGGTGCCACCAAACAGCAGGGCGCCGAGCAGGGCGGCCACCAGGCCACCGACCATCACCGGCAACAAAATGCCAACGATCTGCAGCAGCGCGGCAAGGATCAAGGCATTGAGGTCACCGGTGCGACGCGCGATGAAGTCCCAGTTGATGCAGGCCGGTGCGGCACCGATCCCGATCGCCAGAAACACCAGATTGCCCTGTCCGGCCAGGCCAGGCAGATGGTTCACTATCGCCACGATGAAGGTGGCGCTCACCACGTAGCCAAAGCCGGCGCAAAAGTAAGCCGCCATGAACAGGCGCAAGTAGAGCGCGCTCGGCGGATGGTCTTGCATCTTCTGGCCGCTCATGGTCAAGCCGCTGCGGTCGGGTCTGGGCAGCCAGGCCAGGGCAGGCACCAGCAGCAGAAAACCCAGCGCGGCAAAAGCGAACCATTGTTCGCGCCAGTCCAGGGCGGGGCTAAACAGCATGACGGCGCCGGCACAGCCCGCGATCCCCAGACCGATACCGGAGAAGTGGATGCCCAGTTCGCTGCGATGGTGGTGGCGGATCAACCAGTTCAGAATCAGGCCAGTGCCCAGCAGCATGCCGGCGGCGCTGCTCAGACCCGCCAGGTAGCGTGAAAGCGCCCAGACCGTGAGGTCAGTGCTCAGTCCCATCACAGCGGTGCTGACAATTGCCAGCACCATGCCAATGCGGTAGAGCCGATCCTTGAGCACCAGGTCGCTGATCAGGGAGGCGATGATGGCGCCGCTGAGGTAGCCAGCATAGTTGATGGCCGCGAGCCAGCCGGCCGCGGCCACCCCCAGGCCGGCTTGCTGCTGCATCAGCGGCAGCAGCGGCGTGTAAGAAAAACGGGCCACCCCCAGCACCAGCACCAGACTGCAGATGCCGGCACCGAGTACCTTGAGCCGCGCTCGCTGGTCACGCATGGCAGGCTAGGCGAAGCGCCCGCGCAGGTAGGCGATGATCGCGCCCGACTCGGTAAGCCACTGCACCGTGCCGCTCGGGTCGGTAATTTTGAGACACGGCACCTGGGCCAGACCACGGGCGCTGATCAAATCGGCACGGTTGCCGGCATCGTGTTGGGCGTCACGGCGCTCGATCTTGAGCGACAAGCGGTGCAGCTCCTGCCTGACCTTGATGCAAAACGGGCAAGTCCTGAATTGGTAGAGCGCGAGGTTTTGGCACTGCAGGTCGACTTCGGTCTGCTGCGCCGGCGCACGACGCAGTCCGGCCGGGCGACTCAGCCGTTCCCACAGCAACATGACCGGGCCGAGAACGATCCGCAAAGTTTTGAAGAAAAGTCGAACGAAAGTTTTCATGCAGGATGTCGGGTTGATTGCGGAGCGCCATTGTCGCAGCGCATGCGTGCGCCCGCTCAAGCGTGGATGGCAACCACATCGCAGCCGCGGGGAGCCGGTCCGGCCGGCATAATGACGGCGCCGGGTGGCGCGGCGTCAACGCCGGCCACCCCAACGCAGCCACCAAGGAGTCGCATGCCAACTGATCCTGTCCGCCACAAGTTCGGCGTGCATCCCGATGTGCTCAAGCTCGGACTGGTCAGTTTTCTGACCGACCTCAGCTCCGAGATGATTTTCTCGGTGTTTGCAATCTTTTTCACCACCATTGCCGGGGCCTCGGCGGCCTTGCTCGGCGTGGTCGAAGGACTGGCCGACTTGTCCGCCAGTTCCCTCAATTACCTGGCGGGCTGGCTGTCAGACCGCAGCGGCAAACGCAAGGCCTTGACGCTGGCGGGCTATGGTTTTTCCACCCTGGCCAAACTCATCTTGTTGCTGTCAAGCTCGATCACCGGCCTGACCGTGTTTCGCGTTGTCGAGCGCCTGGGCAAAGGTTTTCGCGGGCCGCCGCGCGACGCCTGGCTGGCCGGCGTGACCCAGCAAGACAGCCGGGGTTACGCCTTTGGCGTGCACAAGGCGCTCGACAAGTCGGGCGCCGTGCTGGGTCCGCTGGTGGCCTATGGGCTGCTGTCCTGGCTGGGAGACGGCGCGGCCACCTACCGCGTCTTGTTCTGGGTCGCACTGATTCCCGCCGCGCTCGCCGTCGTCGCCTTAAGCCGCATCAAGGATCGGCCCGGCCTTAGCCACCCGCGCGAGAACCTGCTGGAAACCTGGCGCACCCTCAGCCCAGGCTTTAAGCGCTACCTGGTGGCGGCCGGACTTTTTTCGCTGGCCTATTTCAGCTTCGGCTTCTTGCTGCTGCGGGCCTACAGCGTCGGCTTTGCCGTCAAGGACATTGTGTTGCTGTATGCGGTGTTCAACATCGCCTGCGTCCTGGCCGCCCCGCTGATCGGCAAACTCAGCGACCGGATCGGTCGCCCCCGCATGATCATGCTGGGCTACCTGAGCTACCTGCTGCTGTGCCTGGGCTTTGCCTTTGCCACCAGCCGGGGGCAACTGCTGGCTTTGTTCATCGCGTATGGCGTGTTCTACGCCATCGACGAAGCCCAGAACAAGGCCTTCATC
>JBBQQX010000111.1:0-10357 GCA_038215405.1 Burkholderiales bacterium
GCGGGCACGCCCGGCAGCATCAGCAGCATGGAACTGGAGCATTACCCCGGTATGACGGAGAAGTCGATCGACGCCATGATCGACGCGGCGCTCAAGCGCTTTGACATCTATGGCGCGCGTGTCATTCACCGTATCGGTTTGCTGCAACCGCTTGATCAGATCGTGCTGGTCGTGGTCAGCTCTGCGCATCGGGGCGAGAGTTTCCAGGCCTGCGAGTTCTTGATGGACTACCTCAAGACGCAGGCGCCATTCTGGAAGAAAGAGCAAAGCCCAGAGGGTGCGCGTTGGGTGGACGCGCGCGTCAGCGACGACAAGGCGCTGGCGCGCTGGGGCATTGCGGTGACCAACTGAGCCTGACTTTAGATCAATTTAGGTCGTAGCCCACGTATTTATTGCTTAAGATGCTATCTATTAAATAGCGTCTTTGGCTCTACGCACCAACAGCGAATTCAGTTCAGATAGCGTGGCGGCTCGGCGCTGACAAAGGCGTCCAGCGCCGCCGGACCCCGGGCCCCAGGCGCAGCGCTCAGCGCCAGGCCCCAATCCGCTTCTTTGAGGGCGTCCCCTACCTTTTGAACTGCGCCAGGCCCGCGCTGCTGTTGTCATGACTTTCCAGCAGGTCGGGCGGGGTGGCCGGGGCGCTCGATGCCTGCAGCAAGTGACCAAGCAACTTCTTCATCATGCTGCGCGTGAGCCAAAGCCG
This sequence comes from Burkholderiales bacterium, assembly GCA_038215405.1. Classification (GTDB taxonomy): domain Bacteria; phylum Pseudomonadota; class Gammaproteobacteria; order Burkholderiales; family Burkholderiaceae_C; genus Rhodoferax. Next base: position 704 of record JBBQQX010000111.1, read on the forward strand.
CAGTGCCTCCCCGCCCCGGGTGTTCAGGCGCACCAACAGGCGGTCTTGCGCCATCGCGTAGCTCACTTGCAGTTGATGAATCATCATGTTTTGATTTTAGTCAGCTCTGGCGTTGGCTGGTGCCCTTGAAATGGGGGGCAGTCAACCCAAGGTGAGCGTCAACCAAAGGTCAAAAAGGGAAAGCCATGCGAATTGAAAAACTCACCACCAAATTTCAGGAAGCCTTGGGCGAGGCGCAGACGCTGGCGCTGGGCAGTGACCACGCCTATATTGAGCCGGTCCATGTGTTGGTCGCCATGCTCAAGCAGGAAGACGGCCCCAAGGCCCTGCTTGCGCGCGCCGGCGTCAACATTGCCGGGCTGCTGAGTGGCGCCGAAATCGCCATGAAACGCCTGCCCGAGGTCACGGGGCAGGAGCAGGTGCAGATCGGGCGCGACATGGTCTCGCTGTTGCAGTCGGCCGAGAAGGAGTCCCTCAAGCGCGGAGACAAGTTTGTCGCCAGTGAGTTGTTCTTGCTGGTGCTGACCGACAGCAAGCAGGACATCAGCAAAATTGCCAAAGACAACGGCCTAACCCGCAAGAGCTTGGAGGCGGCCATTGACGCCGTGCGCGGTGGCCAGAACGTGGACAACGCCGACGCCGAAGACCAGCGCGAGTCGCTCAAGAAATACTGCATTGACCTGACCGAGCGCGCCCGCTTGGGCAAGCTGGACCCGGTGATTGGCCGCGACGATGAAATTCGCCGCGCCATCCAGGTGCTGCAGCGCCGCACCAAGAACAACCCGGTTCTGATTGGCGAGCCTGGCGTGGGTAAGACCGCCATTGTGGAAGGTCTGGCGCAGCGCATCGTCGCTGGCGAAGTGCCCGATTCGCTCAAGGGCAAGCGGGTTTTGTCGCTTGACATGGCCTCGCTGCTGGCCGGCGCCAAGTTCCGCGGCGAGTTTGAAGAGCGCTTGAAAAACGTACTCAAGGACCTGGCCAAGGACGAAGGCCAGACCATCGTGTTCATTGATGAACTGCACACGATGGTCGGTGCCGGCAAGGCCGAGGGCGCGATGGACGCAGGCAATATGCTCAAACCCGCCTTGGCGCGCGGCGAGTTGCACTGCGTTGGCGCCACCACGCTCGACGAATACCGCAAGTACATCGAAAAGGACGCGGCGCTGGAGCGCCGCTTTCAGAAGATCCTGGTCGGCGAGCCCACGGTGGAAGACACCATTGCGATCCTGCGCGGCCTCAAAGAGCGTTACGAAAAACACCACAACGTTGACATCACCGACCCGGCCATCGTGGCAGCAGCCGAGCTCTCGCACCGCTACATCACCGACCGGTTTTTGCCCGACAAGGCGATCGACCTGATCGACGAGGCCGCCAGCAAGGTCAAGATCGAGATGGACTCCAAGCCCGAGGTGATGGACAAACTTGACCGCCGCAAAATTCAATTGCTCATTGAGCGTGAAGCGGTAAAAAAGGAAAAGGACGAGGCGTCGCGCAAGCGCCTGGAACTGATCAACGACGAAATCACCTCGCTGGAAAAAGAAATTGCCAATTTTGATGAGATCTGGAAAGCCGAAAAAGCCAGCGCCCAGGGCAGCGGTGACCTGCGCGAGCAAATTGACAAGCTCAAGTTTCAGATTGAAGAACTCACCCGCAAGGGCGATTTCAACAAGGTGGCAGAGCTGCAATACGGCAAGCTGCCTGACTTGGAAAAGCGCCTGAAAGAAGCCCAGGACAAGGAAACCAACCGCACCGAAGGCGCCGCGCCACGCCTGTTGCGCACCATGGTCGGTGCCGAAGAAATTGCCGAAGTGGTGAGCCGCGCAACCGGTATCCCCGTGGCCAAAATGATGCAGGGCGAGCGCGACAAGCTGCTGCTGATGGAAGGCAAACTGCACCAGCGCGTGGTCGGGCAGGACGAGGCCATCACGGCGGTCGCCAATGCCATCCGCCGCTCGCGCGCCGGGTTGTCGGACCCGAACCGACCGACCGGCTCGTTCCTGTTCCTCGGCCCCACCGGTGTCGGCAAGACCGAGTTGTGCAAGGCACTGGCGGGTTTCCTGTTTGACAGTGAAGACCACCTGGTGCGCATCGACATGAGTGAATTCATGGAGAAGCATTCGGTGGCACGGCTGATTGGCGCGCCGCCCGGCTATGTGGGCTACGAAGAGGGTGGCTATCTGACTGAAGCGGTGCGCCGCAAACCCTATAGCGTGCTGCTGCTCGACGAGGTCGAAAAAGCGCACCCCGATGTCTTCAACGTGCTGCTGCAAGTGCTCGACGATGGCCGATTGACCGATGGCCAGGGCCGCACAGTGGACTTCAAGAACACCGTGATCGTGATGACCAGCAACATTGGCTCGCAGATGATCCAGAGCATGGTCGGGCAAGACTACGAGGACATCAAGGACGCGGTGACGGCGGAGTTGAAGAATTACTTCAGGCCCGAGTTTTTGAACCGCATCGACGAGACCGTGGTGTTCCACTCGCTCGACGCTTCGCACATTGCCAGCATTGCCGCCATCCAGATCGGGGTGCTCCAGCAGCGCCTGGCCAAGATGGAACTCACGCTCGAGGTGTCACCGGCTGCGCTGGCGGAACTGGCCAAGGTCGGCTTCGACCCGGTGTTTGGCGCGCGGCCGCTGCGCCGGGCCATTCAGCAGCGCATCGAAAACCCGCTATCCAAGTTGCTGTTAGAGGGTAAGTTCATGCCCAAAGACGTGATCCCGGTCGATGTCGATCCGATCCGCGCGCCCGGACAATTCAGTTTTGAGCGAGTGGTGCATTGAGGGCGCGGCCTGAAGTCCAAATGCAAAAAACCCGCCGAGGCGGGTTTTTTTTGTAGGTTAGTTCTGGATCTATTTTTTGGCAGCGCTGGCGGCCGGCTTGGCTGCATCTGCTTTAGGTGTCACGGCGGTCTTGACGTCTTTTGCAGTCTCCTTGACGGCGTCCTTGGTGCTGATAGCAGCGCCTTTGACAGCATCCTTGGTGCTGATGGCTGCGCCTTTGACCGCGTCCTTGGTGGCCACGGCCGCATCTTTGGCTTTCTCGGTCATGGGCTTGTCGGCTTTCTTGGCCGGTGCTGCGCTCGGGCCCGCATACTTGGCACCGGAGACGGTCAGGCCTTCAGCGGAAAACTTGGCGGCACTTTTGTCGCCCACGCCTTTCACGCGGGCCACGAAATCGTCCCAATTCTTGAATTCGCTTTTCTTGCGCTCGGAGATGATCAGCTTGGTGGTCACCGGACCGATGCCTTTGATGCCGTCGAGCTCGGCTTCAGTGGCTTTGTTAACGTCAACCGCGGCAAACGCTGCGACCAGGAACATGGCGGCAAAAAAAGCCAGTAATTTTTTGAACATGAGAATTCCTCAAAAGTTGGATTGAAATGAACTCGTGACTCCTGCTGCACATAAAGAGGCACCTGACTATAACGGTTCTATTTCAGGCTGGGTTGACTCGCCCGCAGCGCCAATTCATGTGAAAACCCTAATCGTGATCCGCATCAGCTCACGGCGAGCGCACCGCAGTAGGGGACTGGCAATGCAAGCGCCGTGACCACGCACGGCGCTAACCGCTGCGCCAGCGAGGGCGTCCACTCGGTCAAGGGCAGTCCAAGGTACTTCAGACCGGCTTCGTGGCGCGTCCAGGCCTGGGCGAAGGATGCGGCGCGTAGCGCAGGCGCCAGCGTCGCCAGCCCGGCACTGACCTGTGGCCCGAGATAGTCTTGTGCGACGCGCGCCCAGGCGGGCAATGCGCCAGCGCCTGGCTCGATGCGCATCAGATCGATACCGATGGCACTCCCCACTCGAATCGCCGCAACGCTCAAGCCCGCAGCATGACTGACTGAGAGTGATATCTGCGTGTTCGGCAGGTCAAGAGCAATTGCCTGGCCCGGTAGCGACGTGAATAGGATGGACGCGATCGGCCGCTGCAGCAGCGCCCCGATCACTTCCTGCAAGGCGTTGCGGATGATCTGCCGGGCCGCGCGGCGAAGCTCAGTCTCCGGCGTGCGAACGCTGATGACGGTCAGCGCCCGATCGGACCGAAGCGCGGCCAATGCCTGCTCCGCGCACGCGGGCCAAGCGTGGACCGGCAGCGGCGCAGCGCCGTCCAACATCTCAGTGCCGGGCCGGCGCAGCAGGACAGCCCTTCCAACTGGTGGCGGCGGGAATGAACTCGCCCTTCATGACCAGCGTCAAGGCGCCCAACTGCGCCTGGTCAGCCACGACCGCGCCATACAACACCGCACTGCGCGGCCCCATGTAGACGCGTCGTCCGATGGTGACGTGATCCACCTTCATCACGCGGTCTTCAAACAAATGCGTTTGCGGACAAGCCAGGCCGTTGAGTTCGCTGTAGTCGCCAATCGTCACGCAGTCAAATTCGGTGATGTCGGTGGTGTCGATGTAGACGCCGGTGCCGATGCGGCAGCCCAAGGCATTCAGCGCAAGGGGTAGCCAGGGCGTGCCGCGCAGATAGCGCAAGAAACTGGGGACGGCAATCCCTTCATACATGTTGGTTACGCCTTCCGACAACCAGACGAACGGGGTCCACATCGGCACGCTGCAGGTGCGGTAGCGGCGCAGCAATAGCCATTTGAACGCCATGATGAAGATGAAGCTGCCCACGCCATACATCAGACCGGCGCCGGTCAGATAGAAGAGGACGTCGCTCCAGCGGTCATCGGCGGCCATCGGCATGACATTGAGGACCACCGTGTAGCCGACCGAGATCACGATCGCATGCGGTGCCACGATGCGAAAGGCCTCCACCAGGCCGCGCGCCAGGCGGCGCACCGGCGACGGCCGGTAAGTCAGGTGTTCGGGGAAGCCGCTGGTCTGCTCGCGCGCCGGCAGATGGATCGGCGGCGAACCGAGCCAGGTGTCGCCATCGTGCATTTGCGCATTGGCCGGCGCGGTGGAGTGCACGCCGATCAGCACGTTTTCAGGCAGCGTCGTGCCATCGGGAATGTAGGAGCCGTTGCCGACGAAGCTGCGCCGTGAAATCACCGTTGGTTGCATCGTCATCCAGCCGCCATCGATGTGCTCATCGCCCAGCATGACGGCATCGGCGATGAAGGTCTCATCGCCGAGCGTGAGCATGTCGGGCACCAGACCGAGTGCCGACGATATTTCGGCATCGCGCCCGACCTTGGCGCCCAGCAGTCGGTACCAGAACGGCGCGTACACCGTCGCATAAACGCCGTGCAGGACTGCGAGGCTCGATTCCTGAATCTGGTTGACCAGCCATTTGGAACAGTACAAATTGCTGTGCACCGGCCAGCTGCCCGGCTTCAGGCGTGGCAGCACGATCCAGCGGATGCCGGCCGACAGCAGGGCGGTGCAGACGATCAGCACCGCTGAGGCCGGAAAGGAGAGGATGAAATATTTGGCCAGTTGAAATGACAGGTCGGAACTGCGCAGGATCGGAAAGCGCTCGACATCGTCGATCCAGTCAATCAGGATGAAACTGGGAAAGACCGGCAAGAAGAACAAGGTGGTGATCAGCAAGGCACCAAATACAAAGAACAAGGCCTCGATCACCTCCCGCGCGCGCGACAGGGGCGGTCGGGCGCGGTTCGTGTCCGGATCAAAGGCGCCTATATCGCGGGCCGGCGAGCCTTGCCAGATGCGCCCGGCGGGTAGCACGTCGCCATCGCTGAGCGCCGACTGGCCCTCCAAGTGGCCGAAAGCGCCGATCGCCGTATTGCCCTCCAGAACGGCATAGGACCCAATGCAGGCGTCATGCTCGATGATGATCGCGCCCAGCCGCAACTCACCATGTTCGACCCGTGCATTCTCAAAATTGGCGGCATTGCCGATGCTGCAGCCGTCGTCAATGGTGAGCAAGTCCGGCGCCCGCAGCGTCATGGAGCCGATGACCACATCACGGCCGATCTTGGCCCCGAGTGCACGCAACCACCAGGCGTACATGGACGAGCCGCTGATCAAATAACTCGGGGCGGCCTCGACCAGACGGTCCGCCAGCCACCAGCGGTAGTAGACCAGGCCCCAGAGCGGGTAACGCCCGGCTTGCAGGCGGCCGGCGATCAGCCATTTGCCGGCGATCGCCAGCGCAAATTCCAGCAGTGTGGCGATTAGAAACGCCGCCACCGAGGCGGCGATGGCAAGCGTGAGCGAGTCGCCCGGCTCGCCGGTGAAGAAGTGGTAGGTGAAGAAAGGCGCCATCCATTGCGCCATGCTCAACGCCACCAGCATCGGCACCGCGGCCGCTTGCGCGACGCCACAGCGCCAGCGCTTGAACGCTGAAGGAGGCATCCAAGTCACGTCAACGGCGGGCCCGGCCGCGTGGGCCTCGCCCAGCACGGCAGCGATGCGGCCGATGACCCGGTTTTGGTAGATGTCGCGCACTGTGACGTGGGCAAAGCGCGGGTCGGTGCGCAAGGCCGAGGCCAGGCGCGCGGCAAACAAAGAGTGACCGCCCAAGTCGGAGAAGAAATCCGCACTGCGCAGAATCGGCTGCCCCGGAAAAAGCTTGGTCAAGGCGGCAAACAGGGCCTGTTCCGCCGCAGTTTCGGGTGTGTCTGACGCGCTTGCAGATTCTGTGGACCGTGCCAGTGGTCGCGCTTTGAGCGCGTTGCGGTCGATCTTGCCCGAGGTCAGGCGCGGCATCTCGGTCAGCGGCTCGAAATAACCGGGCACCATGTAGGCCGGCAGCGACTCGGCCAGCGCCGCGCGCAGCACGGCGCTGGCCACGCTGACGCCACCCTCAAAAACGAGAAAGGCAATCAGCTGGTCGATGCCCTCCTGCTGGCGCAGTACCACTGCCACGGTGCCGATGCCGGGCTGGTGCGCCAAGGCAGCCTCGATTTCGCCAAGTTCGACCCGAAAACCCCGAATCTTGACCTGATCGTCGGTGCGTCCCAGGCATTGCACACAGCCATCGGCGTCGATGCGGGCCAGGTCGCCGGTGCGATACAGGCGATCATCGTGCGCGTGGTTGCTCCAGGGATTGACGAGGAATTTCTCAGCCGTCAAATCGGGTCGACCGAGATAACCGGCGGCCAGCCCGGGGCCGGTGATGCACAACTCGCCGACTTCGCCGCGCGCCAGCAGTACCAGCCCGTGCTCTTCAACCGAGGGATCGATAACAAGCAGGCCGTAATTGGGCAGCGGGCGCCCGATCGTGACCGGCTCGTTGGCGCGCAGTTCGGCCAGGCTGGCCGACACAGTGGTTTCAGTGGGGCCATAGGTATTGAAGACTTGCCGGCCCGGTTGGGCCCAGCGCGCCACCAGCGATTGCGGGCACATCTCGCCGCCCAAGTTGATCAGACGCAGGCTCGGCACGTCCTGGCTGAACAAGGCCAGCAGCGTCGGCACCGCATGCAGCACCGTGACCTGGTTGTCGAGCAGCGCTTGCGGCAGGGCTTCCGGGTCGGATGCCACCTCTTTGGGCGCTATCCAGAGCGTGGCGCCAACCAGGTAACTGATCCAGATTTCCTCGAACGACATGTCAAACGCAACCGAAAAGCCCTGGTAGACCCGGTCGCTGTCGCGCACGCCGAGCAGGGCGTTCTCGCTGCGCAAGAAATGGCAGATGTTGCCCTGGCTGATCTCGATGCCCTTGGGCTTGCCGGTCGAGCCCGAGGTGTAGATGACGTAGGCTGGGTGCAGCGGCAGCACCCCTTCGCGGCGCTCAAGGGGCTGGTCGGCATGGCTGGGAACCAGCAGTGCCTCTGCGGTCCAGACCGGTTGGCCAGACTCGGTTAACTGTGGCGCGAATGCCGCACAGCTGACGATCCCGACCGCGTGGGCGTCCTCCAGACAGACCCTGATGCGCTCCACCGGCGTGTCGGCGTCGAATGGCAGCCAAGCGGCCCCGGCCTTGGCAATTCCCGCCTGCATCACCAGCAGCTCAATACCGCGCGGCAGCCACAGACCGACGATCTGGCCGGGCCGCACGCCGGCCCGAATCAGTTTTGAAGCCACCTGGTCCGCCTGCTCGTTCAAGGCCTGGTAGCTCAGATGGCGCTCACCAAACATCAGCGCTACATGGTGCGGCACGCGCAGCGCGGTGGCCTCCAGCAGATCGGCCAGTACCTCATCGCGGATCAATTCGGACTGGATGGGACCGAACAGGATGTCGGGCGAGGGTGAAGCGGTGGGGAGATTGACCACAGGAGCCAGCGATCAGTAGTCGTCCAGAACGGCACCCTTGCTGGCGGTGGAGGCGTTGAAGGCAAACTTGGCCTGCACGCCGCGGGTGTAGCGCGGTTTGGGCGCCGTCCAGCGGCTGCGGCGCTGGGCGATCAGGTCGTCGTTGACGTTGAGTTGCAGCAGCAACTGGTGCGCGTCAATGGTGATCGAGTCGCCTTCTTCAATCAAGGCAATCAGGCCACCGGCGGCCGCTTCAGGCGCGACGTGGCCGACCACCATGCCCCAGGTGCCGCCAGAGAAGCGGCCATCGGTGATCAGGCCAACCGACTCGCCCAAACCCTGGCCGACCAGTGCGCCGGTCGGGGCCAGCATTTCAGGCATGCCGGGGCCACCTTTGGGGCCGAGGTAGCGCAGCACCATCACGTCGCCCGCGACGATCTTGTTGGCCAGAATCGCGGCCAGGGCCGATTGTTCGTCCTCAAACACGCGCGCCGGCCCCGTCATGACCGGGTTCTTCAGGCCCGTGATCTTGGCGACGCAGCCTTCCGGGGCCAGGTTGCCTTTCAAAATGGCCAGATGGCCCTGTGCGTACATGGGCTTGCTCATCGGGCGGATCACGTCCTGGTCGGCACGCGGTGCGTCAGGGATGTCCTTGAGCACCTCGGCCACGGTCTGGCCAGTGATGGTGATGCAGTCGCCATGCAGCAGGCCGGCGCCGAGCAGCATCTTCATGACCTGCGGAATGCCGCCGGCGCGGTGCAGGTCCACCGCCAAGTACTGGCCGCTGGGCTTGAGGTCGCACAGCACCGGGGTTTTTTGGCGCACGCGCTCGAAGTCTTCAATCGACCACTCAACCCCGGCAGTATGGGCAATCGCCAGAAAGTGCAGCACGGCATTGGTCGAGCCGCCAATCGCCATGATGACGGCGACGGCGTTCTCGATCGACTTGCGGGTCACGATGTCGCGTGGCTTCAGGTCTTTCTTGATGGCTTCGATCAACACTTTGGCCGACTCCTTGGCCGAATCCACCTTTTCGTCGTGCGGATTGGCCATGGTGGACGAGTAGGGCAGGGAGATGCCCAGCGCCTCAAAGGCCGAACTCATGGTGTTGGCCGTGTACATGCCGCCACAGGAGCCGGTGCCGGGAATGGCGCGGCGTTCAATCTCGAGCAGGTCTTCGTCGCTCATGCGCCCGGCAGCGTTTTCGCCCACGGCCTCGAACACGCTCACGATGTTGAGGTCTTTGCCTTTGTAGTGGCCTGGCAGGATGGTGCCGCCATAGACAAAGATGGCGGGCACGTTGGCGCGCAGCATCCCCATCAGGCCGCCGGGCATGTTCTTGTCGCAGCCGCCGATCACCAGAACACCATCCATCCACTGGCCCTGCACGCAGGTTTCAATGCAATCGGAGATCACCTCTCTGGAGACCAGCGAGTACTTCATGCCTTCGGTGCCCATCGACATGCCGTCAGAGATCGTGGGGGTGCCGAACACCTGGGCGTTGCCGCCAGCTTCTTCAATCGCGGCAATCGCGGCGTCG
>JBBQQX010000112.1:0-10285 GCA_038215405.1 Burkholderiales bacterium
TTCGGCGCGCTCTTTCTCGCCACCCATTGCTGCGCGCTGTCTCAGCTGCTCGCCCAACGACAGCAATGTTCCAGCTGTGTGGTGGCGGGCAGCACGTAGTCGGCATAGTCGGCGGTGTCGGTCTGAAAGTGCTCCAGCACCACGGTAAACAGCTCATCCCGCGCAAAGCCCTGCACCACCTTGGCTGAGTCGGGTGCGATCGCCACCGGGTTGCTGTTGTAAACGATCAGCGCCTCGATCGCCGGTTCAAAATCGGCGCTGGCGGGGCGTAAGAGCGCATCGCCAATGCGGCTCATGTTGACCGTGCGCGGCGCTTTGCCGGCCAGCAAATCGGGCCGTTGCAGCGCCGCCTTTTGCACCGGGAATACCCCCGAGCTTGACAGCAGCACGCCGCCGGCCCGGTGGCGCCAGGCCCCCACGAGCGCTGGCAGAGAAGCGATCAATCGCACCGCATTGCCGCCACCATGGACGCGCTGCAGCCCATAGTTCATGCGGATGGCAACGGGTTCGCGGCTGGCTACGCTTGCACCGTAGTCTTTGGCCAGTGAGCGAATTTGTTCAGCGCTGACGCCGCACACCCCCGCGGCGCGCTCAGGGCTCCACTGCAGCGCCCTGCTGCGCAGCAACTCCCAGCCCAGCGTGTACTGCGTCAGGTAGTCGTGATCGAGCCAGTCGTGGGCGATGAGCTCGTGCATGAGCGAGAGCGCCAGCGCGCCGTCGGTGCCGGGCAGCAGTGCGATGTGCTCGTGGCATTTGTCGGCGGTCTCCGACTTGCGCGGGTCGATGCAGATCAGCTTGGCGCCGTTGCGCTTGGCAATCTGCGCGTAGCGCCAGAAGTGCAGGTTGCTGCTGATCGAGTTGCTGCCCCAGATCAATATCAGTTTGGCCTCGGCAAAAAATTCCACCCGCATGCCGACCTTGGCGCCCAGCGTGTGGCTCAGTCCCTCGCCGCCCGCAGCCGAACAGATGGTGCGCTCCAGCAAGGACGCGCCCAATTGGTGGAAGAAGCGCGCCGCCATGCTCTCGCCCTGCACCAGCCCCATGGTGCCGGCGTAGCTGTAGGGCAGGATCGCTTGCGCCGCATCTGCGCTGCGGCTGGCAATGGCTTGCAGTCGGGCCGCAATGTCTTGCAGCGCCGCGTCCCAGCTCACGCGTTCAAACTGGCCCGCACCTTTGGGCCCGACGCGCTTGAGCGGATGCAGCAGGCGATCCGGGTGGTAAGTGCGCTCGGGGTAGCGCGACACCTTGGTGCACAGGGCGCCATCGGTGTGCGGATGGGCCGGGTTGCCTTGTACCTTGATGGCGATGCCGCCCTGCACCGTGGTCAGCATCGAACAGGTGTCGGGGCAATCGTGCGGGCACGCGCCCAGCACCTGGAAGGTGGTGGCGTCGGACCGTGGGCTAAAAGTTGAATTCATGAGGTTCACCTGAATGCGGCCCTTATCCTACTTGACGCAGCGCTTGCGCTGTTGCGCGCCCCTCTTTCTGGCACTGATTTCCGTGACCAGGTACAAGAGCGCCGCCAGCGCCAACGGCGCCAGGTAGTAAAACAGACGGTAGGCCAGCACAGCCGCCAGCAACTCGTGCTTGGGCAGCTGATGCGCCAGCAGCGCGATGAAGACCGCCTCCAGCACGCCCAGCCCAGCCGGGATCCGCGCGATCACGCCAGCCACCGCACCCACCAGCAGCACGCTGACCACGGTGAAGAAATCTACTTTTTGCTGCAACAGCACGTAGATGATGCTGCCCATGAGCAGCCAGTTGGCCGCGCCCATGCCCAGCTGCAGCAGCGCCAGCCGCAACGAGGGCAGGCTCAGTTCGTGGCCCCGCAGATTGAAATTGCGCCGGCGTGCCAGCGCGCACAGCAACAAATAAAGCAGCGCCAAAGCCAGCAACACAAAGCCCAGAATCTGCAGGTCGCCGCTGTCAATGACCCAGCCGGGGGGCAGCGCCGGGGGGTGAAGGCCAAAAATAAGGCCCGCCAACAGCAGGTAGCCGATCCAGTTGGCCAGCATGCTCAAGCTCATGACCCGGGTGATCACACCGCCGCCCAGCCCCAGCCGGGTATAGAGCCGGTAGCGCATCGCGACGCCGCCCACTAGCGAGCCCATGTTCAGGTTGAACATGTAGCTGATGAAGGTCACCCGCATCACCGTGGCCGCCGCCAGCTTGTGGCCGGTGTAGTGGCGCCCCAGCAGGTCAAATAAGCTGTAGTTCAGCAGGCCGAGCAGGGCCAGGGCGCCAGCGACCAGCAGCACCTGCACGGGATAGTTGCCCAGGGCCGTGAACACCTGGTGCCACTCGATCGCACGGACCTGTGTGACCAGCAGCCAAGCCACCAGTAGAAAAAAGGCCGTGATGACGCAGCGCTTGAGCCAGGACCACCAGAGCCCGGAAGTCAAAGCGGATGGGCGCTGCGCTGGCGCACCGCTCATGACACCTGACCTTCGTTGACGCGGTCGCTGCCCGCCGGCGCCTGCATGCTTGTCGCCGATGTCAGGGACGGCGTATGCACCGGAAGCCAGCCAAACCAGGCCGGGTAGTGACGCAGCAGGTGAAACACCAGAATGCTGCGCAGGCGTACCCACAGGCCGGTCGCGGCCACGTCGTCCATCAGAATCTGGCGGCAGCTGCTTTGCATCAACTGCGCCAGGTGCTCGCCCAGTTGCTGGTTGAACGGGCGGTCGCGGATGATGACGTTGGCCTCCAGGTTGAGCGCCAGGCTCAACGGGTCCAGGTTGCTCGATCCAACGGTCGACCAGATGTCGTCTGTCAGTGCCACCTTGCCATGCAAGGGGCGCGTGTTGTACTCAAAAATCTTCACCCCGGCCACGAGCAGGTGGTGATACAGCAGGTTCGCTGCCGTCTTGACAATTGGCATGTCGGGCTCGCCCTGCAGGATCAGGCGCACATCGACACCGCGCTTTGCCGCCTTGCGCAACTGATTGAGCAAGCGGTAGCCGGGGAAGAAATAAGCGTTGGCGATAACGACGCGCTGGTGCGCCGCGCGGATGGCGATGCGGTAGTGGCGTTCGATGTCGCTCTTGTGCAGGCGGTTGTCACGCGTGACCAGCAGTGCCTGGGCGCCGCCCACCGATGGCAGCGCCGGGTCCACGGGTAGCTCCGGCTCACGCCCGAGCAGGCGATCGCGCAGCCGGGGCGGCGCACTCGCGCCCTGGCCCAGCAGCAACTGGCTGCGCACATAGTGCTGAATCCGGGGCACCAGCGGCCCTTCGATTTCAATCGCATAGTCCTGTTTGGCGGCCGGGCCAAAGTCCTCCAGATGATCGGCCGAGTAGTTGATGCCGCCGACAAAGGCGCGAACGCCGTCGACCACGACAATCTTGCGGTGCATGCGCCGGAACAAGTTGGTGCGGTAGCCCCACAAGCGCGGGCTGGGGTCGAACACATGCACCCGAATGCCCGCCTGTGTCAGTGCCGAGATGAAAGCCGGCGACAGGTCGGGCGAGCCATAGCCGTCAATCGTGAGGTCAATCTGCACGCCACGGCGCGCCGCCGTGAGCAGCGCCGCGTGCAGCGCCAAGCCAACCTTGTCTTCAAACAGGATGAAGGTTTCCAGCAGCACCTCGTGCTGTGCCGCGGCAATGCACTCGAACACGCGCGGGAAGAAAGCATCGCCATTGATCAGCAGGCTCACCCGGTTGCCGCTGACCCAGCGGCTTTTCATAAGCCGATGGTGGCCGCCAGCGGCGCGTGGTCCGACAACTGCGACCAGGGTTTGAGCGGCAGCACCAGCGGCGCATGCACGGTGGCGTTGCGCACATAAATGCGGTCCAGCGTCAGCACCGGCAAACGCGCGGGGAAAGTGCGGGCCGCCTGGCCATTGGCCTGCACAAACACCTCCTGCAGGCCCGCGCCCTGCGCCAGCACCGCGTGGGCGCGGGCGCGCCAGTCATTGAAGTCGCCCGCCACGATCACGGGGTCGCCCGCGGGGATGTCCTGACGAACCAGGTCGCACAGCATATGCAACTGCTTGAGCCGGTGCGATTCGGCCAAGCCCAGGTGCACGCAAATCGCATGCAGTTGCGATTCCTGGCCCGGCACCTGCAGCACGCAGTGCAGCAGTCCGCGCCGCTCCGGTCCCATGATGGACACGTCGTGGTTCTTGAAGCTGACAATGGGGAACTTTGACAGCACCGCATTGCCGTGGTGGCCACCGGGGTAAACGGCATTGCGACCGTATGCAAACTGCGGCCAGATGCTGTCGGCCAGGTACTCGTAGTGCGGGCTGCTGGGGTAGTCGGTCACGCGGCGCTCATTGCGGGCGTGCAAGCCGGTCACCTCCTGCAAGAACACCACATCGGCGCCGACCAGGCGAACCGCATCGCGCAACTCGCGCAGGATGAACTTGCGGTTGAAGACGGTAAAGCCCTTGTGGATATTGACTGTCAGTACCTTGATGGAAAGACTCTGCGCGGCTGCGGCGCGGGCCTCCTGGGCCGCCGCCCGCGCCTGGGCCTGGGCGCGGGTGAGAGTGGGTGCAGCAGCGTGGGCCACTTGACTGACCTTGATAGGGGATTTGGGCAAAGACATAGAGAGCCAAGACAATGAAAAAGCGTCATCTTGCACCATCCGGGCCCGCATGACTGTAGGACAGTCAGCCAATCCTGAGTTTTAGGACGGTTTTGCCTGGACCAAGGCCGGGCGACACCTGAGGCGCAAGAAAGGCGGTGCCACTTGGGCCGCATGGCCCCGCGCCCAACCTGCTCAGGCGCTCCTGCCTGGGATTTACAGTCTGGCGCTGCTCAGTGCCGGCGTGGCTTTGGGCGCTTGCGCTACCTTGGTTGCCCCGGCGTCGGGTGACAAGCGCTTGCCGACCACCGTGACGCTGGGCAGTTCGACCACGGCCAAGCCAGATGTGGTTTGCGGGACAGAACTGGCGCTGATGGCGCCGACCAGGGCCAGGTTGACGACGCCGCTGAGCAGCAGGGCCAGCAGCTTGGGGGTAGTCAGGGCAAGTGCTTTCATGGTGTTCTCCAGTTTCAGTCAGTGGCAGGCTTCGGGATGAAATCTGCTGCGATGAAACAAACTATAAAAAATGCCGGTTGCGTTTGCATGCGGTATGCGACGAACTGCAGCTGGCTGTGAAATTCGGTCGTTTTTCAGTGACAAGCGCCATGCCGCGGGCGCGGTGTGGCTACTTGTGAGGCGCTGCGACAGCCGGCGCGGCGAGGCGATAAACTGAATCTGGAGGACCCCGTATGAAAATCATCGACGACATCCGCAGCCAGGCCCCAAGCCTGGCCAATATCCGGCGCGACATCCATGCCCACCCCGAACTGTGCTTCAACGAGCTGCGCACCGCTGATCTGGTGGCAAGGCAGCTCACCGAGTGGGGCATTCCCGTCTACCGCGGCCTGGGCATCACCGGCGTGGTGGGCATCGTCAAAAGCGGCAGCTCAGAGCGCGCGATCGGCCTGCGCGCCGACATGGACGCGCTGCCGATGCAGGAGCTCAACACCTTTGCCCACGCCAGCAAGCAGCCCGGCAAAATGCACGCCTGCGGCCATGACGGCCATACCGCGATGCTGCTGGCGGCGGCGCAGTACTTCAGCGCGCACCGTGACTTTGACGGCACGGTGGTCCTGATTTTTCAGCCGGCCGAAGAGGGCGGCGGCGGCGCGCGCGAGATGATCAATGATGGCTTGTTTGAACAGTTCCCGATGGACGCGGTGTTCGGCATGCACAACTGGCCGGGCGCTCAAGTGGGCCAGTTCTCGGTGAGTCCGGGTGCCGTCATGGCGTCGAGCAACGAGTTCAAGATCACCCTGCACGGCAAGGGCGGTCACGGCGCCATGCCGCACAACGCGCTCGACCCGGTGCCGGTGGCCTGCCAACTGGTGCAGGCCTTTCAGACCATCATCAGCCGCAACAAGAAGCCGATTGATGCCGGCGTGATTTCTGTCACCATGATCCACGCCGGTGAGGCCACCAACGTCATCCCCAACAGCTGCGAACTGCAGGGCACGGTGCGCACCTTCAGCCTGGAGGTGCTGGACCTGATCGAGCAGCGCATGCGCACAATTGCCGAGCACACCTGCGCGGCGTTTGACATGAGCTGCAGCTTTGAATTCAAGCGCAATTACCCGCCCACCATCAACAGCGCGTTTGAAGCAGAGTTCGCGCGCCAGGTCATGGTCAGCATCGTCGGCGCAGACCAGGTGACGGCGCAGGAGCCGACCATGGGCGCGGAGGATTTCTCTTACATGCTCCAGGCCAAGCCGGGCTGCTACGCCTTCATCGCCAATGGTGACGGCGCCCACCGCGACATGGGTCACGGCGCCGGCCCGTGCATGTTGCACAACGCCAGCTACGATTTCAACGACGAACTGATCCCGCTGGGCGCCACCTACTGGGTGCGGCTGGCGCAAGCATGGCTGAAGACCACGGTCTGAACGCGTTTCTGAGCGCTATATAATTAATAGCTTCATGTGCTTATAGAACGGGGGCTACAGCCTGATTAAGTTTATAAACCGGGTTGAGGCCAGCTCCAGCAGACCATCAAAAATCAGGTTGTCCACGAGTTCGAACGGGACTGACATGCTGGGCGCCATTTTCCAGCCGGCGCCGCCCGCCATAACGCACCGGGGCTCGGCGCCGCAGTGCGTCCGCAGGTGCTGCACCATGCAGTTCACGGCGCCAGCGATGGCAAAGGTGCCGCCGCTGGTGAGGGCGTCGCTGGTGTTGGTGGGAAATTCGCGCACCTCACCGGTCGGCACACGCAGCCCGGCGGTGCCCGACTCAAGCGCGCGCAGCATGATGCCGTGGCCGGGCAGAATCAAACCCCCCAGAAATTTGCCGCTCGCGTCAATCGCATCGACCGTGACGGCGGTGCCGACCATCACCACCACCAGCGGGCGCGCCGGACCGTTGCGCAGCACCCGGTGCCAGGCGCCAATCATCGCCACCCAGCGGTCGGCGCCCAGGCGAGTCGGGTGGTCGTAGCCGTTGCGCAAGCCGGCTTCAGCCGCACTGGCCACGACCCATTGCGGCGCGACCTCCCAGAGATCCATTTGGGCTTCGACGCGACGGCGCACGACATCCCCGGCCACGATGCAGCCCAGCATGTGCGTGGGCGGCGCCAGTGTGGCCCACGCGCCGTCGGCGAGCTTGTCAATGTTGTCCAGGAACTCGGCGCCTTGTGCCAGCAGCGGCGCGTCGCGGTGGGGGTGGGTGTACAGCGCCCACTTCAGGCGGGTGTTGCCAACGTCAATTGCCAGAAAGGTCATGGCGCGATTATCGTCAACCCTGGCGCCAGGGCAGGCCGTGAAAGCGCCAGCCCCCGGTGTGGCTGCGCTGGCCCTGGTCATCCGGGTCGCCTTCAAAGCCTTCCAGGATGTTGTAGGCCTGCAGGCCGAGCTCGGTGGCGCGCTCTGCCGTTGCGATTGAGCGTATGCCACTGCGGCACAGCATCAGGACTTTCTTGCCTGCAGGCACCGCCGCCAGCAGCTGTGCGTCAAAGTCCGGGTTCAGGGTCATGCCGGGCCACTGCTTCCAGACCAGCGCCACGGCGCCCGGCACAAAACCAACCCAGGCCCGTTCAGCGTCGCTGCGCACATCGACCAGCACCGCGTCGCCGCCCTGCCACCACTGATAAGCGAGTTGTGGCGAGATATCGCCGGCATAGCCCTGGACCGCGTGCACGTCGGGCTTGGCGGCGCTGCCTGCGTGCGCGTGTGGTTCGGCGGGTTTCAAGGCGGGCGTGCCGCTAAGGGGGAAGGTCATGGGGCGGTTGCTTAAGAAGTCGATCGGTGAAAAACGCAAGGGCGCAGCAGAATGCGCACTCTAATGGATTTTCGAGCCGAGCTGTTTTTGAAAAAGTCGCTAAGATTGACGTTTACGTAAACGTCAAGTCAGCCAGTGCTGCTCTGATCGCTGGCTCACCACAGAATTGCCCCGTCCTTTACCGGAGACAAACACCATGACCGACCTGTCCGCTGATTTCAAGGCCCTGGCCCAATACCGCCCGATCAACAAGGTGCGCTTCGTGACTGCGGCCAGCCTGTTCGACGGCCACGACGCGGCCATCAACATCATGCGGCGCATTCTGCAAAGCATGGGCGCCGAAGTGATTCACCTGGGTCACAACCGCAGCGTCGAAGAGGTGGTCACAGCCGCCTTGCAGGAAGATGCGCAGGGTATTGCCATCAGCTCCTACCAGGGCGGCCATGTGGAATACTTCAAGTACATGGTGGACCTGCTGAAAAGCCGGGGCGGCGCCCACATTCAGGTTTTTGGCGGCGGCGGTGGTGTCATCGTGCCCCCGGAAATCCGCGAGTTGCAGGCCTATGGCGTGGCGCGCATCTTCAGCCCCGAAGACGGCCAGCGCATGGGCTTGGCCGGCATGATCGGCGAGATGGTGCAGCGCTGCGACCAGGACCTCACGGGCCTGGCGCCAAAGAGCTTAGAGGCCATCCAAGGCCACACCGAGATGAGCTGGCGCGCGCTGGCGCAGCTCATCACGGCGCTGGAAAACGAAAACGCTGCGGGTCAGGCCAAAGGCCAGCTTTCCAAGCCATTAACGGCGCTGGCCCAGGAAATACGGGCGCAGGCAGCTACTAAAAAGATACCGGTTCTGGGCATCACCGGCACCGGCGGCGCCGGCAAGTCCTCGCTCACCGACGAGCTGATCCGTCGTCTGCGGCTGGACCAGAACGACAGCCTGCGCGTGGCCATGATCAGCATTGACCCGTCACGGCGCAAGAGTGGTGGCGCGCTGCTGGGTGACCGTATCCGCATGAATGCGATCTCACCGTGGAACACGACCGTTCGGGCGCAGGGCAGCACAAGCTCAGGGCGAGCGGTGACTGATTCGGGTCAGAGAGTGTTTATGCGCAGCCTGGCGACGCGCGACTTTGGCTCGGAAATCAGCGCGTCCTTGCCCGATGTGATTGCCGCTTGCAAGGTGGCGGGCTTCGATTTGATCGTGGTCGAGACCTCGGGCATTGGCCAGGGCGACGCGGCGATCGTGCCGCACGTGGATGTGCCGGTGTACGTGATGACGCCCGAGTTTGGCGCCGCCAGCCAGCTGGAAAAAATCGACATGCTCGACTTCGCCGAGTTTGTTGCCATCAACAAGTTTGACCGCAAGGGCGCGCTCGACGCCCTGCGTGATGTCGCCAAGCAGGTGCAGCGCAACAAGGAAGCTTTCGGTACGCCGTTGGAGCAGATGCCGGTGTTTGGCACTATGGCGGCGCGCTTCAACGACGATGGCGTCACGGCGCTGTACCAGGCGCTGCGAACCCGTCTGGGCGAGCTCGGCCTGCCGCTGGGCGAGTCGCATCTGCCGCCGGTGGCGGTGCGCCACAGCACCAACCAGACGCCCGTGCTGCCGGCTGCGCGCACGCGCTACCTGGCCGAGATCAGCGAAACGGTGCGCGCCTACAAAAAGCGCGCGCGCAGCCAGGCCCAACTGGCGCGTGAAGTGCAACAACTCAAGGCCACAGCGCAAATGTTGCTGGCCCATGACCCATGCAAGGACGGATCAAGCAAACCCGGCGCTTACGGCACCGTGCTTGACTTGGCCAACGAGCGTGCCGAGCTGCAAGACGCCGCAAGCGCCAAGCTGCTGGCGCAGTGGCCCACCATGCAAAGCGCCTATGCCGGGGATGAATACGTCGTCAAGATGCGCGACAAGGAAATCCGCACCGCGCTCACCAGCAAGTCGCTCAGCGGCACCACCATCCGCAAGGTGTGCCTGCCGCAATACGAAGACCATGGCGAAATCCTGAAGTGGCTGATGCTCGACAACGTGCCCGGCAGCTACCCCTACACCGCCGGCACCTTCGCCTTCAAGCGCGAAGGCGAAGACCCGACCCGCATGTTTGCCGGCGAAGGCGACGCGTTTCGCACCAACACGCGCTTCAAATTGCTCAGCTCCGGCATGGCAGCCAAGCGTCTGAGTACCGCGTTTGACTCGGTCACACTCTATGGCAACGACCCCGACCCGCGCCCCGACATTTACGGCAAGGTCGGCAACAGTGGTGTGTCCATCGCCACGCTCGACGACCTCAAGGTTCTCTACAGCGGCTTTGACCTGTGCAGCCCGACCACCAGTGTCAGCATGACCATCAACGGCCCGGCGCCCAGCATCCTGGCGATGTTCATGAACACCGCGATCGACCAGAACATCGACAAATTCAAGGCGGACAATGGCCGCGAGCCCACCGACACCGAAACGGCCAAGATCAAGGAATGGGTGCAGGAGAACGTGCGCGGCACGGTGCAGGCCGACATCCTGAAAGAAGACCAGGGCCAGAACACC
>JBBQQX010000113.1:0-10268 GCA_038215405.1 Burkholderiales bacterium
CACACCTGCGGCACCAGCCCGACAAGATAACCCCGGCGGCCACCGTTGATCAGGATTTTGGGCAGCTCCAGAATGCTCGACTCGATGAACACCGGCATGTTGCGGCGCGTGCCAAAGGGCGAGGTGCCGCCCACCAAATAACCGCTGTGCCGGTTCGCCACCTCGGGCGCGCAGGGCTCCACCGATTTGGCGCCGATTTGCCGCGCGAGATTTTTGGTCGATACCTTGCGGTTGCCATGCATCAACACCACCAGCGGCTTGGCGTCCTGGTCTTGCATGATGAGCGTCTTGACCATGTGAAACGGATCCCAACCGAGCTCGGCCGCACTGTGCAGCGCGCCGCCGTGTTCCAGATACGCATACGGATGCTCGCTAAACACCACCTTGCGGCTCTTCAGCAATTGGGTGGCGGGGGTCAGGCTGACGTGCTTCGCCATCTTGCTTACCTTATTCCATTTCAGAAATTGGAGAAATTGGGGTCAAGAAATTGGGGTCAGATTCCAATTAATTCTGGCAGATTATTGCGCCGGGTCGCGCAGTTCCCATCGCAGGGCATCAATCTGTTTCAACAATTCAGGGCTGAGCGTGGTGCCCCAGGCATCCAGACACTCATTCAACTGCGCCACCGAGGTCACACCAATGATGGTGCTGGCCACCTGCCATTTGGTGTAGCAAAAGGCCAGCGCCAACTGTGTCGGGCTCAAGCCGTGCGCACGCGCCAGCGCGCTGTAGCGTCGCGCCGCCGTCAAAGCTGCGGGGCGGCCCCAGCGCTGCTTGCGGGTCGATTCATATTTGGTGATGCGGGCTTGCGCTGGCGCATCCGGCCCCGTCAAGCCCGAATCGTCGTACTTGCCAGTGAGCAGACCAAAAGCCAGCGGCGAATACGCCAGGAGCGACACATTCAATCGGTGCAGGGTTTCGTCCAGACCATTTTCAAGTGAGCGGTTCAGCAGGCAGTACGGGTTTTGCACCGTGGCCACGCGCGGCAAACCATATTGCTCGGCTAGGCGCACAAACTCATGCACGCCGTACGGTGTTTCGTTTGACAAGCCGACCGCGCGCACCTTGCCGGCCTGCACCAGCGTGTGCAAGGCCTGCAATTGCGCATGGATCGGCGTGCCTTCGTCTTCGCGGGCAGGCTGGTAGTAAATGCCGCCAAACGCGGGCACCGAGCGCACCGGCCAGTGGATCTGGTACAGGTCAATCACATCGATTTGCAGGCGTTTCAAGCTGCCGTCGCAGGCCGCGGTGATGTCTGCACCGGTCAGGTCAGCACTGCCGCCGCGAATCCACGGCATGGCGCGCGCGGGGCCAGCCACTTTGGTGGCCAGCACCAGTTGCCCACGGGCGCTTGGGCGCTGCGCCAACCAGTTGCCAATGATGATTTCGGTCGCGTTGAAGGTTTCGGCGCGGGGCGGCACCGCGTACATCTCGGCGGTATCGATGAAGTTCACGCCGCGCTCGAGCGCGCGGTCCAGGATGGCAAAGGCCGTGGCCTCGTCGACCTGCTCGCCGAAGGTCATGGTGCCCAGACAGATCGGGGTGACAGACAGGTCGCTTGACCCAAGCTGGATGGTTTTCATGGTGCTGCGAAGGTGCGAAATTGATACAGCCACGAGTTTACGGTTTCTCCTGCTGCTGCGCCTCAGACCGCCCGCAATCTGGCCCTTTCCTCCTCTTGCAGCCGCAACACCCGGCGCTGCACTTTGCCGGTGCTGGTCATCGGCAGGGCGTCGATGAATTCGATCTCTTTAGGGTACTCGTAGGGCGCCAGTTTGTCTTTGACGTGGGCTTGCAACTCCGCCACCAGTTTCAGGTCAAACTCGGCTCTAGCCCTCGTATCAAGTGGCCTTGATGCTATTACAAGAGGAGCTAGAACGACATAGGCCTTGACCACGGCGCCGCGCGCCGCGTCGGGCTTGGGCACCACGGCGACGTTGGCCACAGCCGGGTGTTTGACCAGGCAGTTTTCAATTTCTCCGGGGCCGATGCGGTAGCCAGCGGCCTTGAACAGGTCGTCCGAGCGGCCCTGAAACCAGAGGTAGCCCTCCAAGTCACGCAGCGCCAGATCGCCAGTGCGGCACCAGTCGCCGGTGAACTTGGCCTGGGTCGATGCGTCATTCTTCCAGTAACCCAAAAAGAAGATCGGGTCCGCATCACCATGCCTGTCAAACCGGTTCAACGCCACATCGCCGGCCACACCGACCGGGCACTCCACACCCGCCTCATCGATCACCGCGACCTGATGACCGGGGTAACCCATGCCCATGCTGCCCGGCTTGGGCGGCCACTGGGTCGCACAGTTGCCGACGATGTAGTTGATCTCGGTCTGGCCGAACATCTCGTTCACCGTCACGCCGAGTTGCTGTCGGCAGTAGTCAAAGACGGCGTCGCCCGCGGCCTCACCCGCGCTCATGATGGCTTGCAGTTGTAGCTTGAACTGCTGGCGCACGGTTTGCTGCGCGCTACCCGGATAAGCTTTCATCAGGGCCTTGAGCGCGGTCGGGAACAGAAATGTGTGCGTGACGCCGCAGTCGCGCATCAGCTCCAGCGCCGTCTGCGGGCTGAAGCGGGCGTTGTGGGCCACGATGGTGCGGCCAAAGTAGAGCGTGGGTAACAGGGCATCCATCAGGCCGCCGGTCCATGCCCAGTCGGCCGGGCTCCAGAAAATAGCGCTTGAGCCCTGCGGCAATTCGGCTGGCCCGGCCGTACTTGCCGGCTTGGCGACGGGATCGAAACCAAACCAATTCTGGCTGCAGACAAAGCCGCTCAGGTTGCCGATCAAAGCGCGATGCGCAATCAGCACGCCTTTGGGGTTGCCGGTGGTGCCGCTGGTGTAGATCAGCACCGCGGCTTCTTCCGCCATCGTCGGGACCGGCGTGAAGGGTCCGTCCTCCTGCGTCAACGCCAGCGCGTAATTGACATCCGCGCGGCCTTGGGTGCTCTCCAGGCCACCCACGCCCACGACGTAATTCAGCAAAGGACAGTTGGCGCGCACCGCCTGCAAGCCGTCGAGCGCACTGGCCGCCGCGATGGCCACCACAGCCTCACTGTCATGCAGACGAAACTCCAGCGCCTCGGGCCCAAACAGCATCGACAACGGCATCGCCACCGCGCCCATTTGCAGCACCGCCATGTAGGCAACGGCGGTCTCGAAGCCCTGCGGCATCACAATCGCCACCCGGTCGCCCCGCCCTACCCCCAATACCATGAGCACGTTGGACAAGCGGTTGGCCTGCCCCTGCAATTCAGAGTAGGTATAAAACCGGCCGCCAGCCCCCGTCGGGTATTCCTGAATAGCTACTCTTTTAGAAGCATCAGCTTGCGCTGCCCAGCGCCCGCAGCAGATCTGCGCGATGTTGAATTGCCGAGGCACCTGCCACCTGAAGCCACTGTGCAGCCGCTGGTAGGCGTCCAAGGACGGGGCTGGCAATTTGTCGCTGGCTTGACTGATGCGCATGACAGTTCTCCTTATGATGGATTAATGTACCAAGTCAAAAGAAATTCTCATAGCGAGTTTGTCCCGATCCGCAATCTGCAATACCACGTGCAGGTGTGGGGCGAACCGTCCCCTGACAAGACGCCGCTGGTGATCGTGCACGGCTGGATGGACGTGGCCGCCAGCTTCCAGTTTGTGGTGGACGCGCTCAGTCACGACCATTACGTGATTGCACCCGACTGGCGCGGCTACGGCCTGACGCCCTCGGGCGGCGTGGACAATTTCTGGTTTCCCGACTACCTGGCCGATCTGGACTTTCTGCTCGACCATTACGCGCCGAACAGCCAGGTGAATCTGGTCGGTCACAGCATGGGCGGCAATGTGGCCATGCTGTACGCCGGCGTGCGCCCGCAGCGTATCCGCCGTCTGGTCAATCTGGAGGGCTTTGGCCTGCCCGCCACCACGCCGGGCGAAGCGCCGGGCCGCTATGCCCACTGGATCGATGATCTGAAGAAGCTGCACCGTGGCGAGATGGCGCTCAAGGCCTATGACACTTTGGGCGGCGTGGCGCGCCGCCTCATGAAGACCAACCCGCGCCTGGGTGCGGACAAGGCCAATTGGCTGGCGCAGCACTGGGCGCAGCAGAACGCGCAAGGTCAATGGGCGATCTTGGGCGACCCGGCGCACAAGGTGTCGCACGCCCAGCTCTACCGGCTCGAAGAAGTGCAAGCCATCTATGCCCTCATCAGCATGCCAGTGTTGATGGTCGAGGCATCGGATGACAGCATGGCGCAGTGGTGGAAAGGCAAGTTCACGCTGGCCGAGCACCGTGAAAGGCTCAAAGTGGTGCCGCAACTGGAGATCGCACGCGTCGAGGACGCCGGCCACATGCTGCACCACGACCAGCCGCAGGCGCTGGCCGAACTGATCGAGCGATTCTTGTGACCCCTATGCGCTGCGCGTACGACAAATATCAATAGTACCGGCAGACGCGCGGCGTAGGCTGACGCTTTGGCTGTCGCCTGCCTCACCCACTTTGCGGAGTCTGACCATGAACATCCGGCCTGATTTTTTATCACCGTGCCGCGTGCACGTCTCGCCTTTTGCGCTTGGCCTGGCCGGCGCAGCGCTGCTGCTCGGTGCCAACGCCCGGGCCCAAACCCAGGTGGTCAAGCCCCCGGTCGCCCAGTACTGGATGGATGTCGCCACCATGTCCATGGCCGGCATGGACGAGATGCCTGACATGCCCGACATGGGTGCGCTGGGCGGCCTGATGGGTGGCATGACCGGCATGCCGGGCATGGGGGGCGTCAGCTTTGGCGCCACGCGCGGCATGATGCCGGGACGCTGGCTCGATCTGGCGGTCGTGACGCAGCGCAAACCGGCCGGTACCGAGGCCACCCAAACGATACCAGCGGGCCAGAGCATGGGCCCGAGCCTGCTCTTGCTGCCGGTGCAGGCGCAACCCAGCGCCCACAAAACAGGGCGCGAGAGTGTCGACGACATGCCCGAGCGTCCCAAGGGCCGCATCCTGTTTTACTGGGGATGCAGCGAGACCGTGCGCCCGGGCCAGCCCCGGGTGCTGGACTTTGCCAAGGCCGGCATGGAAGACTATGGCAAATTCATGATGGGCCGCGCCGTGCGTGACAGCGGCGCCAAGGCCATGCCGGGCCACGCCATCTGGCCGAATGAAAAGCAGCGCCAGAAGGTGCCCGCCAGCGCGTCTTTGACCGGGCAACACGCTTTGTCGGGCGAGGGCCTGCCCGCGAGCTTCAAGTTTGCCGTTGGCCAGGCGCAAGACTTCATGCCCAAACTGGCACTAAGCACCCAGGGCAGCGGTGCCAGCGCCACCCAGGTCAACTGGCCTGGTCTGCCCACAGCGCGCGCCTATTTTCTGAACGCCATGAGTGGCAGCGACAACGCGGGCGAAGCGGAGATGGTAATCTGGAGTTCTTCTGACCTGCCCGAGCCCGGCTGGGGCTTGATGGACTACGCCAGCAACGCCAGTGTCGACCAGTGGCTCAAAGAAAAGGTGCTGTTGCCCGCCAGCCAGACCCGCTGCGCCATTCCGGCCGGCATCTTTGCCAAGACGCAAGGCGCCATGCTGCGTGGCATCGCTTACGGGCAGGAACTCAACCTGGCGTATCCGCCCCGCCCCACCGACAAGCGCATCGCCTGGGAGCCCGAATGGGCCGCCAAGGTGCGCGTCAAATCGGTGTCCATGGCCATGCTGGGTGAGGAAGGCGGGCCGGGCCGGGCACAGAGCAGCCCGCGGGCGCCACAACCGGGGGCAGAGCCGGAGAAGTCCAGAGCACCGGGCGTTCCCGGCCTGCCCGATGTGGGACGAGCCCTCAAAGGGCTGTTTGGCGGCTGAATCTGGCGCCGGGGCCAGGGGTGCAAAAGGGCGTTGCCGCGTGGCACCGCCCGGTCGTTGGGTGGCATGAGAAAATACGCGATTATTTTCAATTGAATTCACAGGCCACCACCATGATCGAAGCAGAACGCATCAACGCCATCGGCGCCCAACTCTCCGACCTGAGCGCACGCGCGCTCAGTTTACGGGGGTATCTTTGACTACGATGCCAAAGCTGAACGCCTGAGAACCGTCAACGCCTCGCTCGAAGACCCGACCGTCTGGAACGACCCCAAACGCGCCCAGGAGCTGGGCCGCGAGAAGAAAGCGCTTGATGGCGTGGTCATCACGTTGACCGACCTGGCGCGTGAACTCGCTGACAACAGCGAACTGTTCGAGATGAGCAAGGAAGACGGCGATGAAGCCGGCCTGCTCACCATCGAGGCCGACACCGCGCGCCTTGCCGCCCTGGTGGAAGGGCTCGAGTTCCGCCGCATGTTCAACAACCCGGCCGACCCTCTGAATTGCTTTCTGGACATTCAGGCCGGCGCGGGCGGCACTGAAGCCTGCGACTGGGCCAGCATGCTGCTGCGCCAGTACCTGCGCTATGCCGAGCGCAAGGGTTTCACCACCACGCTGGAAGACGAAACCCCGGGCGATACGGCGGGCATCAAGGGCGCCACCATCAAGATTGAAGGCGAATACGCCTTTGGCCTGCTGCGCACGGAGACCGGCGTGCACCGGCTGGTGCGCAAGAGTCCGTTTGACTCATCGGGTGGGCGCCATACCTCGTTCGCGTCGGTGTTTGTGTACCCGGAGATCGACGACTCGATCGAAATCGACATCAACCCGTCTGACGTGCGGGTCGACACCTACCGCGCCAGCGGTGCCGGCGGTCAGCACATCAACAAGACCGACTCGGCCGTGCGCCTGACGCACATCCCCACCAATACCGTGGTGCAGTGCCAGGACGGGCGCAGCCAGCACGGCAACCGCGACATCGCCTGGAAGCGCCTGCGCTCCAAGTTGTACGACCTGGAGATGCGCAAGCAACTTGCGGAACAGCAAAAGTTAGAGGACACCAAGACCGACGTCGGTTGGGGCCACCAGATCCGTTCGTACGTGCTGGACAACAGCCGCATCAAGGACCTGCGCACCAACTACGAAACATCGGCCACGCAGAAAGTGCTGGACGGCGATCTTGACCAGTTCATTGAAGCTTCCTTGAAGCTGGGCGTTTGATGACGGATGGAAATCTGCCGCAGCCAGCGGTCCAGGCCCTGATTTTCGACATGGACGGCACCATGATCGACTCCATGCCCAGCCACGCGCAAAGCTGGCAGGTGTTCGCTAAGCAACACGGCTTGAGCATTGACATGCCGGACCTGATGCGCCGCACCACCGGGCGCAACGGCGCCGAGTGCATGCGCGAACTCCTTCAGCGCGATCTGCCGGACTCCGAAGCCTGGGCGCTGATTGCCGACAAAGAGCGGCTCTACCGCGAACTGTTCGGCCCCATCTTCACCGAGGTGGCTGGTTTCAAGACCTTCTCGGAGCAGGCGCTGGCCAAGGGCTTGAAAGTGGGCGTCGGCACCGCCGGCGACCAGGACAACATTGCCTTTGTGTTGTCGCACCTAAAACTGCCCAGCGCGCCGCACGCCGTTGTGGGCGGTGACGAAGGATTGCCAGGCAAGCCCGAGCCTGCTATATTTTTAGAAGCTGCAAAGCGAATGGACACGGGGGCTAGCGCCTGTATTGTCTTTGAAGACTCGCCTTTTGGCATTGAAGCGGCACGCCGCGCCGGCATGCGCGCCGTGGCCATTTGCAGCACCCACACCACGGCGCAACTGGCCGGGCCCCACGTGCTCGCCAGCGTGCGCGACTACAACGAACTGATGAACTCGAAATTTCTGGAGAACCTGCATGTTCCAACTTCGTGACTCAAACGGCCCGGCCACGGTGGTTCGCCGCGCCGACTACAGCGCCCCGGCATTCTGGATCGACAGCGTCCACCTGACCTTTGACCTGGACCCGGCCAAGACCCGCGTGCTCAGCAAAATGACGCTGCGTCGCAACGCGGACGTGCCGGTGCAGCCTTTGAGGCTGGACGGCGAAACGTTGAACCTGGCGCGCGTGCTGGTCAATGGCCAAGGCACCTCGTTCAAGCTCGACGGTGGCAAGCTGGTGCTGGAAAACCTGCCGCCCGAAGGCGCGTTTGAGCTCGAAATCTTCACCACCTGCGAGCCGCTAAAGAACACCAGCTTGTCAGGCCTGTACGTCAGCAACGACTCGTTTTTTACCCAGTGCGAAGCCGAGGGTTTCCGGCGCATCACGTACTTTCTGGACCGCCCCGATGTGATGGCCAGCTACACCGTGACGCTGCGCGCCGATAAGCAGAAATATCCGGTGTTGCTTTCCAACGGCAACCTGGTGGCCTCGGGTGCCCTGGAAGGCACAGGCAATGAAGGCCGCCATTTTGCGACCTGGGTCGACCCGCACAAGAAGCCCTGCTACCTGTTTGCGCTGGTGGCAGGCCAACTGGTCTGCCGCGAGCAGCGCATCAGCTCGCGCGCGGGAAAAGAGCATTTATTGCAGGTTTATGTGCGCCCCGGCGACATGGACAAAACCGAGCACGCCATGAACTCCTTGATGGCGTCGGTGGTCTGGGACGAAGCCCGCTTTGGATTGAGTCTGGACCTGGAACGCTTCATGATTGTGGCCACCAGCGACTTCAACATGGGCGCCATGGAAAACAAGGGCTTGAACGTCTTCAATTCCAAGTATGTGCTGGCGAGTCAGGCCACCGCCACCGATGCCGATTTTTCCAATATCGAGAGCGTGGTCGGCCATGAATACTTTCACAACTGGACCGGCAACCGCATCACTTGCCGCGACTGGTTTCAACTCAGTCTGAAAGAAGGCCTGACGGTTTTCCGCGATCAGGAATTCAGCATGGACCTGTGCTTGGAGGCATCAAGCCGCGCAGTCAAGCGCATCGAAGACGTGCGCGTGCTGCGCACCGCCCAGTTCCCGGAAGACGCCGGCCCGATGGCGCACCCGGTGCGCCCCGACAGCTACATCGAGATCAACAACTTCTACACCGTCACCATCTATGAAAAAGGCGCCGAGGTGGTGCACATGATGCAGACCTTGGTGGGACGCGCCGGTTTCGCCAAAGGCATCACGCTCTACTTTGAGCGCCATGATGGCCAGGCCGTCACCTGTGACGATTTTGCCCAGGCCATTGCCGACGCCAACACTGATTCCGCCCTGTCCACACTGCTGCCGCAATTCAAGCGCTGGTACAGCCAGGCTGGCACACCCCGTTTGCACGCCAAAGGGAACTATGACGCCGCGGCGCAGACCTACACGCTCAATTTCAATCAGAGTTGCCCGGCCACACCGGGACAGGACAACAAGGAACCGTTTGTGATTCCGGTCAGCCTGGGTCTGGTGGGCCGCAGCGGCGCCAGCCTGGCGCTGCAGTTGCAGGAGGGCAACACCACAACCAATGACCATCACCTCTTGGTCTTGACGCAGGCTGAAGAGTCCATCACCTTCGTCAACGTGACCGAGGAACCGGTACCCTCCATCCTGCGCGGCTTTAGCGCGCCCGTGCTGCTGGACTTTGACTACAGTGACGCGCAGTTGCTGACCCTGTTGGCCTTTGATCCCGACCCGTTCAACCGCTGGGAAGCCGGGCAACGGCTGGCGCTACGCAGCGCTATTCAATTAATAGCTGGTGACGCTTTATTGACGGGGGATAGCCCGCTAAATGATGCTTATGTTGAGGCGATGCGCGCGGTGCTGCGTCACCCCGAACTGGACGCCGCTTTCAAGGAATTGGTGCTCACCCTGCCCTCCGAGACCTATATCGCCGAGCAGCTCGACGTGGTGGACCCGCAGCGCATTCACGCCGTGCGCGAAGCCATGCGCGCCCAGCTGGCCAGCGCGTTGGCGCCGGATTGGCAGTGGGCATTTGAAGCCCATGTCAACAACGGCGCCTACCGCCCCGACAGCATGTCCGCCGGGCGCCGTGCCTTGGCCGGGCTGGCGTTAACGCAATTGTGTCTGGCGGCGCGCGACAGCGGCGACAACGTGTGGCCGGGCAAGGCCTACCAGCGTTTCAAGGACGCCGACAACATGACCGACCGCTTCAACGCCTTGAGCGCGCTGGTCAACAGCGGCCATGAACTCGCCCAACCAGCGCTGGCGCAATTCCATAGCCTGTTCAAAAACGAAGAACTGGTGCTGGACAAATGGTTTGCGCTGCAAGCAGGCAGCTGCGACCGGGGCGGCCAGGTGCTGCCCGCCGTGCGCCAGCTGCTCAGGCATCCGGACTTCAATCTGCGCAATCCGAACCGGGCGCGCAGCGTGATCTTCAGTTATTGCAGCGCCAACCCCGGCGCCTTCCACCGCCTGGACGCGGCCGGCTATGTATTCTGGAGCGAACGCGTGCTCGAACTCGACAGCATC
>JBBQQX010000114.1:0-10188 GCA_038215405.1 Burkholderiales bacterium
ACCCTGGCTGAGGGTCCACACCTGGAGCGGTGGCTGGAAAGAATCGACCGGAGCGCCGAGGCTATCGATGAAGCAGGATGGCGGCGGGCATGCTGGCCGATGCGCAGGTCAGCCGAAAGATTGCCGCCTGAGGTTACACGGCGGCCATTGCGCGAGGCGGGAGGGCCTGGATTTCGTCTGGCCGCTACGAGGCCATCGGCCAGCGCTACAACTCCTACTTCGGAGCCTGAGGAAGTTAAGTTAACCCGACTCTGTAGCCTGGCTCAACTGATAACAGGCCATAGTCGTGATGAAGGTACCCGACCTCGCGGTGCCAATGCGTCAATTTTTATTTAACAGCATCTTGACCGCTCGCAGGGTAGCGTTGTCCGCTTTGTGAAGTGCCAAGAGCAACTCGGCCAGTTCTTCCGTCTCACAGAATAAATAGGCTGTAGGAACGCTCAAGACCGTTGCCAGGTTCACCGCCGTAATGAAATCGGGCATGTGTACAGCCTGTTCGTAACGGTTAATCCGGATGGCTGCGGAGCTTTCGTCAATTCCAGCGGCCATTCCAAGAAGACGCTGGCTGAGCCCAGCAGCCTTTCGAGCAAATTTAAGGCGCCGGGCTAAAACGTCATGATTGTGTTGATTTGTTGTCAAGGCTTACGATTCTCGTAATACCATGCTAAATTCGCCATTACGACATTCGTAATGGCAAACTAACGACATACCTCTTAAGCGTTGCCAGGACGGTGCCGGGTTGTAGATCAACCGGTCACGTCAATTGATCGCCGCATTGAATTTGGAAAACCTTTGACCACAGACACTGCTTCAAATCACCCCGCAGTTATTGAACGCTATCGGGGATCAATGCCTGGCCATGCATTAGCCAACTTCCCTCTAGTCAGCTATTCGGCGGCTCCTTTGGAGCCCGACTGCATCGATCGTAAAGAGACCTGTTGATGTTTCACTTCATCGCCACCCGAGGAACACCAAATGCTGCGCGTTGATGAAAGTTACTTCGCCCCAAACACGTTCGATTCGAAGGCAGATGGCCAAGATGAGTATGAATGTGTCGAGATGGATTCGCGCCTTCCCTTGTTCGCCGCGAGCGTGCAGCTGGAGGACGGGAGTATCCGCTGGCTGCTTCTTACCGGGCCTGGCGTACTCGTCATGGCACATAGACGCCTTGCGAAGGGGATCAAGGCCCTTGCGGTGTATCAGCTCATGCCTGATTTTGAAGACGGTATCGAGCTGGGCATCGGGCGGGTGACAAGGTGGGACGTTCTGATAACAATAACTATTGAAGAACAGTCGGATGCTTACGCGTACCGCCTCACCACTAAACGGTTGATTCCGATCGAATAGTGAAAACTGTTGACTTTTGCGCCCTGCGCCAACCCCTTTGAGTTGCGGGCAACGCCCATGCGGTCAGCCCTGAACGGGTCATGGTGCCAGAGCAGTTCACACCGTGAGACACCAGCCGACAAGTTTGTATATCAATGACCAATATAATTTCATGCTGATCCCGCCCGAAGCCCGCCGCCCCAGCCGCCGCCAGATCCTGGCGGCCGTGCCGACCCGCTTTAGCCACCCGATGCTGCGCCTCATGCCCTATGGCGCCCTGGCGCCGAGCGAGTTCGAGGACTTGCAGGCTTTGGCTTACTGGGCCGTGGACAAGCGCCGCTCCGCCGGGCAGCGCGCCGACGCCCTGGCGTCGATGTGCGTACTGTACGACCACGGCTGCATCGAGTTGCCCCGACGCTGGCAGCTGATCGAGGAAATCGCACAATACAACTGGGCGCTGGACCGCTGCCTGCGGGTAGCCGAGATCTTGTTCCTCGCCAGGCTCGACAGGGTCAACGCCCACATTGAAGAAGAAAAAATCGAAGGTATGGTGGTCGGCATCCCGACAATCAGGGCCAGCAAGGCCGGGCAGGCGCAGGAAGATCGGGCACTGTCCTTTGCACTGATCCTGCTGAGCGAAGCGGTGGCGCACATGAGCGCCAAGTCGCGAAGCGAACTGGCCAGCCTGCCCGAGCCCGCGCGTCTGGCTGCTATCCGCCTGCTCAGGCTCTACAGCGTGCTTGGCAAGCACAACGTGAAGCCGGCAGAGCTGCCAGCGGCCAGGCTGCGGGTGTTTCGCTCCACGGGAAAGAGCTTGTGGAATGCACTGACGAAGGTTCCTCTTCTTCCTGCGCATGAGCCTGAGCTCTATGGCGAAGCGGCCATGAACAGGATTGACCACGCGTTGACAGGCGAAGCCGAGCGGGTGGTCCGCTCGAAATCCGACCTTCCGGCCGGGCGCGATGCTGCGGCGCCACCGACTTCGGAATCGTCTCTGATGCATGTCGTCATCAAGGGCATCATCGTCCAGCCCACCGACAGCGCGGATCGGGACTTCCTGAAACCGTACGCGATCCTGCAAAGGCCGCTGCCGCTTGCCGCCCTGCCCACGCTTGAGACGCTATCAAAAATGCACTTTCAGTTGCAGCAGGAATTCCCTTGGGCCGCCAACGCTATCGAAGCCGTGTTCGGGCAACTGCGCGCGCGCAGGCAGTTCGGCTCCGTCCGGCTGGCGTTCACGCCGCTGCTGCTGTGCGGCCCGCCGGGCACTGGCAAGACGCGGCTGGCTAGGCGCTTGGGCGAAGTGTTCGAGCTGCAAACCATGGTTTTGAAACTCGGGGGCGCCACCGATGCAATGTCGATCCTAGGCACCAGCCGCGGCTGGAGCACGGGCCAGCCTTCACCGCTGCTGCGCCCGCTTCTCAAGGGCACGGCATCGGCCCTGATCATCCTTGATGAACTCGACAAGCCGGCCAATAGCACGAAGAACAGCCCGCCGGTCGAAAGCGCCCTGCTGAGCCTTCTGGAGCCCGAGGACGCACGTCACTGGCCAGACGGTTACCTTCAGACCGAGTGCGACCTGAGCGGCATGCTCTACATTGCCACGTGCAACCAGACGACGTGGATGCCGGGCGCGCTCAAAAGCAGGTTCCGCATGGTCGACGTGCGCGCGCCGACGGTGCCCGAGCTTCGCAGCGTCGCGCCCTTTGTGGCAAAAGACATCGAGGCGGACTGGGGCCTTGAATCGGGCGCGCTGCAAGGCGTGCCGTTCGAGCAACTGCTGCCGCCCCGGATGACTTCGCTGCGCCAGCTGCGCCGGGCGATGCAGTCGGCCGTTGCCTGGTGGCTTGACGCGCCGGGCCAGCGTGTCAAGCACTGATCGGTGCCAACCCCCCTGGCTTCGCCGCCTCACACTCATACCGTCACATTCACCCAAGGACGCCCGTCGGGCCACCCCCCATGAACCAAGCTATTGACGATCCCGGCACCCCCTTGACCAACGCCGTCCTTGCCCGGCTGCCGCAGCTGCGTCCGCAGATCGAAAGTTTTGTGCCTAGCGGCTGGGACGCCGTGGCGGCGCAGGCGCTGGAGGCCATCGCTTTGCTGTCGGAGGAGACCGGCGTGCCGATCTCGATCGCCCAGTTCAAGGAAAAGTTCGGTGATTTGCGGATGGTCGTGCGCATGGACGAGCCGTCCATCGGACCGCTCGAAATGGTCGCAAGCACGCCGCAATACGTGTCCCTGCGTTCGTCCTCGATGCCCGGCACCGTCAGGGCACGCGCGAACGAAATCATTGACGCAGCCGCCGCCCGTTGCCTGACGCTGTGCCAACAGTGCGGCGCGCCCGGGCAAAAGCGCAACACCAAAGGATGGCTTCACGTCGCCTGCGATGCACATGCGCGCGGCTGAATCGTGGCCGATTGCAAATTGTCGTTTGCCGCTCGCCACCACCCCTTGGAACTGGGAGCCCGACCATGACCATGCCCGATGAACGCACGCGCTCGTTACGCTGGGGGTACGAGTTCCTTGGCGAGATGGTCCTGGACGAGACGATCGACGCCTCTCTTCGAGACGCAGCGCAGCGGCTTCGGTTGACCTACCCGCGGCCAGTGCAGATCCTCCAATGGATCGAGGCCGACGCACCCGGGCTCCCGCAGGCGGCAGCCCAGGCCCTGGTGGAGGCGGGCGAACTGTGGACGCGCCTTCAGTTTTCGCACCAAGGCACCCAGGAAACCCGGCACGCGCTCCGGTTCGTGCAGCGCCACTTCCCGGAGCCCTGGCTGTCGCAACTGCTGGGTAACGCTTCAGGGGAAGGACTGCGACGCTGGCTGTTGCCAGAAGAAGAACAAGAAGAGTAAGTGGAAGACTGAGCGCACGGGCCCGGCGCCTACGAACGCTCGCAAAGGGTGGCGCCGCCAGCCGGCTGCCCAGGACCAATCAATCAATCAACAGGAAATTTAAATGTACACAATCTGGACCGCATGGATGGACTACTTCGCCACCGGCGAGGGGCGAAGCCAG
Source organism: Burkholderiales bacterium (assembly GCA_038215405.1). Lineage (GTDB taxonomy): Bacteria > Pseudomonadota > Gammaproteobacteria > Burkholderiales > Burkholderiaceae_C > Rhodoferax. The sequence goes on from JBBQQX010000114.1 coordinate 4,348, forward strand.
ATGGCTTATATCGGGTACGCGCAGAACGCGGACGAGTTGCGCGCGAGCGCAGGCCAGATGCTCGGCGAGTATTACGCCAAGGGCTTGACTGTGGCGCAGGGCCTGGTCGAGAACAACGTCACCCGGGCGGTGTTTTCGGCCAGGACGTTCGAGCTCGCGCGCGCGCTCGACGGCCAGGCGTCCATCAGCTGCTACGGGCTGGTGTCCTTCAATCGCTCTTGAGGCGATTCTTGACACGATGGGCAAGCAGTCCAGCGACAGCAAGGATGCCTGGGAACGCGGTATGACATCGGCCCGGCGATGCAGGCGACCTTCAAGGAGGATTGCGTCATGAAGATCCTGATGCTCAGCGACCTCCACCTGGAGTTCGTCACTTCGCTTGCCTTGCCGCCTGCTCTCACGGCTGAAGCCTACGACGTGGTCGTCCTGGCCGGCGACATCCATTCGCCCGGCCACAAGGCGGTGCACTGGGCCCAGCGCAGCAGCACCTTCGGCGGCAAGCCCGTGGTGCTGGTGCCCGGCAACCACGAGTTCTACGGGCAAGTAATGCCCACCGAGCTCGCCCGGATGAAGGAGGCAGCCGCGGGAAGCAACGTGCACCTGCTCGACCGGGGCGGCGTCGTCATCGACGGCGTGCGCTTTCTGGGCTGCACCCTGTGGACCGATTTCCAGCTGCCGGTCCGCCAGCCTTGTGGCCGCTTGGAGGTCGACGTCGGCCGCGCCTTGCTCGAAGCCAACCGCCGCATGAACGACTTCAGGCTCATCGAGGTCCTGTCGCCCAGCATGAACCGTCTGCGGTTCCACGAACACACCCGGCAGCTGCAAGCAGCCGACGCGCTGGCGATGCACTGGATAGACCGCGACTGGCTGCGCCGCCAGCTGGCCCAGCCCTTTGATGGCTTGACGGTGGTGGTCACGCACCACGCCCCTTCGCTCGGCTCGGTGGCCGAGCGCTATGGCGCCGACTGGTTGACGCCGGCTTTCGTGAGCCACCTGCCGGACGAGTTCTTTGCGGTGCCCAGCCTGTGGGTGCATGGCCACACGCACACCGGGTTCGATTACCGTAGAGGCCAGTGCAGGGTCGTCAGCACCCCCCGGGGATACCGACGTCGGGACTCATCGTTCGAGAACCCGTTTTTCGATCCCGTGCTGGTGATCGAGGTCGCCAGCGACACTGCCTTGCCATCAGACCGTGCGACATATTCGCCCGAGATCCCCAGGGAGATTTTTAGCCGTTGGGAAAGCTGAGAAAGGCCTACGGACCGCATATGAACCCTATCGACCAGCTTGATCAGTTCGACCAGTTCCATCAGTTCGACCAGGAGCACGCCGACGCCTTGCGAGGCATCTGGTTCCTGGGGGACGTCCATGGCGCGTTCGGGCACATTGCCCAGGCTCTGCTGGCGGCCAGCGACAAGCCGCGCTGGCTGGTGTTCCTGGGCGACATCGACATCGACCACCTCGCGTTTCGGGAGGTATTGGCGCCCTTGCGCCGCAACTTTCCCGCGATGAAGGTCGCCTTCATTCATGGCAACCATGACGCGGACAGCTATGCGCACTGGGAGATGCTGCACGACTGCGGCGATGCCGTGGCCTTGCATGCCCAAGTGGCAGAGCTGGACGGCGTGCGTGTGGCCGGCCTGGGCGGCCATTTCATGGGCCGGGTCTGGCGCCCGCCTGCCCCGGCAGCGTTTCAGAACAAGCACCAGGCCATGCACCGGGGCGCCTACCAGTGGCGGGGTGGGCAAAAGCCCAATCCTTCGCTGCAAGCCGCCATCTACCCGGATGACGTGGCGGCGCTGTCAAAGTTGAGGGCCGACATCTTGGTGACGCATGAAGCGCCTTCGTGCCATCCGCACGGCTTTGCCGTCCTTGATGCGCTGGCCATGTCCCTGCGCGTGGTGCGCTCGTTTCACGGCCACCACCATGACGACCGGTCCGTGCACTACCTGCCAGGCCGGCAGCAACGCGGGTTCGACGCGCGTGCCGTGGACTATTGCGGCATTAAAAATGGCTTGGGCGAGGTGATTCGAGCGGGAGATGCTGAGGAATAAGCCGCAGCCTGCGGGACATTTGCCAAGGCCATGCAGGTCGTTCTAGCCTTGGCTGGCCTGGTGTGGCCTGTGGCTTCCCGCTGCCCGACCAGGGGTCGTCAAGGACAACGCACATGAACACCCCATGCTTGCCAGGCACCCCCTTCATGACAATGCGAAAGGTAGAGATTGCACCGGCTTCAAACACAAATTTTCGACTTGGTCGGAAGTTCATTCATCATTTTTTCCACTTCATAAGCAGCATGCAGAGATTCAACAATTCCTGTCAGTCGCTTTGCAAATTCGGTTGGCAAACTTTGCCACCTGCTTGCATGATCAAGCAATATTTTCATTCCCTCATCCCCAAATGCTAAAGTCGCTTTCAAGGTGTACAACACGACTTCGTTCGAAATTCCATACTCTGTCTCATCGCCAAGTTCAGGTATTCTTGCAAATTCATCAAAAAATTCAATTCTGTCTAGGCATTTTTCAATAGAGAAATGAATTTCTTTGTTCATCTTGATAGTCGACTGGATTCTATCAAATGCATCACAAGCTTCTTGTTCGAGTTGCTGACGTAAAAATTTTTCGTCTATCATGATTTATCCCTTTTAAAATTTTTCAACTAAACACCCACCAGCTAAAGCTGGTAGGTTTGTATTGCGGATGGAAAGTCCGAATACACGTCGCTTGAACGACGCATCTTGTGATGGAGCTGTCTGGAATTCATCGTTCTGGTTAGACTCAAAGTGATATTCCAAATACTGTTTAATCATTACCTGCTTCATCTGCCCCACCGTGGTACAAAAGCGGGGAGCTCATCCAAATATGCACTTGATCATTGCGCTCCAAAGCCTGGACAATCCTGGTCTTAAACGCTTGGCACATTTCGCGCACCAGCCTCTCTAAAGCGCTCGGCTGCCTTGCCCGTCAACACCTTGTAGCGGTACTTCGTCACCCAAACAGAGTGATACCCCATTTGAAATGCCACATGATTGCCGTATCTGTAGTCCGTTCAGCACCTGCACTTCATACAGCAACTTCTCACAGCTAAAGCTGACAGGCTAAAGCCGGTGGTTCAAACCTTGTGATTGAAAATAAAATGTCTGTGATTAACGCCTGAATTTGTTGTTTGGCGCCACACGTTTTCTCAATGTAAAAATAGCATATATTTCTTATTCCGTGATTTCCTACTCCGCCATAGCGCCTGTATACGTGATCATGATGACAATAACAGTTTGCTCTTTTTTTTAGTGCAACAAAGGTTGGGCGCACGGAGTTTCGGTTTTGCATGGATGACTACTATAAGATTTTTGTATTTATCACAGGGGAGTTCAAGCTCGTGATGTCCCTGCACGTCTCTTTTTGACAAGCGCCAATCGTTAAAGATGGTGAGAATACCTATTTTCCTGATGATGCATGAAAAACTTTCTTAAAAGTGAATTTTACAGTTTCGGAATTTTTGCGCAGTGGCTTTACTAAAGCACTTTGCAATTATGTCGTAAAGTTTTTTCCAGATCCCCAAATTGGTACGTAATCGGCGTGTTTAGATTTTCTATATCAATGCAATTGAAATGAGCGTTTTAAATGAAGCAGATTTGATAACAAGTCGAGAGAACGTTATGTTCATGGTTTTTACCTTGGGAGTGTTTTGGGCAAAGCCTCCACGCTCAGGCGCTGGCGCGCTGTCGTCTTCGCCTGCTGCGCTGTGACGAACACCATCATGGCCTGGCGAGCTTGGTCTGCGATGTTTGCTCGCCCCTCTTCCCTTATCCCTGTGCTTAGAGCAATGGCATCCCCGCCCTCTCCGATCGCTTGGTCTGCCGCAGCCATCATTGCTGCCTCGTCAACCCTGGCTGCGGGCGCCCTGTCATGCCACCGGACCTCAGCAGCCTGCCCAAGAAGCGCGCGGATATGCGGCAGCAGCAACGCGCCTTTCCCGTCGCTGCTAACGATCACGGTGCTGCGTGGCTCGCCGCGCAGCACCTGCAGCGTTTGCAGCTGCAGCGCCTCCAGGCCGCTGAAGACAACATCGACCGACTTCGATTCATCATCGCCCTGCAGCACAGGAGGGAATTGGTGGCGCAGCGCCTCGGTGCGCGGCGCATCGCCGCCGAGCCGGCACACTGGCTGCGCAAATGCACCTCCTGGTGCACCGATGCTGCCCGGGCGGTACCCAATAAAAACTGGCGTCTGCGGGTCCTGGAACGACAGGAAGCCTGTCTGCACCGCCTCCCACGCGACGTCGGAATGCACGTGCTCGCGCCCGGTCAGCCAGTCGCTGCCCTCTTGCACGACCGGGTTTGGCAACCGGGGCACAGGCAGCACATAGCTGCTCGCTTCCTGAAACGGAAAGGCTTTGCGGTGCGGTGCGGGCGACAAGCTGGAGGCAGCTTTGCGGTGAAGTCGCGCCAGCGCGCGGCCTGCAGCCAGGCGGTCTTCGCGCAGGCGCTGCATTTTCTGCTCGGCTTGCACATCGACCCGGACGCCGCCCTGCTCCCAGCGCGCATAGTCCAGCGTCGAGGTCTTTTCCTTTTGCGCCGACCAGCCAGCGGCCAGCCGGGCCAGGCACTCCTCGTCAGTAAATGCCGAGAGCGGCTGCCATTCGTCAGCCAGCGCATGGCGCATCTTCGCTGCGTGGCGTAGCGGCTTGTCAATAAACACTTGGCAGCCCTCGCGGTGGCGCGACATGCCCACGCCGGCCGAAGCGCGGTCGAGCACGGTAGAGTCTTTGAGGAAAGTGAAATCGGCCGTCAAGCCCTGCGCGCTGTAGGTGCTGATGCAGTACCCCAGCTGCAGCGCCAAGCCGCCTTCGGCGTGCTGCCACTTCTCATCTTGCGGGTCGACCCGGACCACAGCGCTGCTTCCCTGCAGCCGGACCCAGAGAACGCCCTCCTCAATCCGCTCGACCACGCCCCGGCTGCGGTTGAACACGTGGCCCTCTTTGGCATTGACGCGAAACACGACCTCGTCCTTCACCGAGAATTCGACCCGATCCTGCGGCTCCGGGCAGTCCATCGTTGCGAGCAGCAAGCCCGGGCCAATGTCCCCGGCCGCCTGGCGCGCCGCATGCGCCAGGCGGTTGAGCTGGCGCACTGAGGCATTGTCGGACGCCATGATCAGGTGCTCCTGGCCGGGGTGCGCTTGTTGGCTGCGCAGCCAGGCGTCGATCAGCTGCTGCTCGGCCGCCTCGGCGCTGGGCGCGAAATGCACCTGGCCCCGCACCGCGTACGTCGCCAGGCCTTCCTTCGCATGCCCGGCAAAAAAGTCGTACACCGCCTGGCGCTCGGTGGGGTCCTTTTGCCGAAAGATTGCATCGAGACGGGTGCTGCCGATCGATTTGGCAATCACGCGCAGCGCGTCGCCCGCGGCAATGGACTTTTGCTGCAACGTGTCGCCGATCAGGATCACCTTGGCGCCCGCTTGCCTGGCAATGTCCAGTACCGCGACCATGTCTTTCACACCCACCATGCCGGCCTCATCCACGACGATGAGGCTCTTGGCATTGAGCGTCAATTGTCCTTTGCGCACTGCCTGCAGCCAGCCCGTGATCGCCCGTCCGGTCTGCAAACCGGCCGATTTCTGTAGATTTATTGCGGCTGTCCAGCCGGTGGCCAGGCCGGTCACGGCATATCCGCAGCGTTCGAACTCGCGCGCGATCGCAGCGACGGTGAACGTCTTGCCGGCGCCGGCCGTGCCCTCGATCACTGACACCGCATGACCGTCCTGTAAGGCGTTCAAGGCGGCTTGGCGCTGCTCGGGCTGCAAGTTTGGGGGAAGTTTTGGGCTGACGAGCGGTTTGTTCTCA
>JBBQQX010000115.1:0-10107 GCA_038215405.1 Burkholderiales bacterium
ATCATGATCCAGGCTGGCTGGCTCTAATCAACGAACTTCAAGGAGAACCCTCAATGAAACATCAAATGAAGTTCCTCGCTGTTGCTGCCGCGGCCATGTTGGCAGCTGGTAGCGCTTCTGCCCAAAGCGCAGGTACCTGGATGATGCGCGCCGGTGTGACCAAACTGGCACCGGTTGGTCCGAGTGCTTGCATGACGGCCCCGGATTACGGTGATGGCAGCGGTTGTACCCGCAGCAATGTCAGCGCCGATACCCAGCTTGCCGGTGGCATTACCTACATGTACACCGACAACATTTCGGTCGATGTGCCCTTGGCGTTGCCTTTCAAACACAAGGTCATCGGCGCTGGTTCAATGGAAGGTGCAGGTCAGGTGGGCGAAGTCAAGGCACTGCCCATGACCGTGTTCCTGCAATACCGTTTTATGGAAGCCAACGCCAAGTTCCGTCCCTATGTGGGCCTGGGTGTGACGTATGCCTATTTCTTCGACGAGCAAGGCAGTTACCACTTGACGCAGACCACCAATCCCGGGGGTCCGCCGACTTCCTTTACGGTGGATGCCAAGTTCATCCTGACGCCCCAAATCGGCGCCACGCTGGCTTTGAATGACAAGTGGTTCGTTGACGTTTTCTACAGCAAGTCCAAGCTGAGCACGACCACTCACTTTTCCACAGGACAGTCCATGCAAGCTGATCTAGACCCAGCCGCCTACGGCATTGCGGTCGGCTACAAGTTCTAACTGACCATAAAACACCAAAAATCCCCTGCAGGTCGAGAGACTTGCAGGGGATTTTTTTGTGGCTTTCGTCGACCTCGCCATCGCTGGCCGCCAAGCCGACAGGCTAGCTGGCGGCTCTTTGCAGGCGATCGCGCACGCCAGCCCAGTCGGTCGTCTCGGGCGGCGTCTCGACCCAGATCAGTTTGACGCCCTGGGCGTCAAACTCGCGCAGCACGGCAAACAACTGCTGCGCAGTGGCCGGCGCATCGTCGGGCATGCGCCGGCACAGCACCTGGGCCGAGCGCGTCTTCAGGATGGCGCGGGCGTAGGTGGCGATGACGGGCTGGCTGCTGCTGCCGTCCAGTTCCGCTCCCAGCAGATCAAGCGCGGTTTGCATCGCCCGGACATCCATCAAACGCAGTTTGGCGCTTGGCGCGTAATGCGATTCAAGCGTGCCAGGGGCCCTTGGCCCTTGCGGAATGTGCGCCGGAAGCTCTTCTTTTAATAGCACCGGCTGGCCGCAAACGGTTTGCAGCTGGTCCCGCGTGATCGCGCCGGGGCGCAGCAGCACGGGCACGCCGCGGGTGCAGTCGACGATGCTCGATTCAATGCCGACCTCGCAGGCGCCGCCGTCGAGGATCAGCAAGTCGGCGCCAAACTCGCCCGCCACATGCGCGGCCGTGGTCGGGCTGACGCGGCCAAATTGGTTGGCGCTGGGTGCGGCCAGGCCCATCACTCCGAGTTCGCCGCAGGCCGTGAGCAGTGCTTGCGCCACCGGGTGCGACGGGCAGCGCAGGCCGATCGAGTCCTGCCCGCCGGCCGAGGCAGCAGCCACACCGACGCGCCGCGGCAGGATCAGCGTCAGCGGACCGGGCCAGAAGGCCTGTATCAGCTGGGCTGCAAAATCCGGCACCTGGGCCGCAAAGTGGCCCACGCAGCCTGCATCCTGCACATGCACGATCAGCGGGTGATCGGCCGGGCGGCCCTTGGCTTGGAAGACGTGCGCCACGGCCGCGTCGTTCTCGGCATCCGCGGCCAAGCCGTACACCGTCTCGGTGGGCAAGCCCAACAGGCCGCCAGCCCTTATGCATTGGGCGGCAACAGCTATTGAATCCGCAGCTGAACCATCCAGGATCATGCTTGGTGCTGCATTCAGAAGGGCTCGATGCCGAGCAGCCGGGCTGCTGCCAGCGCGGTGGCGCGCACCTCGGCCACGGTCGCGCCGGTGAAAGTCAGGTGCCCCATCTTGCGGCCCTTGCTGGCTTTGAGCTTGCCATACAGGTGCAGATGCGCGCCCGGAAGCGCCAGCACCTGATGCCACGGCGGCGACACGCCACCCGCCCACAAGTCGCCGAGCAGATTGAGCATGATGGCCGGGCTGTGCTGGCGCGGCTGCACCAGCGGCAGGCCGGCCAGGGTGCGCACTTGCAGCTCAAACTGCGACAGATCGCATGCGTCCAGCGTGTAGTGGCCGCTGTTGTGCGGGCGCGGCGCCATCTCGTTGACGATCAAGGTGCCCAGCGTCTGCGCCGCCGCGGCGTCGTCCTGCACGACAAAGAATTCGACGCACAACACGCCCACGTATTGCAGTTCATTTGCTATTGCTTTGGTAGCTGCTACCGCCTGCTGCACGAGGGCTGGAGGCATATTTCCTTCATAAGCCTGGGTCACGGCCAGAATGCCGTCGTGGTGCAGGTTGAGCTGCGGTGCGAAGTTGACGCAGGCGCCGTCCCAGCCGCGCGCCACGATCACCGAACACTCAAACTGCAAAGGCAGCAGTTTCTCCAGCACGCACGGGACGTTCTTGAGTTCAGCCCAGGCCGCGGCCAGCTCAGCGCGGCTGCTGACGCGCGCCTGGCCCTTGCCGTCGTAGCCCAGGCGCGCCGTTTTGAGGATGCCGGGCAGCAAATCGTCGGCGACTGCGGCCAGCTGCGCCGGTGTTTCAATCACGGCGTAGGGCGCCACCGGCACGCCGCAGCGCACGAAATGCGCTTTTTCCTTGATGCGGTCCTGCGCGATGCCGACCGCCTCGGCGCTCGGCGCCACCGGGCGGTGCGCGCCGAGCGTGATCAGGGCCGGCGCAGGCACGTTTTCAAACTCGGTCGTGATCGCCGCGCAACGCTGCATCAGTTGCGCTAGCCCCTGCTCATCGAGGTAATCGCTTTGAATGTGGTAATGGCTGACGAGCCCGGCCGGGCTGATCACATCCGGGTCAAGCACCACGGTGAAGTAACCCATGCTTTGGGCCGCATGCACAAACATGCGGCCCAATTGACCGCCGCCCATGACGCCGAGCGTGGTCTGCTGGCCGCTGCCGGCGCCTGCGTTGCCGCCCGTGGTGCCGGGCAGCATGGCCGCCCCGACGCTTGTCGCTGCGCGTAGCTCGCTGGCGCTCATAGCACGGGGGGCAGCGTCATGCCGCGGGCGGTTTCGGTCTGCGCGGCGCGAAAGGCGTCCAGTTGCGCCAGCAAGGCGCCGTCGTGGTTGGCCAGCATCGCCACCGCAAACAGGGCCGCGTTGGCCGCGCCAGCGGCGCCAATGGCGAAGGTTGCCACCGGCACACCCTTGGGCATTTGCACAATGCTGTGCAGCGAATCCACGCCCGACAGATGGCGCGACGCCACCGGCACGCCCAGCACCGGCACTGTGGTCTTGGCCGCCAGCATGCCCGGCAGGTGCGCCGCGCCACCGGCGCCGGCAATGATGGCGTGCAGCCCGCGCGAGCGCGCGGATTCGGCATAAGCGAACATATCATCGGGCATGCGATGCGCCGAGAGCACGCGCGCTTCATACGTGATGCCAAACTGTTGGAGAATATGCACTGCGTGTTGCATCGTGTCCCAGTCGGAGCTGGAACCCATGACGACACCGATTTGAATTTTCATAGTATGGATGACAGTGGCGGCCAGTGCGTTACGCTACGCTGGCTGCGCTCTGCTGCGCAAGTTGATTAAACTCAATTTTACTTACCAACACCTAATTGCCCCCCATGATGAACGTAACGATTGCAAACTTTGACGCCGAGGTGGTCGCCGCCTCAATGACGACTCCCGTCCTGGTCGACTTTTGGGCGCCCTGGTGCGGCCCGTGCAAAGTCATTGGCCCGCTGCTGGAAAAGATTGAGGCGGCCTATTGCGGGCGCTTCAAGCTGGTCAAGATCGACTCCGACCAGGAACAGGAACTAAGCCAGGCCTTTGGCGTGCGCAGCATCCCCACCTGCGTGCTGATGGACCAGGGCAAGCCGATTGATGGCTTCATGGGCGCACTGCCCGAAGGCGAAATCAAGGCTTTTCTGGACAAGCACCTGCCCCCCGCTGACGTGCTGGAGGCTGAAGTGATGAGCGAAACGGTGTCGGACGCGCCCCTTGAAAACGATCCAGACGCCATCCGCGAAGCGTTGCAGCAGGCCATGCTGAAAAACCCAGATGACGACGAGGCCCGCTTCAACTACGTCAAGCTGCTGCTGCAAGAAGGCCGCAGCGACGACGCCAAGGTGGCGTTCGCCCCGGTGATTGCCAAGACGGGGCTGGTGCGCCGTTTTGACTCGCTGCAGCGCTGGATGAATGCTATTGATTTCGCAGCTGATCGCGCAGATTTGACGGGGGCTACGGGCGGATTCGATGAGAAAATTGCAGCGAACAAGCGCGACTTTGACGCGCGCTTTGGCAAGGCCCAGGCCTTGATGGCAGCGCAAGACTGGACCGGCGCCATGGACGAGCTGCTTGAAATATTGATGCGCGACAAAAGCTGGGCCGACGAGCTCGCGCGCAAGACCTACATCGCGATCCTGGACCTCATCGAGCCGCCTCCGGTCAAGGTCGCCGACGGCCAGATTCCGCCGGTCGACCCGGTGGTGGCAACGTACCGGCGCCGCCTGAGCAGCGTGGTGCTGAGCTGAAGCGGCGGCAGGACTTGCGCCGGTGCCTCAATCAGCAAACTCACGGCTTTCTGTCTTTCAACAGGTCCCGCAAGCGTTTCGGCGCCGGGATCAGCGGTGTGCGGCTGCGCGTCCAGGCGCCCTGCTCGGACGGCGACAAGGCACGGCCGCGGCTCATGAACCAAGAGGCCAGCTTGTACAGGCCCAGTTTGCTGTAGACCTGCGCCCAGACACTCCACACCGCCGTGCCAGCGGTCGTGCGCGCGGCGCCACTGCCGCGCAGGGTCGCGTCCTTACTTTCGGGGCGCGCCATCGCTTCATTGCGCAGACGCACCAGAATGTCGGTGATCGGTATCTTGACCGGGCAGACCTCGACGCAGGCGCCGCACAGGGTGGAGGCAAAAGCCAGTGGGTAGGTCGCATCGAGCCCCAGCATGTGCGGCGAAATGATGGCGCCGATCGGCCCGGGATAGGTCGTGCCATAGGCGTGCCCGCCAATGCGGGCGTAGACCGGGCAGTGGTTCATGCAGGCGCCACAGCGAATGCATTTGAGTGTTTCGCGCAGTTCTTCGTCGGCATAGGCCTGGGTGCGGCCGTTGTCGAGCAGGATCAGGTGCACCTCTTCGGGGCCATCCTTTTCACCCGGTTGACGCGGGCGGCTGATCAGGTTGAAGTAAGTCGTGACCGCCTGCCCGGTGGCCGATCGCGACAGCAGGCTGTACAGCGGAGGCACGTGCTCCAACTTTTCCACCACTTTCTCAATCCCGGTGATGGCAATGTGCACGCGCGGCACCGTGGTGCACATGCGGCCATTACCTTCGTTTTCGACCAGACACAAGGTGCCGGTCTCTGCGACGCAGAAGTTCACGCCTGAGAGCCCGATGTCGGCATCGGCAAACTTGCGCCGCAACACCTTTCGGCCGATGCGAATCAGCGCGTCCACATCTTCGGTATAGGCCACGCCCGGAATCTCCTGGGCAAAGAGCTTGGCGATCTCCTGCTTGGTCTTGTGGATGGCCGGCATGATGATGTGCGACGGGGTTTCACCCGCGAGCTGCACGATGTACTCGCCCATGTCGGACTCAAAAGCTTCAATGCCGGCCGCTTCCATGGCATGGTTGAAACCCACCTCCTCGCTCACCATCGACTTGCCTTTGATGATGCGTTTGGCATTCACGCGTTTGGCAATATCCAGCGCGATGGTGTTCGCTTCAAGGGGCGTCTGCGCCCAGTGCACCTGGATGCCATTGGCGCTCAGATTCTTTTCCAGTTCTTCGAGCAGACGCGGTAGATGCGCCAGGCTGTAACGCCGGATCGCCGAGCCCAAGTCGCGCAGGCCCTCAAGCTCGTCCTGATCCGGAAACTGGGCGCGGCGTTTGGCTTGAAGGAAGTCCATGGCACCCCGGAAATTCTTGCGCTGGCCTGGGTCGTTGAGCACACCCCGGCTGCGCTCCTTGAAGTCTTCCATCGGATGAATTTTGATGACCTGGCTCATGCGGCTGCTCCCTGGTCGGCGCAGTCTGCGTGGCGCAGCAGCACCACGAGTTCCCGCGGCCCATGCGCACCATAGGCCAGTGTTTGCTGAATGTCGGCGGTCTTGGACGGGCCGCAAATCAGCAGGGCGTTGGTCGGCAAGCCGTCCTTCCAGCCTTCGGTCGTGATGGCGCAGTGGAAATCCGAATGGATCGTCGCCACATCGAGCAACACAAAATGAACCGACGGCACCAGGGACATCAGGCGCGGCTCCGAGGCGTCAGGCCACAAAATCAGACTGCCAATTTCGGCAATCGCGCTCTTGGCCAGCGTCAGCGAGGCATCGATGTCATCGAACAAGACATCGCGCCAGGAGTCGATCGCATCGGTGTAGCTGATCAGCTTCAGATTCTCAGGCTGACGCGCTTGCAAGGCCGCGCCATGCGGCGTGTCGGTGCCGATCAGCAGATTGCGCAGACCCTTGGCCGCTGCAATGCGCAGCAACACATCAGGCCAATCGGTGGCGCCGACATCATGCACTTCGGTCTTCACGGCTTCGAGCGCAGCGCGCAGGCGGGCAACGCGCTGGGCCGAATCCTCGTTGCGGCGATGCGCGTCGAACCAGGCCTTGACCTCGGGCAGCGGGGGCGCTGGTGCAATCGGGGTGGCACGCAGGCGAGCCAGGATGCTGTCGCGGGCGCTCATGCTGCTGCCTGCGTCGTGCGCCGCCATAGAAAGCTGGCCAGGTGCTCCCCCGGCAATGTCGGCGTCGTGCGTCCCGCCAATTCATCCTGTTTGGCAGCGCGCCCGGTGATGTTGAGCAGGCAACCGCAATCGGCACTGACAACGCGCTCAGCCCCGGTGTCCTTGATGGCGGCGACTTTGTCGGTCGCAATCGCCTCCGAGATGTCGGGGTAGCGCATCGCAAAGGTGCCTCCAAAGCCGCAACACTCTTCAATCCGAGCCTGCTCCACCACATTCACCTGCGCCAGGCTGTCGAGCAGCGCGACGCTGGTTTCGTGCGAACCCATTTCGCGCCGTGCATGGCAAGAGGTGTGCAGCGCCACGGTGCAGGGCGCGCCCAGATCAGGCTGGCTGAAGTTGAGCACATGCACCAGAAACTCACTGAGCTCATAGACGCGCTCGGACAGGTCGACCGCCTTGGCATGCAACACCGGATCATTGGCAAACAGATGCGGATAGTGTTTGCGGATCATGCCGCCGCAGGAGCCTGATGGGATCACCACCGGCCACGGCTCCACAAACAGATTCAACTGCTGCAAGGCCACCGCGCGCGCCTCGTCCGGAAAGCCACTGCTGTGCGCCGGCTGACCACAGCAGGTTTGCTGCTCCAGGTAATGCACGTTGATGCCTTCGCGTTCGAGCAGTCGCACCGTATCAAGACCCGCTTCGGGCGTGAACTGGTCGATCAGGCAGGTGGCAAAAAGATAGACATCCCTGGGTTTGGCCGGGTACTGGCGCGGAAATTGGGCGTTGGGCTCCATGCTGGCGGTCTCCTCAGTTGTCTTGGTTTTACTGGTAAATTGGTATTACCAGTCAGCGCAACTGTAAAAAAACCGACGAAATCGAACAATAGGTGTTTTCCCTAGTCAACAATTAACGTTTTTGCTCGGGCCGCTGGACCCGACTTAAGGCTCAGATGCTCGCGGGCGCCAGTGTTCCCAAACGCCGCATGGCACTGCGGCGACGCTCGTCATCCCGGGCGCTGTCTTGCATGCTTTGGCGCACGAATTCAATGTGGCTGCGGGCGGCAAGGGCCGCTTCTTCAGGCCGGTGCTCCCGGATGGCCTGCCAGATCGCATGGTGCTGCGCCTGCAACTGGTCCCAACGCTGCGGCTGCGCATGAAGATGCGCCATGTTGCCGGAAACATGACCGTGGATGACCCGCATCAGGCTGGCGCTCAGGTGCCCGATCAGCACATTGTGAGCGGCCTCTGCAATCACCTGGTGAAAGGCAACGTCCTGGTCAATACAGGCTTGCAGGTCATCGCTGGCGAAGGTTCTTTGCAGCGCGGCATAGGCAAGGTCCAGGCGCTGGATGTCGACATCGAGCGCGCGCTCGGCCGCAAGGTAGGCGGCCTGACTTTCCAGCATCTGGCGAAATTCCAGCAGGTCCTGCTGCAACAAGGGGTGGCCATTGAGCATGTCCTGCCAGGGGTCGACAAAGTGCGCTTCCAGGCGGTCGGTCACAGAAGTGCCACTGCCATGGTGGGTGCTCAGCAGCCCTTTGGCCACCAGCTTCTGGATGGCTTCGCGCAGCGAAGGACGCGATACCCCCAATTGCAGCGCGAGATCACGCTCGGAGGGCAAGAGATCACCGGGTTTGAGCGACCCCTCCAATATCCGTTTTTCAAGTTCACCCGCGACAGTGTCGGCAAGGCGGGTGACGGCAGGGCGGCGTGGCAACATGGCATGATTTGAATTGGTAAGACCAGTTGCATGATAGCGCTCTGGTCAGCGCTGATCAACCGTTCAGCCCATCAGCCGCATCAGTGCCTCCTGGTATTTGGCTGCGGTCTTGGCAATCACCTCATCGGGCACGCGCGGCGCCGGGGGGGTTTTGTTCCAGGGCTGTCCGTTGACTTGCACCTGCTCCAGCCAGTCACGCACAAATTGTTTGTCAAAGCTGGGCGGGTTGATGCCTTCCTGGTAGCTTTCTGCCGGCCAAAAGCGCGACGAATCGGGAGTCAGAACCTCGTCCATCAGCGTGAGCGTTCCCTGCGCATCCAGGCCAAATTCGAACTTGGTGTCAGCAATGATGATGCCCTTGGCGAGCGCGATTTCCGACGCCGCCTGGTAGATGGCCAGGCTGATGTCGCGCACCCGGGTGGCCAGGTCCGGGCCGATCAATTCGACCGTCTGCTCGAATGTGATGTTCTCGTCATGATCGCCCGCTGGCGCCTTGGCCGCCGGGGTGTAGATCGGCTCGGGCAGTTTGGAGGCGTTTTTCAGGCCCGCTGGCAGCTTGACGCCGCAAACCGCGCCGTTGTGCTGGTATTCCTTCCAGCCGCTGCCGGCGAGATAGCCACGCACCACCGCTTCTATCGGCAAGGGCTTCAAGCGCTTGACCAGCATCGAGCGGCCCACCACCTGCGCCACTTCGGCGGGCGTGACCACGCTTTCGGGCGCGTCGCCGGTCAGGTGAATCGGGCACAGGTTCAGACCCGTGGGGCCGAGCTTGTCAAACCAGAACAGCGCCATTTGCGTCAGCAACGCGCCTTTGCCGGGAATAGGCTCGCCCATGATCACGTCAAAGGCGCTCAGGCGGTCAGAGGCCACCATCAGGATGCGGTCACTGCCTACGGCGTAGTTGTCGCGCACCTTGCCACGGGCCAGCAAGGGCAAAGAGGTCAGCATGGAGGTGTGAAGGGCGGGTTGTGGAGTAGTCATGGTGGTCGGGGCAAGTCGTGGTGATCCTGAAGCGTCGATTTTACCGAACCCGCCCACCCCCAACCCTTAGCGCGTCTTCATGTACGCAGCCGTGGCGTTTGCCTCACATGCCAACGCATCTCTCTTAAGCGGAAACAGGCGTTGGCCGCCCCGGTACAACCAAGCCTCAAAGCACCTACAGGCCTACCAACTTCTTGGCATCTGCCAAGCCGGAATGCTCGAACGCAAGCTTGAACTCGTCAAGTTCGAGCGTCGTCATTCCGACATCCGCAGACTGACCCACCGCGCGCCACTGCCCCACGGCTTCAACGACCTGGCGCACGATGGCCAACGCCTGTTCAGCAGTCAGCGCGAACTGTGAGGTTTGCCCCATTAATTGGGCCATGCTTGTGATGGGGCCCGTGTCTTCGCTTAACCATGTCTTGGATTCGCGGTCCTTGTCCGGCATCGGATTGACGTCGAACGCCGGCGACAGTTGCCATTGGTTGCCGCCCATGTAAAGGAATCCGATGTTTTGCAGGTGGTCGTCGACGTTGGTGATGAGGTGATGAAACACCAGACGGCGCCACAGCTCGTGAGCGTCGTCCACATAGTTCGCACAGACCCCTTTCATCACCGCGATTACCTCGG
>JBBQQX010000116.1:0-10068 GCA_038215405.1 Burkholderiales bacterium
CGACCCGCGCAAGTCGGAGACCGCCGACAAGTGCCACGAGCACATCGCGCTGCTGCCCGGCACCGACGGCGCGCTGGCGCTCTCTCTCATGCACGAGCTCATCACCCACGACTGGCTCGATCACGACTACCTGACGCAGTACACGCTGGGCTGGGAATTGCTGCGCAGCAGGGCGCTGCAGTGGGCACCCGAGCGGGCCGCGCTGGTGTGCGGCATCGCCCCTGAACAGATCCGCGCTTTGGCCCGCGACTACGGCGCCAGCGTAGCCAGCCGCGAGCCGGCGGCGATCCGAATGAACTATGGGCTGCAGCGCGTTCACGGTGGCGGCAATGCGGTGCGCTTGATCGCTTCTCTGCCCGCCCTCATCGGTGCCTGGCGCCACCGGGCCGGCGGCGTGCTGCTCTCGAGTTCAAGCAGCTTCCCGGTGCAAAAGGCGGCGCTGCAACGGCCCGATTTACTGGCCGGCAAGTCGCCGCGCACGGTCAACATGAGCCGCATTGGCGATGCGCTCTTACGCCCCGCCAGCGCCGGTTTTGGACCGGCGATTGAGGCGCTGATCGTCTACAACAGCAACCCGGTGGCGATCGCGCCCGAATCGGCCAAGGTGGTGCAAGGCTTTGCGCGGGATGACCTGTTCACCGTGGTGCTGGAGCACTTTCAGACCGACACCGCCGACTATGCCGACTACGTGCTGCCCGCCACCACACAGCTGGAACATTGGGATGTGCATTCGAGCTATGGCCACACCGACGCCCTGCTGAACCGCCCGGCGATCAAGCCGCTGGGCGAAGCCCGGCCCAACACGCAAATCTTCAGGGAATTGGCCGCGCGCATGGGCTTCACCGACCCCTGCTTTGCCGACAACGACCTGGCACTGTGCCGCCAGGCCTATGGCGAGGCGGTTGATTTTGATGAGTTGCTGGCCAACGGCTTTGCCACATTGCCAACACCTCAGGCACCGTTCGCGCAGGGCGGTTTCCCGACACCCTCTGGCAAATGCGAGTTTTTCAGCGCGCGTCTGGCCGCGCGCGGCTTCGATGGCTTGCCAGACCATGTGCCCAACCACGAGGCCTTCGCCAGTTCAGCCGAGTACCCGCTGGCCATGATCTCGCCACCGGCGCGCAACTTCCTGAACTCCAGCTTCGTCAATGTGAAGAGCCTGCGCGACACCGAAGGCGAACCCCTGCTGGAAATCCACGCCGCGGACGCTGCAGTGCGCGGCATTGCCAGTGGTGACATCGTGCGCGTCTTCAATGCCCGTGGCGAGTACCGCTGCAAGGCCAAAATCAGCCCCCGCGCCCGTCCTGGCGTGGTCAACGGCCTGGGTGTGTGGTGGCGGAAAATGGGGCTGAGCGGCGCCAATGTGAATCAGCTCACCAGCCAAAAGCTGACCGACCTGGGCGGCGGCCCCACGTTTTACGATTGTCTGGTGGAGGTGGCGCCAGATTGACGGCGGCGCAACAAGCCGGGCTGGCCGGCGCCAGCAGCCATCCGTCAGAGTCCTTTGGAGACGTTGTAATACTCCTGTTTAGATAGCGCTATAGTATTATTTCATAAGGGCTAGAAGCCGATTTGACCCTATTCCACTGCCGATTTTGACTGCTTTGGTTTTGGCTCCGTGCGGGGCCGGCTTGCATCTGCACCGCCGACTTTACCCAGGCTTCACGCCAGCCGTTGCAGCCTGGTTTTACAATAAGTAATTGATCAATTACTTTAATCGCCATGCACGTCACCGAGAGATCCCCCAAGCAGCGCACCGAAGTCCGCCAGGCCGGACTGGTCGACGCCGCGCTGCAGCTGGCCGCGCAACGCAGTCCGGCCGACATCAGCACCGCTGACCTGGCGCGTGCGGTGGGCATCACTCAGGGCGCGGTGTTCAAGCACTTTGCCAGCAAGGAAGCGATCTGGCTGGCGGTTCTGGACTGGGCCACCGACGCCCTGATGACGCGCCTGCAAACTGCCGCCCAAGATGCGCAGCAAGCATTTTCCCCGGACTGCAAGAACCCGGCTGCGGGCCCGACTTTGCCATCGCCAGACGCAACGCGACCTGCACTGGCCGCCCTGCGTGCAGTGTTCCTGGCCCATGTGGATTTCGTGGTGGAACAGCCCGGCGTGCCGCGGGTGGTTTTCCAGGAGCTGCAAAGCCCCGGCGACACCGCCCTGAAAGTGCGGGTGCGCGCCCTGCTTGCGCGCTACCGTCAGTTGCTGATGCAGCTCCTGCAGCAAGCGCAACAAGAACAAAGCATCGCGCCCGCCACCGACCTGCTGGCGGCCGCCGTGCTGTTCATCGGCTCGGTCCAAGGACTGGTGATGCAGGCCCTGATCTCGGGTGATGTACCCGCCATGGCGGCACAGGCACCCGGCCTATTTGCCCTTTACCAACGCGCGTTGCAGTGCCACCCTCAGGATTCACAAGGAACCCCATGAACTCAAACGCTTTACTCAAACGCCGCCTGCTCATGGGCGCGGTCGCGCTGGCACTGGTCGGCGCGCTGGCCTACGCATCGCTGCGCACCGGGCCGCTCGCGCCCATCAAAGTCACTGTGACCCAGCCGCATGAAGGCAGCCTGAGCGCGTCGATCTTTGGCATTGGCACGGTCGAGGCCAAGCGCAGCTGGATGGTAGGCCCCACGACGGCGGGACGGGTGCTGAGCGTCAAGGTCGACGTCGGCGACCGTGTGAAAGCCGGGCAACTGCTGGCCGAGATGGACCCGGTGGACCTGAACCAGCGCCTGGCGGGCCTGGATGCCTCCATCGCACGCGCCGGCAGTGCCCGGGCAGCGGCCCAGGCGCAGGTGCAGGATGCCAATGCGCGGCGTCAACTGGCGGTCATCAACACCCGGCGCAATCAGGACCTGGCGCGGCAAAACTTCATCAGCGCCGGCGCGCTCGATAGCAGCGTGCAGGCCCAAGCCTCGGCGGATGCGGCCATGCAGGCGGCACAGGCCAATCTGACGGGCAGCGGTCAGGACATGACCCGCCTCAAGTTTGATCGCGCCGCGCTGGCGCAACAACTGGGCAATGTGCGCCTGCTGGCTCCTGCAGATGCCGTCGTCGCCACGCGCGATGCGGAGGCTGGCAGCACCGTGGTGGCCGGCCAGCCGGTGCTGCGCCTGATCGACCCGGCCAGCCTGTGGGTGAAATTGCGCATCGATCAGGGTCGCGCGGCGGGCCTGACCACCGGGCTGCAGGCCAGTATCGTGCTGCGCTCCCAGCCACAAACCGCATTGAGGGGCCAGGTGGCGCGTCTGGAGTTGCTGGCCGACAGCGTGACCGAAGAGCGCATCGCCCAGGTGGCCTTTGCCCAGCCTGCAGCGGGCGTGTCCGTCGGCGAAATGGCCGAAGTCACGTTGCAAATGCCCGCCACCAAGCCCGCGCTGCTGCTGCCCAACGCCAGCGTGCAGCGCCAGGGCGGCCAGACCGGTGTCTGGCGCATCGTGAACGGCAAGCCTGAATTTGCCCCGGTGCAGTTCGGCATCCAGAGCCTGGACGGCCAGGTCCAGGTGCTCAAGGGGCTGAACCGGGCCGACCAGGTGGTGGTTTACAGCCAGAAAGCCCTGAGCGCGGGCGCCCGCATTGCGGTGGTGGACACGCTGATCCAGCCTGAGGCTGCCAAATGATAAGCCTGGCCGGGCGCGACATTCTGCACGGCTGGAGCAAGTTTGCCCTGACCGGCCTGGGGCTAGGGTTGTTGATTGGCGTGACGCTCTCGATGGCTGGCATCTACCGCGGCTTGGTGGACGATGCGCAGGCGCTACTGAACAACAGCCAGGCCGACTTGTGGGTGGTGCAAAAAGACACGCAGGGCCCCTATGCCGAGGCCTCCAGCCTGAAAGACGATGTGGTGCGCAGTGTGCGCGGCATGCCCGGTGTGGCGCAGGCAGCCAACGTGACCTACCTCACCATGCAGGTGCAGCGCCCCAAGGGCGATGAGGCGCGCGCGATGGTGGTGGGCGTGGAGCCGGGTCAGCCCGGCGCGCCCGCCTATCTGGTGGCCGGGCGCCAGCTCACGCACGACCACTATGAGGCCGTCGCCGACATCAAAACCGGTTTGACGCTGGGCGATGCGGTGCGCGTGCGCCGCCACAGTTACCGCGTCGTGGGTCTAACGCAGCGCATGGTCTCCTCTGGCGGTGACCCGATGCTGTTTGTGCCGCTCAAGGACGCGCAAGAGGCGCAGTTCTTGAAGGACAACGACACGATCATCAACGACCGCACCCGGCTGGAGGCCAACCCGGCTTTCAACCGCCCCGGCGTGCCCGGCTTGCTCGACGCCGTGCAGGGCCTGCAGACCAGCAGCCACAACGTCAACGCGGTGCTGGTGCAACTGCAACCCGGCTGGCAAGCCGACGAGGTGGCCGAGTCGCTGATGCGCTGGAAGCACGTGCAGGTGTTCACGCGCGCCGGCATGGAAGACATTCTGGTGGCCAAGCTGATTGCCACCTCGGCCAAGCAAATTGGCATGTTCCTGGTTATTTTGTCGGTGGTGAGCGCCGCAATTGTGGCCTTCATCATCTACACCATGACGCTGGGGAAGATCCGCGAGATTGCGGTACTCAAGCTGATCGGCACGCGCAACCGCACCATTGCCGGCATGATCCTGCAGCAGGCACTCGGCCTGGGGCTGATCGGCTTCGCGGTCGGAAAGATCGTCGCCACGCTGTGGGCGCCGATATTTCCCAAATATGTGCTGCTGATGCCAAGTGACGCTGTCATTGGCCTGCTGGCCACGATGCTGATTTGCGCGCTGGCGAGCACCTTGGCGATTCGCGTGGCGCTCAAGGTCGACCCGGCGGAGGCGATTGGATGACCACCCTGAACACGCAAACCACAGGCGCAGGCATCCGCATCGAAGGCCTGCGCAAGGTCTACGGCAAGGGCGACAGTGCCGTCGAAGCCTTGAAAGACGTCAACCTGGTGGTCGCCCCGGGCGAGGTGATCGGGCTGGTCGGACCGTCGGGGTCGGGCAAAAGCACGCTACTGAAATGCCTGGGCGCGATCATTGAGCCGACCTCCGGACGCATGACGCTCGGGGCCGACGTGATTTATGACAATGGTTGGAAGGTGCCCGACCTGCGCGCGCTGCGGCGCGACCGCATTGGCTTCATTTTTCAGGCGCCCTACCTGATCCCATTTCTGGACGTGACCGACAACGTGGCTTTGTTGCCCATGTTGGCGGGGGTGGCCAACGCCGACGCGCGCGCGGGCGCTGGAACTGCTGACCGCGCTGGATGTACAACACCGAGCCAAAGCGGACCCGTCCCAACTCTCGGGGGGAGAGCAGCAGCGGGTGTCGATAGCACGCGCCCTGGCGAACCGCCCGCCGGTGATCCTGGCTGACGAGCCCACGGCACCGCTGGACAGCGAGCGGGCGCTGGGCGTGATGCGCATACTGAACCGCATGGCAGTGCAGTATCAGGCCGCCATCATTGTGGTCACGCACGACGAAAAGATCATCCCGACCTTCAAGCGGATCTACCACATACGAGACGGCCACACCGTGGAAGAGGCGGGTGAGGGCCGATCGCTTTAGCGCGCGTCAGGCGGCGCCAAAGTTTTCCGGCATCTGAATCGCCACCACCTCGCCGCGCGCCGTGGCCACGCCGGCAGCGTACACGGTGCTCTCCACCACCACTTTGCGGCCCTTGATCTCTTTGACTCGGCCGCGAATTTCCAGGACCCCGGCGATTGGCGTAGGCTTGAGATAGTCGACGTGGAGCGAGCCGGTCACGAAGCGAAAGGCAGGCAAAGTGTCCATCTCACGGCCGGCTTGTCGGTACATGGCCGCCGCCGCCGTGCCGGTGCTGTGACAGTCAATCAGCGAGGCCAATAGCCCCCCGTAGGTGAAGCCGGGAATGGCGGTGTGGTACGGCTCGGGTGTGAAATGGGTCACGGTCTCGTCACCATCCCAAAAGGTCTTGATGCGGTGCCCGTGGTCATTTTTGGAGCCGCAACCGTAGCAGTGCGACAGGTTTTCCGGGTAGTAGTCTTGAAATGCTTTCATGGTCTGGCTGGTCTCGCAAAATATATAATTATGAACTGATATTTTAAGGAATCATTATGAGCACTTTTGACCACACGGGCCTGATTCACGACATCAACGAGGGCTTGGCCCCGTTTCGCAAGACGCAATCCGAGGTCATGCAAGGTTTCGGACAATTGGCACGCGCGGCCATGGCCGAGGGCGTCATCAGCGCCAAACACAAGGAACTGATGGCCCTGGCCATTGGCATCACGCAAGGGTGTTCTGGCTGCATCGGCTTTCATGTCAAGGCCTTGCACAAGCTCAATTGCACCCGCGCCGAGCTCGAAGAAATGCTCAGTGTCTGCGTGTACATGGGCGGTGGCCCAGCGCTGATGCATGCGGCAGAAACGCTCAAGGCCTGGGAGAGCATGACGCCGGCAGCCAGCATCAGCGCGGCTTAATTTGGCACCAAAAATACAGACTTCTCTGCATCATGGACATTCATATCAATGGATTGAATTTCAAATTTGATCGGATGTGAACCGGGTGGCGCCCCCAAACGCGCCAACACTATTGCCTCTTGGGGCTACAGGTCGGTTGCGTTGCATTGAAAATACCGTACATAAGCAATGATGGATATAATGGCGCTAACCTTCTGAAAGTTCCATCATGAAACTTTGCTCATTGACCCGCTGCCTGACCGTGCTCTTACTGGGTAGCGCCAGTTTGCTGGCGCTGCCGGCGCTGGCTGCCGACGAAGCAGCCAATGCCTTGATCAACCGATTGTCCACCGAGGTGCTGGGCAGCATCAAGGCCAATGCCTCGATCCGCGCCGGTGATGTGGCCACGATCGTGACGCTGGTGGATGCCACGGTCATGCCGCACATGGATTTCAAACGCATGACGGCCTCTGCGGTCGGCCCCGCGTGGCGACAAGCCAGCCCGCAGCAACAGAAGCGCCTGCAGGAAGAATTCAAGACCTTGCTGGTGCGCACCTACGCGGGCGCCGTCGCCCAGGTTGCTGATCTGCGCGTGGTCGTCAAGCCCCTGCGCGCCTCGCCGCAAGACACCGAGGTGGTGGTTCGCACCGAGATCCAGGGCCGGGGCGACCCGGTGCAGTTGGATTACCGGTTGGAGAAGACCAGCGGCGACGGCGCCGGCTGGAAAATTTACAACCTGAACGTGATGGGCGTCTGGCTGATCGAGACCTACCGCAGCCAGTTTGCGCAAGAGGTCAACACCAAAGGTGTTGACGGCTTGATCGCCACCCTGGCCGACCGCAACAAGAGCAATGCCAGCAAAGGCTGACGTGTATGCTTCATGCTCGCGTGAAAGCCCCAATTTAAAGGACCCGATGAGCACCTTACAGATCAGCGACGAATTGGACTTGCTGCAAACGCTGGTCGACCTGGATCAACACCCGCGGATCATCGAGCTCGGTTGTGGCGCCGCAGAGTTGTCGCGCAAACTGCTGGCGCGGCGCCCCGGCTGCGAGATCACCGCACTGGAAGTGGACGAACGCCAGAACGCCAAGAACCTGTTTGAGCCGATGCAGCGTCTGCACTTTGTGCCCGCCGGGGCACAGTCGATCCCGTTCCCGGCCGAGGCATTCGACCTGGCGCTGATGCTCAAATCACTGCACCACGTTCCGCTGGACCAGATGGCCCAAGCTTTGTCCGAGGTGCATCGCGTGTTGCGACCAGGCGGTCTGCTTTATGTTTCAGAGCCGGTCTTTGCTGGCGCGCTCAACGAGGTCATGCGCTTGTTCAATGACGAGGAACAGGTGCGGGCCGCGGCCCAGCGCGCTGTGCAGGCCGCCGTGCGCTCGGGCGCCTGGGAGCAACTCAGCGAGACGCTGTTTGAGATGCCGGTGCATTACCGCGACTTTGCAGAGTTCGAGCGCCGCATGATCGGCGTGACCTATCTCACACACAGCTTTGATGCCACCACCTTGCAAGCGGTGCAAGCGCGCTTTGAGCCGCACATGACACTGGATGGCGCCCACTTTGTGCGCCCCATGCGCGTCAACCTGCTGCGCAAGTCTGCAGCGCCATAGACGTCACCACCGGGGAGTTCGCCCTCAGCTGCCAGGACCACCGTGACGACATCGTAAAAATCGTCTGGTCGAAATTACCTGGTCGTTGGCCGGTTGCCCTTGACGGTGGTCAGGCCCAAGGCTTCCCAATCCATCATGCCGCCGCGGTAATACGAAATCTTGTTGACTGGGAAGCCCATGTGCACGATCCGGGCGATGCCAGCAGGGCTTTGAAAGCACAGCGGGCCATTGCAAAAAGCGACAATTTTGGAAGCATCTGAACAATCCCACTGGCCTTTGCCGCGTGGCAAACAACCCAGCTCATCCAGACGGTCTTCCAGTTCGTTGTAGGGAATGTGGTAGCTGTTGGGGATGGTGGGACCCAAGGGCTCATCCTCGTCGCGCATGTCAATGACCATGGTCGATGGATCGTTGAGTGCGTTCAGAACGTCAATCTCGGTGACAGGTGTGACGCCCGGCTGCGGCACCAAGGGCTGGATAAACCCCTTGGTAACGCCACCAGGGCGTTTGGCTCGGGTGATGACAAGCGGCCCATCGGGGGTCTGAACCACGAACTCATCGCTATATCTCGTGATGCGCAGCGGCTGATTGTCCTCGGCCTGCGCGCACAGACCCCAGGCGGCGCCCACCAGCGCCAAGGCGATCAGTTTGCTCATTCCTTGATGGTGCAGAGCTCGCCCTTGCAGGCGATTTCAGCGTCAAGGTACGACACGTTGGCGTAGCCCTTGCGGCTCAGGATGTCAAAGGTCTTTTGGCTCTTCGCACCGGAGGCGCAATTCACGAAAACCGGAACGTCCTTGGGGATTTTGGCGAAGTCCTTGTCCATCTCTTCAATCGGCAGGTTCACCGCGCCCTTGAAATGGCCGCGTGCAAAGTCTGCTGCCGGGCGCACATCGAGGATGAACTTGCCCGCGGCGACCGCCTCTTCAAAGGCTTTGGGCCCGACCTGTCCCGGCCCATAAACCGGTGCCCAGCTCAGCGCAGTCAGCACTGGCGCTGGCGCTGCGGCGAGCGTGCCGGTCCAGGCGCTCAACGGGAAATAAGCCAGGCGGCGGAAATCGCGTTCACGCAGATTCTCCAGCGCGGCATTGACGGCAGCCATGTCGCCGCGGTCAATCACGACCAGGGGCGCATTCTTGGACAGTTTGCCCAGCACCATCTCGCCTTTGTCACCCTGGAGATCGCTGAGCGAGAGCTGAACCAGCTGGTTGGACGGCGTCACGATGCTGTGTTTGGCGGGCGCCGTGTCGATCAACACCAGGTTGCCCTTTTTAAGCAGAGCTTCTTCGGCCAGCAGGGGCTGCGCCTTTTGGTTCCAGCCTGGCACACCATTGCGGTAGACCCAGGCATCAAGGTAACCCATCTTTCTGAAAATAGCAGCGGAGTCGACCGACAATGTGCACTCTCGGCCTGCGCAGTAAAAAATGACCTTCGCTGTCTTGGCAATACCGAGCTTGTCGGCACTGGCGGGGTCTTTCTTCAACATATCCAGCGGCAGGTTCAAGGCGCCGGGGATGTGTCCGCCGATGAACTTTCCGGCGGGGCGGCTGTCGACCAGCCAGACGCTTTTGCCAATCATGCCGGTCTCGTAGTACGACACCATTTGCTCATTGGCAACTTCGTCGACTTCCATCTTCTGCTCTGACGCAGTGGCCGCCCAGGCCATTGAGGTCGAGAGCGCAGTTGCAACCAGTGCGGCTGCCAAAATCATACGTTTCATGACGGAACTCCTTCATTGTGAGATGAACGCTATCCCGGCATTGCCACCCCATGCGGCCGGGCCGATTGACGATGGGGTGGCGCAGTTGGCTTAGCAGCCGGCTGTCTTCTTGAAGGACTTGGAGGTATTCTTGCCGTCCTTCTCAAAACGGGCACGGATCTCGTCGCCTTCAACGATGCGCTTGTCCTTGAACTTGTCCAGGGTCAGGTCGTCGGTGATGGTGATGGTGACGGGTGTGCCGGCCTTGGTGTCCTTGAGGATGGCCGTGGCTGATTTGCCGTCGGCAGCCAGCGTGATCTTCGTGATCGGGCCGACCATCTTGCCTTC
>JBBQQX010000117.1:0-9784 GCA_038215405.1 Burkholderiales bacterium
GGTGGGCACCTCGAGCTTGCGCCGCATGGCCCTGCTGCGTGCCTTGCGTCCAGACCTCAAGATTGAACCCTTGCGCGGCAACCTGGACACCCGCTTGCGCAAGCTCGATGAGGGTTTGTACGCGGCCATTGTGCTGGCAGCTGCCGGCTTGAAGCGGCTTGGCCTGGGTGAGCGCATTCGCGCCACTTTTGATCCCAGCGAGATGTTGCCTGCAGCCGGGCAGGGCGCGCTGGGCATTGAGGTGTGCAGCGAGCGCCAGGATGTGATCGATGCCTTGGCGCCCCTGGCGCATCACACCAGCTGGCTGGCAGTCTCGGCCGAGCGCGCGGTGAGCCGCTGCATGGGCGGGAGTTGCTCCATGCCGCTGGCCGCTTATGCGACCCTGGCCGGCGATACCTTGACGATTGATGCTGCCTGGGGCGACCCCGATGGCAAGCTGGCCTTGGTGCAGGTGCGCGCCAGCGCGGCGGTGACCGATCTCGCCAGTGCCACCGCGCTCGGCGAGCGGGTCGCGGCCGAACTGCGCGCGGGCGTGCTGGCCCATGATGGCTCGGTGCCGCTGGCGCATGCGCCTGAAGGTCAAGTCTGAATGCGGGTCGTCGTGACGCGGCCAGAGCCTGAGGCACTGCGCTGGGTACGTGACTTGTCTGAACAAGGCCTGCCAGCGGTGGCGCTGCCCTTGATTGAGATTGGTCCGGTGGACGATCCGGCCGACGTGCTTCGGGCTTGGAAACACCTGGAAGAATATGTCGGGGTCATGTTTGTCAGCGGCAACGCTGTTGACTATTTTTTTAGATCAAATTCTGCTATAGCCCACGTATTCAGTGCGCAAGCCGCTACCAAAACAAGAGCTTGGACCACCGGCCCCGGCACCACCCGCGCCTTGTTGCGCCAGAGCGTTGCGCCAGAGCGGCTGGACGCGCCGCCGCCTGATGCAGGTCAATTTGACTCTGAAGCCCTGTGGCAGGTGGTTGGCCCGCAGGTGCAGCCGGGCGCGCGGGTGCTGATTGTGCGTGGCGGTGATTCTCTGAGCCCTGGCGGCGCCACAGCGCGTACAGATCAGGGTTCCGGGCGCGACTGGTTCGCCAACCAAGTCAGGCAAGCCGGCGGCCAGGCAGAGTTTGTCATGGCCTACCAGCGCGGCGCCCCTGCATTGGACAGCGAGCAGCGCGCATTGGCGTTGCAGGCCGCGACTGATGGTTCGGTCTGGCTGTTCAGCAGCACCGAAGCCGTCAGCAACCTGCGCGCCTGCCTGCCGGGCCAGTCTTGGGCGGGTGCACGGGCCGTGGCGACACACCCGCGCATAGCGGCGGCAGCGCAGCAGGCCAGTTTTGGCCTGGTGCAGGAGTCGCGCCCGACGCTGCCTGAGTTGGTGGGCTGCCTCAAGCGGATGCCGCAGACGGCATTTTGAGCCGCAGTCACGCGTGCGGCCCTGATCTGTTTTGACGCTGCTGCCAACACTTTAGAATCCATCTGATGAACTCTGATGTCAACGTCAACCCCGACCTGCCCGCTGCTGGCGCGCCAGAGCTGCCCACGGGCGGCGCTGGCGCAGTCGCAGCGCAAGCCAGCACGCCCGCGCCCCTGGCGCCACCGCGTTGGCAACCCGGGCTGACGCTGGCGGTTGCGGCGACGGCGGTGCTCGCCTTGGTGCTTAGTGCGTTGTTATGGCAGAAACTGTCATCCATGCAGGAGCAACTGGCCCGCCAGAGTGCCGATGCCGGCGCCCAGTCGCTGGAAGCGCGCTCCACGGCCAAAATGGCGCTGGAGCTGGCGCGCGAGTCGGCGGCCAGGGTGGCGGTCTTTGACGCGCGTTTGAGCGAGATCACACTGCAGCGCTCGCAGCTGGAAGAGTTGATGCAAAGCCTGTCGCGATCGCGCGACGAGAATTTGGTGGTCGATATTGACTCGGCCATTCGCCTGGCCCAGCAGCAGGCCCAGCTCGCCGGCAGTGTCGAGCCCTTGCTGGCGGCTTTGAGAACCGCTGATCAGCGCGTTTCTCGAGCGGCTCAGCCGCGCCTCACCTCTTTGCAGCGTGCGATCCGGCGCGACATCGAGCGCATCAAGTCGGCGGTGGTGAGTGACACGCCCGGTCTGTTGATGAAGCTCGACGAGCTGGTGCATATGGCCGATGACCTGGTGTTAGCCAATGCGGTGGCGCCGGTGTCGGCCACTGGGTCGATCAAGCGCCAGAATCTTGAGACGCTGCCGACATGGTGGCAGCGCAGTTTGCAGGTGGTGCTGGCCGAGGCACGCAGCCTGGTGCGGCTCAGCCGGATCGAGCAGCCCGAGGCGGCGCTGCTGTCGCCGGAGCAATCATTTTTTCTGCGGGAAAACCTGAAGCTGAAATTGCTCAATGCCCGCCTCGGATTGCTGGCCCGTCAGATCGAGTCAGCGCGGGCGGATCTGGTGGTGGCGAATCTGATGCTCAACAGATATTTTGACGCCACGTCGCGCAAGACGCAGACCGCCGCCGCTTTGTTGCAGCAGGTGCAGAGCCAGATGAAGACGCTGCAATTGCCGCAGGTCGACGAAACGCTCGCCGCCCTGGCGACTGCGGCTGCCGGAAGGTAGAGGCCACCATGCGGGCAGCCTTGTGGTTTTTAGGATTATTCGGGGTGGCGGTGGCGATCGCGCTGTTCGCAGGCAACAACCAGGGCACGATCACCGTGTTCTGGCCGCCCTACCGGCTTGACCTCTCGCTGAACCTGGTCGTGCTGCTTCTGGGCCTGTTTTTTTTGCTGCTGCATGTGGCCCTGCGTGCGCTGGCTGCCTTGTTTGCCATGCCCGGCCATGCGCGCAGTTGGCGCATCCAGCACCAGGAACGCGCCATGCACGTGGCTCTGCTGGACGCGTTGTCGCACATGATGGCAGGGCGTTTTATTCGTGCCCGAAAGGCAGCCGAGGTGGTGCTGGCGCGCGAAAGTGCCATGGCCCGCAGCGGCGAAACACTGGCCTACGCAGGGCGCTTGCGGGCGCTGTCGCATTTACTCGCCGCTGAGAGCGCCCAGTCGTTGCAGGACAAAGTGGCGCGGGAGGATCATTTGCGTCAGTCGCTGGAACAGGCGTCCAGACGCGATGCACAGGAGACCCGGGAAGGCGTGCAACTGCGGGCGGCACGCTGGGCACTGGAAGACCACGATGCCCAAGGCGCGCTGCAATGGCTGAACGATTTGCCGCAAGGCGCCGCCAGGCGCACCTTGGCCTTGCGATTGCGCTTGCAGGCCGCCCGGATGGCACACCAGACCCGGTTGGCGCTCGAGACCGCCCGCCTGCTGGCCAAGCACCGTGCATTCTCTGAAGTTACCGCACCCGGTATCTTGCGCAGCCTGGCGCTTGACCTGGTGTTGACGGCCCACGACCCGGATCAGTTGCAGACCGTGTGGCGGCAACTCGAAGAAGCAGAACGCCTGATGCCCGAGGTGGCGATTGAAGCCAGCCGGCGGATGCTGAAGGTGGGCGGTGATATCGAGCTGGCCCGCAGTTGGCTGTTGCCTGTTTGGGAACGCATGTTGGCACAGCCTGGAGCTTTGACGGACGCGCAGCGCATCGGCCTCATGAGCGCCCTGGAAAACAGCTTTTCCCTTGCCTCGGGTGCGCCAGAAGCCGCCTGGTTGACGCGCATCGAGCGTGCCCAAATGGCCAATCCAGCCGATGCAAGTCTGCAGTATCTCGCCGGCATGACCTGCATGCGATTGCAGCTGTGGGGTAAAGCCCAGCAGTTGCTGCAACAGTCATTGCCGAGACTGAAGGACAGCGGCCTGGAAAAAAATGCCTGGATCGCGCTGGCGGAGTTGGCAGATCACCGCGCTGATGTTGTGGCGGCCACGCAAGCCTGGAAAAATGCGGCCAAGGTGACCAGCAGCGCGTGACTGCACTGAATCTCGAGACTACTATCCAAAATCTATGAGCACCTTGATTGAACACATTCTGAAACTGACCGATTACCGGGATCGGGATTTGCTTGAACTCACGCTGTCCAAGGCGCTGATTGATTTGCTGCCGATTCAGCGCATCGTCATTGCGCGCGTCATGCGTGAGGAGGGTGAGCAGCGCTGGCTTGAAGTGGCGCGGCTCGACGCCAAGGGCGGCGGCAAAGTCATCGATCCGCTGCGGGTCGACTTCCTGACCCTCGCACGACTGGACGATGCATCTGATCGTCTGAAGTGCCTGCTGGGGCGAAAGATGATCGAAATCGCCTGGGCCGGGGCCGAGGGGCCGCGCATTTATATGCTTCCCCTGTTTTCCGATTCGCGCAAGGATGACGCCGGGGTCATCGAGATTCACTCGGATGCGATCCTGACCGCTGAGCATCTGCTAATGGTCGAACAATTGCGACGGATATACCGCAATATGTACTCCTTGCTGGAGTACAGCGACCGCGATGCCCTGACCGGATTGCTCAATAGAAAATCGCTCGATGATGCGTTTTACAGCGCAGTGCTCGAAGAACTCGACGGTCTCGCCGGTGAAGTGCGTACGGCCGCCGCGCCCCCAATAATCGATCAGGAGCGCAGACACCGGGTGCCGGCCAATTACTGGCTCGGTTCAGCCATCATTGATAATTTTGCGCTGATCAGGGAGAAGCACGGCCATCTGATCGCCGAAGAGGTGCTGTTGCTGGTGGCGCGGGTGATGAACAACACGTTCCGCACCTACGATCGCATTTACCGTTTTGGGGGTGAGCATTTTGGCGTTTTGATGCATTGTCCCGATGAGGCCCTGGTGTTGGCCGCCTTTGAACGTTTTCGTGCCAATGTTGAGAAGTTCAGTTTCCCGCAAGTCGGCCGGGTGACCGTGAGCTGCGGTTTTACCAGTGTGCTGGCCGATGATTCACCCAGCAGTGCGCTGGAGAAGACCGAACTTGCCGTTGATTTTGCGCAGCGAAGCGGTCGTAACAAAGTTTGCAGTCACCTTGGCCTGGTGCGTCGGGGCTTCTTTGGGGACTTGCCCAAGGTGGGAGCTGTCGATATTTTCTGAGCCGGTATGGGCACAAAAAAAGGGCACTTGAAGTGCCCTTTTTTGTGGCTGCCCCGCAGGCAGTCGATGGATTTACTGAGGCTCTTTTTCTTCGAAAGGCAGCGTCATGTTGCTCAGGTCGCGTTTGGTTTCCACGAGGACCAACGGTTCACCGCCGATTTTCACCACGGCAGGGCGTTCACGCGGCACGTGAATCGGCTTGGACTCGGCCGCAATGGCTGCCTGGACCGCTGCAATCTTTTCAGGGTTCGAGTTGACCCAGTTCAGGCCAGAGCTCTGCGCTACCTGCACCAGCTCGCCCAATGGCAGTTCAAACTGCTCAAGGGCGGGCATGGCTGCTGGTGCCGAGACCGGCGCAGCGGGTGTTGGCGCGGGAGACGCAGCGACCACAGGCCTGGCGACGGCCTTCGGCGCGGAAGTGGCAATCGCGACAGAGACTGCAGCCGGCGCCGCGGGCAGTTCTGTCGCAGCAGCGACAGGCGCTGTGGATACCCCAGGCGCCTCGGTGCTGGCTGTGAAGTACGACCTGCGGGGCTCTTCTGTCAGAGCCTCGGGCGAAGCCTGGTTTTCACGCGTGGCCTGGTCTTGACGATCGCCCTGCTCGGGTCGCTCAGCGCGAGGGGCGCGATCACGGCCATAACGGTCACGGGTGCGCTTTTCACGCGCCTGCGAGCCTTCGGCGAGCTCGGCCGCTTGATCGGCAACAAAAGCCGCCTCAAGATCTACCACATGCTCTTGCGAAGACGCTGCAGCATCGGCGCGGTTGACATCCAGATTGACTGCGTCAGTGGGGGCACTAGCGACGTTGACGTCAGGCCGGCGGCTGCGTTCGGGCCGGCGCTCATTGCGCAGGTCGGGCCGAAGTTCATCGCGATCAACCGGGCTGGCTCCCTCCACACCCTCGACCCGCTCGCCACGGTTGCGGCCACCGCGGCCGCCACGGCCGCCGCGTTCAGAATTGCGCGGTGGGCGCTCTTGGCCGGGTTCTGTTCCGGAGGTTTCCTGTGAAGGCCGGTTGAGTGGCGCCTGCATTGAGGCAGCGCCGGCATCCATCGCGCCAGGGCGGCCTTCGCCGTCGAAGCGCTCACGCGGGCCAGACGCTGGGCGCTCGCCGCGGCCCCCTTTGGGGCCACGACCGTCACCACGACCGCCGCGTCCACCCCGACCGCCACGACCTTCTTCGCGACCTTCACCACGGGGTTCACCGCGACGTGCACCGTCACGGCTCGGGCGTTCCTCTTGCTTGCTGGCTTGCCCTGCGTCGACCTTGGGCTGCGCTTGGGCCGCCGGTGCGGCTTCAGGCGCAAACAGTCGCTTGAGCCAGGCAAAGAAACCACTCTCCACGGGCGCCGCTGGCACGTGCCGGGGCGCCGTGTGCGCGGCGACGGCCGGCTTGACGGGCTCGGGCTTTGGAACGGCCGCAGGTGCCGGTGCGTCGGGCAAGACGCCCTTGATGATCGGCGTCTGCTTGTTGGTGGGTTCTTGGGAGCGACGCGTCACGGCCGTGGCATCTTCCATCTGATCGGCCATCTTGTAGCTCGATTCGATGTTGTCCAGGCGCGGGTCATCATGCTTGAGACGCTCGAGCTTGTAGTTGGGGGTTTCCAGGTTCTTGTTGGGCACCATCAGCACATTGATGCGCTGCTTGAGTTCGATCTTTGCAATTTCGGCCCGCTTTTCATTGAGCAAGAAGGAGGCAACGTCAACCGGAACCTGGCACAGCACCGAGGCCGTGTTGTCTTTGAGCGACTCCTCCTGGATGATGCGCAGAATCTGCAAAGCACTCGATTCCGTGTCACGGATGTGGCCGGAACCGCCGCAACGCGGGCAGGGAATGGAAGCACCTTCTGACAAAGCGGGACGCAGGCGCTGGCGGCTCATTTCCATCAGGCCAAATTTGCTGATGGTAGCAAATTGCACGCGGGCGCGGTCTTGCCGCAGCGAGTCGCGCAGGCGGGTTTCGACGTCGCGGCGGTTGCGGCTTTCTTCCATGTCGATAAAGTCGATCACGATCAGGCCGCCCAGGTCGCGCAGGCGCATCTGGCGCGCCACTTCTTCAGCCGCTTCCAGGTTGGTGCGGGTCGCAGTTTCTTCGATGTCACTGCCCTTGATGGCGCGGGCCGAGTTCACGTCCACCGACACCAGCGCTTCGGTGTGGTCAATCACAATCGCGCCGCCGCTGGGCAATTGCACGGTGCGGGCGTAGGCCGATTCGATCTGATGCTCGATCTGGAAACGGCTGAACAGCGGTGCATCGTCGCGGTAGCGCTTGACGCGGTCGGCGTGCTCGGGCATCACGTGGGCCATGAATTGCTGGGCCTGGTCAAACACGTCGTCGGTGTCGATCAGAATGTCGCCGATGTCGTTATTGAAGTAATCGCGAATGGCCCGGATCACCAACGATGATTCCTGATAAATCAGGAAGGCGCCCTTGGCGCCCTTGGAGGCGCCGTCAATGGCGGTCCACAATTTGAGCAGGTAGTTCAGGTCCCATTGCAGCTCGGGTGCACTGCGGCCAATACCGGCGGTGCGGGCAATGATGCTCATCCCGTTGGGGTATTCGAGCTGATCCAGGGCTTCCTTCAGGTCAGCCCGGTCTTCGCCCTCGATGCGGCGTGACACGCCGCCCCCGCGTGGATTGTTGGGCATCAGCACCACATAGCGCCCGGCCAGCGACACAAATGTTGTCAAGGCCGCGCCTTTGTTGCCGCGTTCTTCCTTTTCCACTTGCACCAGCAGTTCCTGGCCTTCACGGATGGCATCCTGGATGCGCGCCTGGCCCACGGCCACGCCTTGTTGAAAATACTGGCGGGAAATTTCCTTGAACGGCAGAAAGCCGTGGCGGTCTTCACCGTAATCGACAAAACAGGCTTCGAGCGAGGGTTCGACGCGGGTGACGATGGCCTTGTAGATGTTGCCCTTGCGCTGTTCGCAGCCTTCAATTTCAATTTCGTAGTCGAGGAGTTTTTGTCCATCGACAATGGCCAGGCGGCGTTCTTCAGCCTGCGTGGCGTTAATCAGCATCCGTTTCATGGGGAGCATTCCTTCAATTCAAATAACAAATAAGCCCTTGACGAGCCATTGATACCGGAACTGACGCTTTGAATTGAGGAGGAAAAAGCCGGAGAACCAGGACTTAAGCAAAAAGTCCGGGTGTAGGCGCGTGGAGGGGAACGGGTTGCCTGGGTTGCGAATTTGCTATTAAATTAATAGCCTTGTTCGTCCATTGTGTGGGCGCCGATGGCCAATTCATGTCAAGCCATGGCGCGCAAGCGCGCCCCAGGCAGCGGTGAATCAGGCTCAACAACACAAACATCTCGTTTCATTCCGATCACAGGCAAACTGTCTGTGACCTTGGGGTATTCCGTATCAGGGTTTCAAAGCGTCGTCTTGACCGTTTGTCTTGCGGGCCACCGCAAGCAACTGGCTTGCGGTTTGCGGGCATGGGCAATCGGCGGTATCGACCTTCTGGCGGTGCTGCTGGGTGCTGGTGAACTAAACTCCGTCCACAACTTGAATTAACTTCTCGTTAAATCAACCACTTACAGCTCTTCGCTAGTGAAACACATTATAGGGGGCAATCCAGCCCCGCCAAAACCCCAGGTCACAACGATATGCGTCGATGAAGACTCGGCCGGACAACGCCTGGACAATTTTCTGATGCGCCACCTCAAGGGGGTGCCCAAAACCCATGTCTATCGCATCATCCGAAGTGGCGAAGTCAGGGTGAACAAAGGTCGTGTCTCTGCCGATGCACGGGTGGCAGCGGGCGATACAGTGCGTCTGCCACCGGTGCGAATTTCCGAGCGGGTCGCGGAAAAAGCCGAGGCGATGGCACAAGGCATGGTTCGTGGTGCGCCGGCGCGGGATTTCCCCATTTTGTTTGAGGACGAACATGTGCTGGTGATCGACAAGCCAGCCGGCGTGGCCGTGCACGGGGGGTCGGGCGTGAGCTTTGGCGTGATTGAGCAATTGCGCATGGCCAGGCCCGAGGCCAAGTTTCTGGAACTGGTGCACCGGCTTGACCGCGACACCAGTGGCATTTTGTTGATTGCCAAAAAGCGCAGCGCTCTGACCCGGTTGCAAAGCCAGTTTCGCGAGCGCGAGACCGGCAAGACCTATCTGGCTTTGGTGGTTGGGCACTGGCCCGCCAACAAGAAAGTGCTGGACAAGCCGCTCCATAAATACCTGCTCCCAGGCAAGGACGGCAGTGCGGGCGAGGGTGAACGGCGCGTCAAGGTGGTGTCGCGCGACGACCCCGAAGGCATGCCCTCGGTCACGTTGGTGAAAGTCCGGGCCAGCCAGTCCACAGCTTTCAGTTTGCTGGAAGTTACTATCAAGACCGGGCGCACGCATCAGATCCGGGTTCATCTGGCCAGCGAGGGCTATCCGATTGCAGGCGATGATAAATATGGCGACTTTGGCCTGAACAAGAAATTACTCCAGGCCGGGCCCCGGCCCGGCCTCAAGCGCATGTTTTTGCATGCCTGGCGATTGCAGTTCAACCATCCCGCCAGCGGCGAGCGACTCGACCTGCTGGCTCCCCTACCGACTGAACTCGAAGCTTTTTCCGACCATGCCGCACCTTCTTCATCCTGAGACTGCCAGAGCACGCCAGTTCGACCTGATTGCCTTTGATTGGGACGGCACCTTGTTTGACTCCACGGCCATCATCACGCGGTGTATTCAATACGCCGTGCGTGACGTGGGCGGCGCGGTGCCGAGCGACAAGGATGCGGCCTATGTGATCGGCATGGGTTTGATGGAGGCCTTGGCGCACGCGGCGCCGGACGTGCCGGTGGAG
>JBBQQX010000118.1:0-9594 GCA_038215405.1 Burkholderiales bacterium
GTTTGTGCTTGACACCAACGTGCTGTTGCACGACCCGATGTGCCTGTTCCGCTTTGAAGAACACGATATCTTCTTGCCCATGATCGTGCTTGAAGAACTCGACGCCCACAAGAAAGGCACGACTGAAGTCGCCCGCAACGCCCGCCAGACCAGTCGCTCGCTTGACGCGCTTGCCGGTCATCAAGGTGCCGACATCACCGGCGGCCTGCCTCTCAACGCGACCGGCCACCGTGAAGCGGGCGGCAAGCTGTTTTTCCAGACCCAACTGCTGGACTACACGCTGCCGACCAGCCTGCCCCAGGGCAAGGCCGACAACCAGATCCTGGGCGTGGTGGAGGCATTGCGTCAGCAGCAGGCCCGCCAACAGCAAGAGCTGTCCGCCAGGGCTTTGGATGGCACTGCACGCCCGGGCGCGCGTGAGGTGGTACTGGTATCCAAAGACATCAATATGCGGGTCAAGGCGCGCGCACTGGGCCTGGCCACCGACGACTACCAAAACGACAAGACGCTCGAGGACGGCGACTTGCTGTACTCGGGCGCCATCGCCCTGCCCGCCAATTTTTGGACCAGCCAGGCCAAGACGGTGGAAAGCTGGCAACAAGGCGCGTTCACGTTCTACCGCATCAGCGGCCCGGTTGTGGCCAGCCTGTTGATCAACCAGTTTGTCTATTTTGAGGCGCCGGGCGAGCCCAGTCTGTACGCTCGCGTGACTGAAATCCGGGGCAAGACAGCGGTGTTCAAAACCCTCAAGGACTACACCCACCTCAAGCACGCAGTCTGGGGCATCACCTCGCGCAACCGGGAGCAAAACTTTGCCCTGAACCTGCTGCTCGACCCTGAAATCGACTTCGTCACCCTGACCGGTCAGGCCGGCACGGGCAAGACCCTGATGGCGCTGGCCGCGGGCCTGACCCAGGTGTTGGACGACCGGCGCTACACCGAGATCATCGTCACCCGCGCCACCGTCAGCATGGGCGAAGACATCGGCTTTCTGCCGGGCACCGAAGAAGAAAAGATGGGCCCGTGGATGGGGGCGCTCGATGACAACCTGGAAGTCCTGGGCAAGACCGACACCAGCGCCGGTGAATGGGGCCGCGCCGCCACCAGCGAGTTGATCCGCAGCCGCATCAAGATCAAGAGCATGAACTTCATGCGTGGCCGCACCTTTTTGAACAAGTTCGTCATCATCGACGAGGCCCAAAACCTGACGCCCAAGCAGATGAAGACCTTGATCACGCGTGCCGGGCCCGGCACCAAGATCATTTGCATGGGCAACCTCGCCCAGATCGACACACCCTATCTGACCGAGGGCTCGTCCGGCATGACCTATGCCGTGGACCGATTCAAGGGCTGGGCGCACGGCGGGCACATCACGCTGGCGCGCGGCGAGCGCTCGCGGCTGGCGGACTTCGCCAGCGAAGTGTTGTAACCCCCGTGGCGGGCGCCCGTGATGTCCTGACACCCGACGCGCTGGCCCTACTGCAGACCATTGCGCAGACCGGCAGCTTTGCCGCGGCCGCGCGCAAGCTCGGTGT
This sequence comes from Burkholderiales bacterium, assembly GCA_038215405.1. GTDB lineage: Bacteria > Pseudomonadota > Gammaproteobacteria > Burkholderiales > Burkholderiaceae_C > Rhodoferax. The sequence goes on from JBBQQX010000118.1 coordinate 1,536, forward strand.
CGTGCCCAGCGCCCTGAGCTACCGAGTGCGCCAGATAGAGGACGCGCTCGACGTCCTGCTGTATGACCGCAGCTCGCGCCAGGCGCGCCTGACCGAAGCCGGCTTGGAGTTGCTGCGCGAGGGGGCCCGCCTGCTCGAAGAAATTGACGCGGTGGCAAACCGGGTCAAGCGCGTGGCGACCGGCTGGGAGCCACAACTGACCATCGCCATCGACAGCATCATCTCCAAAGCCACCGTGATGGAGCTGTGTGCGGCCTTTTTCACCCTCAACCCGCCCACTCGCATCAAGCTGCGCGACGAAACCCTCTCGGGCACGCTGGAAGCCCTGATCTCGGGCCAGGCCGATCTGGCGCTTGGCGTGACCGACGCCAGCACCCAGGCCGGCATTCACAGCAAAGCGCTGGGCGACGTGAGCTTTGTCTATGCCATGGCGCCGCATCACCCGTTGGCCAAGGCGCCCGAGCCGCTCAAGGACGAACTGGTGCGCCAGCACCGCGCAGTGGCCGTGGCCGACACCATCGGCCGTGGTGGCGGCATCACCATTGGCCTGCTGGGCGGGCAGGACGTGTTCACCGTGGCCACCATGCCGGACAAGCTCGATGCGCAATTGCGCGGTCTGGGCAGCGGCTTTGTGCCGCAGTGCATGGCGCGCGCGTTCATTGAAACCGGCCGTCTGGTGGTTAAGAAAATGGAGCGCCCGCAGGCGCTGATTCGGGTCAACTACGCTTGGCGCAGAGTCGCCAAGTCGACTCCAGGGCGGGCCTTGCAGTGGTGGCTGGAACAACTTGAGAGCCCCTCCACACGCATGGCTTTGCTCGAGCGCCACCGAGGCGTGTAAAGTGCATGACATACAACAATCCCTGGAAACATCGTTTATGAACCAATCCCGAGTCCCCCCCAAGAATATTGCCATCATTGGCGCTGGTATGGCGGGCGTCAGCTGCGCCCGCACCTTGGTGCAGGCCGGGCACAAGGTGAACCTGCTCGAGAAGAGCGCTGGCGTCGGCGGGCGCATGGCGACGCGCGACACGCCCTTTGGCACTTTTGACCACGGCACGCAGTATTTCACCGTGCGGGATCCGCGCTTTGCCCGGGCCTTGGCCACCGTGCCGGGCGTGTGCAAAGCCTGGAGTGCCAACACCATTCGGGTGCTTGACGAGCACGGACAGATCGGCACAACAAGCCTGCCAGCCGCCGAAACCCATTGGGTGCCCACCCCTGGCATGAATGCACTGGTCAAGCGCTGGGCGCAGCCGTTGCTGGACCAACACTGCATCGAACTGGAGACCCGGGTGACGCGCATGGACCGCGATGTTGTTCATCCAAACCAATGGCAGCTGCATACCGAGGCGCAGGATGGTGCGCAACATGTTTTTTCCGGCTTCGATGCCGTGCTGCTGGCCATTCCGGCAGAACAGGCGCGCCTGCTGCTGGAAACCTCGCACAAAGCCGACGCCCTGTCGCGCCAGATTGATCGGGTCGACGCCGCGCCTTGCTGGACGCTGATGCTGGCGTTTCCGCAGGCGGTGCAGCCGGGCCTGACCACGCTGGGTCCCCAGTGGAATGCAGCGCGCAGCACCCACCACCGCATTGCCTGGCTGGCGCGGGAGTCGAGCAAGCCCGGTCGTGCCAGCGTGGAGCGCTGGACCGTGCAAGCCAGCGCGGCCTGGTCGAAAGAGCATCTGCAGGACGATGCCGCGCGCGTGCAGGCCAAGCTTCTCAAAGCATTTGCCGAGGTCACCGGCATCCACGCGGAACCCGCCCATATCGATTCGCACCGCTGGCTGCACGCCCAGACAACCCAGCCGCTGGGGAAATCCCATTTGTGGGACGCCAATACCAGCCTGGGCGTTTGCGGCGACTGGTGCCTGGGCCATCGCGTGGAAAACGCGTTTGTCTCGGGTCTGGAATTGGCGCTGGCCATCGTTTAACCTCGATCAAGGCATGGTGGCCCACTATGTGGGGCGCTTTGCCCCGTCGCCCACCGGGCCGCTGCACGCCGGCTCGCTGGTGGCGGCACTGGCCAGTTGGCTCGACGCACGCGCTCAGGCCGGACAGTGGCTCGTGCGCATCGAAAATGTTGATACACCCCGTTGCGCGCCCGGCCTGGACCAGCTCATCCTGCAACAGCTGGCCGTTTGTGGCCTGCACCCCGACGCACCACCCGTGTGGCAGTCGCAGCGCACCGGGCTCTACCAGCAGGCGCTGGACCAGTTGAAAGCGCGCGCTCTAGCCTACCCCTGCGCCTGCTCGCGCAAGGACATCGAGGCTGCGCTGAGTTGTCTGGGTCAGCAGCGGGCACGCCACGGCGAACTGGTTTACCCCGGCACCTGCCGCACCGGCCTGCACGGGCGCAACGGGACGGCGTGGCGCCTGCGCACCGATAAATATATGCAAAATGAGCCTCTAGCTCAAGTGGAATATGCGCATGATGCTACTAATTTAGTATCAAAAAACATCATTCACTGGACCGACCGCCGCCTGGGGCTCCAACAGCAGGACGGGCTAGCGCAGGTCGGGGACTATGTGCTCAAACGCTTTGATGGCTGCTTTGCCTACCAGCTCGCCGTGGTCGTGGACGATGCGGCGCAGGGCGTCACCGACGTGGTTCGCGGCGAAGATCTGGCCGACAACACAGCGCGGCAAATTCTGCTGCAACGTGCCTTGGGGCTGCCAACACCGCGTTACCTGCACACCCCATTGGTGCTGGGGGCCGACGGCGAGAAGCTGTCCAAACAGAATGGGGCGATGGCGCTGGATACCTCTGACCCGCTGGCCGCGCTCAATGCGGCCGCCCATCTGCTGGGCCTGCCAACCGAATCCACCACCGTGGCTCAGGCGCTTCTGCACTGGGCTCGGGTCTGGGGCGATCAGTTTGCGCTCGCCCCGGCGTGAATCGCTGACAAAGTCCAGGCCTCAGTCTCTCTACAATTCCACCCCGTGAACGATACAAAACCTACTCCTCCCGACGCCAAGACCAGCGAGAGCCCACGCGTGCCCCGCATCCGGCGCAGCGCGCCCGAGGGTGTGGCCCACCCGAAAGAAATCAAGAGTTTTGTGCGCCGCGCGGGTCGCACCACCGCCGGCCAGGCCAAAGCCTTTGAGAATCTGGGGCCACAATTCCTGCTGCCTTATCAAAACGACGCTATTGATTTTGTAGCTTGTTACGCAGATGAGACGCGGGCTAGAGGCCAAAACGACTCAAATCCTGGGCCAGTCATCCTGGAAATCGGCTTCGGCATGGGCGAAGCCACCGCCCACATCGCCGCGCTGATGCCGGAGAAGAATTTTTTGTGCTGCGAAGTGCACGAACCGGGCGTCGGTGCGCTGCTCAAGCGCATTGGCGAACAGGGACTGCGCAACATCCGCATCGTGGCGCACGACGCCGTCGAAGTCATCGACCACATGCTGCCGCTGCAGACCCTGGATGGCGTGCACATCTTCTTTCCCGACCCGTGGCACAAGAAGAAACACAACAAGCGCCGCCTGATCCAAAGCGCGCTGATTGCCAAGCTGGCAGCGCGCCTCAAGGTGGGCGGCTACCTGCACTGCGCCACCGACTGGCAGCCCTATGCCGAGCAGATTCTCGAAGTGCTCAGCGCGCAGCCGCTGCTCAAGAACACGGCCACGCCCGCCAACCCGGAGCTGGCAGGCTACGCGCCCAAGCCCCACTACCGCCCGCTGACCAAGTTCGAGAACCGTGGCATCAAGCTCGGACACGGCGTTTGGGATCTGGTGTTTGAGCGAATCTAGACCCTTGTCGTCCGGTCATTTTGTGCCGCCCGCCCGCCATGGCGTTGGGCCCAGCTGCATCGGCCTGCCCGCTGGCAGCTGGCCCTTGACACTTGATTTTCTGGCCGAGCGCTTCAAAGCGATCCCCCGAAACGTCTGGCACCAACGCATGTGCCAGGGCGACGTGGTCGATGAGCACGGCGTGCAACTCGCGCCCGACAGCGCCTACCAGGGCCATCGGCGGCTGTACTACTACCGCGTCGTGCCGGATGAGCCGTGTATCCCGTTTGACGAGGTCATCCTGTTTCAGGATGAGCAGCTCATCGTGGTCGACAAACCGCATTTCTTGCCCGTGATGCCCTCTGGGGGTTACCTGTTGGAGACCGTGCTGGTGCGGCTCAAGCAAAAACTCGGCATCGACACGCTGGTACCCATCCACCGCATTGACCGCGACACGGCCGGGCTCGTGATGTTCTCGGTGCAACCCGAGACCCGAGCCGCGTACCACGCCCTGTTCAGCCAGCGCAGCGTCAAGAAGACCTATGAAGCGATTGCACCGTGGCGCGGGGGTCTGGCGCTACCGATGACGCGCGAGAGCCGCATCGTCGAAGCAGGCCACTTCATGCTCCAACACGAGGTGAGCGGAGCGCCCAACGCCCTCACCCATATTGATGTTCTGGAAGTGCGCGGCGACCTAGGGCGCTACCAGCTGCGGCCTGTGACCGGCAAGCGCCACCAGCTGCGCGTGCACATGGCAGCCTTGGGCCTGCCGATTCTGGGCGACGGCCTGTACCCCACGCTCACACCCGAAGGCCAAGTTGACTATGCGCATCCGTTGCAGCTGTTGGCCAAAAGCATTGAATTCACCGACCCGATCAATGGACGCAGCCGTCACTTCCAAAGCGAACGCGTGCACTCTGGCTGGCCTGACAACGCTTTTCAGGCGTGATCTGGCCAAGAGGATCTGGCAACGGCATGTGGCCATGCCTGTACCCGACCGAGGTAGCAGGCAGGCAACAGAGAAAATAAGAGCACCAGAATCGGCATAGGGGGCAGTCATTATCGACTGCGCCCCTGCCACACCAACCGGCATGCGGGTCCGCACCGGGCGGTTCGAGAAGTTGAGATCATGAGAGCCGGGGCACTCCAAGTCGATCAAAGTACGCAATCGTCAATACGGTTTTGAGCAATCAAGCACCAGCGGGGTAGCACCAGAAGACGGCCAGGGAAAATTACGGGTACTCGTTGCCCGGCAGTAAATGGCTGCCGGTCAAGCCACTGGATGATTTCCATTTGAAGTGGCCAAAGGTACTTTCGCAAGCAAAGGCGAAAGCAAATTTCAGACTGGTTGTCGTTGGCGCAGGTGCCGCGGGTGTTGAGATTGCGCTTGCCGCCAAACACGCGTTCACCCAATCATCAGTTGACGGGCAGGTCGATCTGGTTGCTTCGGAGTCTGGCTTGCTTGCCGGTCATTCAAAAGCTGTCCAATCTCGCGTGCTTCGTTATGTCGAGCGGGCTGGCATCCGTTTGCACTGCCAGCATGGGGTGGGTACCGATAGCGCTGTTCTTCTCTCAGACGGCACGTCGCTTCAAGCCGACTGGGTCATCGCGGCCACAGGGGCGCGCGCGCCGGTTTGGCTGCAGGTCTCTGGCCTTGCACTGGATGCCAACGGGTATATCGCGGTCGATCGCGATCACCGCAGTGTTTCTCACGCCCATGTTTTTGCCGCTGGTGATGTGTGTGCCAGAAGTGATGTGTTGATGCAGCGCTCGGGCGTTCAGGCGGTCTATGCCGGCCCGGTATTGGCCGACAATTTGATCGCGGCGCTTAGCGGGGCAACACCCCGGCCTTACCACCCCAAGCCCAGATCACTCTATTTGCTGGCCTGTGGGCCCAGGTACGCAATCGCCTCGTGGGGGCGTTGGTCGGCTGAGGGAGAATGGGTCTGGAAATGGAAGGACTGGATTGACCGAGGGTTCATAGCGCGCTTTTCGGTGATGCCAGGCACGAAGTCAATGCAACTATTGAAAGAATCCAGATGACTTTTTTAAAAAAATTGGGCGCGGTGTTTCAGACTGCAGAACCAGCCGCCACGGCAGTGCCAGCGGTATCGGCCAGCCATTTGCTGGCAAGCTTGCTGACCATGGCGTGGTTTGTCGAGGCGCGCGACCCCTACACCGGTGGCCACCTGTGGCGCGTGTCGCGCTATGCCCGTCTGTTGGCCGAGCAAACGGGTGCAGACGATGCGACTGCGGCGCGTATCGGATTGGGTGGTTTTTTGCACGATCTGGGTAAGGTTGGGGTGCCGGATGCCATTTTGCGCAAGCCTGAGCGCTTGACTGATGATGAGTACGATGTCATCAAGACGCATCCTTCCATCGGCATGCGCATGCTGGCCGGGCATCCTTTGGCTTCATTGGTACGAGATGCGATTTACTCGCACCACGAGCGCCCAGATGGCAACGGCTATCCGCAGGGGCTAAAGAGCGAGCAAATTTCTGACATGGCCGCCATGGTGGGCATCTGTGATGCTTTTGATGCCATGACCAGTTCACGCCCGTACCGCGCTGGCATGCCACGCGACAAAGCGCTTGGGATTTTGTTGGCTGAAAAAGGCGGCCAGTTTCACGCCGGATTCACAGATACGTTTGTGGCGCTCGGCCATGCGGGTGTGTTGGACCATGTCATGGGTCACAGTGACGAAGGCATTCCTTTGCAGTCCTGCCCGATGTGTGGGCCAACTCTGGCGCTGCGCCGGGATCAACGCGCGGGCGACAAGATGTGTTGCAGCAACTGCACTGGCGAGTTCAAGCTGGTCCAAGGTGTCACCGGCCTGGTCGCAACACCCACGGGACAGCAGGGCAAGCCGGTCGACCTGGAGCCGCAGGCCGATACCGAATTGATCCAGCGCACCGTGATGGCAGCAGTCGCCGCTTTGCCTGCGGGTCACTTGTTACAGGCCGCCGTCGATCTGGATCGAGGGCAGTGATGGGGCAGGCTTTTACCGAATTGAAGAACGGCGACGCCAACGAAATATCGGTACTGACCGACACCGAGTTCCTGGAGGCCTTGCGCCGCCAGATGCATAAATTCGCCACACTACAACTCTCAGACAGTCATCTGGCCGAAGATGCGGTGCAAGAGGCCTTGATGGGGGCGCTCAAAAATGCCAAATCCTTCACTGGCCGGTCGGCACTCAAAACCTGGGTCTTTGCCATTCTGAAAAACAAGATTGCCGACGTGCTGCGGCAAAAGCAGCGCTTGGTGTTTGCCAGCAGCTTGATGCATGAAGATGAAGACAGCGAGGATTTTTCCGAACTATTTGACGCCGGAGGTCATTGGCAATCGGATGGAAAACCTGTCTCTTGGGGCAACCCGCAAGACGCACTGCATCAAGGCCAGTTCTGGAAAGTGTTTGAAATCTGCCTGGAAAACCTGCCCGGCAAACAGGGGCGCGTTTTCATGATGAAGGAGTTTGTCGAGTTGGATGCGAGCGAAATTTGCGTGGAAGTCAACATCACGGTCAGCAATCTGAATGTGCTGCTGCACCGTGCCCGGCTGCGTTTGCGTGAATGTCTAGAAAATCGCTGGTTTACGCAAGGAGGCCAAGCATGCTGAACTGCAAAGAGGCCACACGTTTGATATCCGAGTCGCAGGAGCGAGAGTTGTCGTTGCTGGAAAAAATGCCCCTGAAATTCCACGTCATGATGTGCTCTGGCTGCAAGAACTTCAGCCTAGAAGTTCCATTTCTGAGTCAGGCCATGCGTGCCTTCGCCAAATGGAACGGCGATGAACCGCAAGGGAAATGAAGCGCGGGGTTACCGGTGGCGTTGGAAATAAATGGCTGGCCAGGGCGGTATTCATCTGCTTACCTCTGCGTGTCGTGAACCTGGGTTCTAAGCAAATCGCTTGGCGATCCAGTGGTCAATAGACAACTTGCCAGGTCCACGGGCGATCAAAAACAGCAACACGGCAGCCCAGGTGCCGTGCGTTGGATAGGCACCAGGATAGACCAGCAACTGGATCGTCATGGTCATGCCTAACAAGGCGAAAGCCGACAGGCGTGTGGCAAGGCCCAACAAGATCAGCACAGGAAAGAAATGCTCCGCAAACGCGGCCATCGTAGCGGCCAGCTCTGGCGGCACCAAGGGCAGGTTGTATTCTTCCTTGAACAGGGGAATCACTGAATCCGACAAGTGCGGCCAACCCAAATGAATATCGCCGCTGACGATGTCGATGGCAAAGCCTTCGACCTTGGTTTGACCTGACTTCCAGAACACTGCAGCAATGGAAAACCGCCCAACAAAAGCGATCAGCGAATCCGGG